>NZ_JBFREQ010000001.1:0-497813 GCF_052114385.1 Variovorax sp. M-6 | reverse complement strand
GACCACGGCCGGTGGCGTCGCGGTGGCGGGGGTGCCGGCTGCGGCCGGCGCTGCGGCAGGAACTGCTGGCGCAGCGGCGGCTGGCGCAGCGGCTGGTGCGGGGCTGGCGGCCGCGGCGGGCGCCGGGGCAGCGGCCGGCGCCGGACTGGCTGCCGTTGGCGTCGCGCCGCTGGCGGCCTGGATCTTGTTCAGCTCGGAGATGTTCTTCGACAGCTCGGCGACCCGGGCGTTGCTGGCCTGCGCCTGGCGCGCCTGAGCGATCTGTTCTTCGGTGGGTCGGCCCGGGGCGATGCCCTGGGAGATCTTGAGCTTGTCGCTGGAGGCATTGGCCGCGTTGCGGTCCTCGACATTGGCCTGCAGCTTGCCCGAGGCCTGGCGATCGGCATCGGCGACCCGCGAGGTCGGCGCGTTGTCGGCCAGGCGACGGCGGTATTCACCGAAATCCTGGCTCTGCGCGGTCACGGTGCGGCGCGCCTCGCCCGCGGGAATGGCTTCGGCCTGGGGCGTGCCGGGCATCTCGAGCACTGCGCCGGCCTTGATCCGGTTGACATTGCCGCCGATGAAAGCGTTAGGGTTGGCGCGCAGCAGGGCCACGAGCATCTGGTCGAGCGAGACCTCGGCCGGTTTGTAGGCGGCGGCGATCTTCCCGGCGGTATCGCCGGCCTGGACCTTGACGTGTTCGCCGGTGCCCGTGCGTACCGTGCCGCTCTCCGCCGGGGCGGGCGGCGCTGCGGATGCCGCAGCGGTTGCGCGCTCGCGTCGGCTCGGAGGCGCCTGCACGACGGCCGGGGCGACGCGCTGCGGTGGCGGCGCGCTGATCTGGGGGGCAACGGGGGCCACCGGGGCCGCCGCCTGACGGCTGGCCGGCGGGTCGAGCAGGACGGTGTAGTCGCGCACGATGCGGCCGGTGTTCCAGTTGGCTTCAAGCAACAGGTCGACGAAGGGCTCGCTGAGCAGGCGATTGCTGGTGAGTCGAATGACGTAGCGACCGTCGGGGCGCTTCTGGACGCCGGCCCGGACGTCCGACAGCGCCGCGTTGTATGGAATCCCGGCGGCGCGAAAAGCCTCGGAAGAGGCGATGTTGACCTTCAGCCCATCGGCTTCGGCCGGCGTGATCTCGGTGACTTCGATTTCCGCGCGCAGCGGCTCGCCCAGCGCCGACTGAACATTCAACCGCCCCAAGGTCAACGCGCTGGCGTCGACCGCGAACGCGCCCAGGGCCAAACCCACTGCCGCACTGAGGAGGGTGAGCTGGCCGCGACCGGCGTTCGTCGTGCTCGGAGGGAGGGCCAAAGGGCGGGCCGCAGGCAACGGTTGTCGTGTCATGCTGGTAGGGGGCAGCTCGGCCCATAAGTGTAAGGGGACGTTAACATCAAGACCTTGCACTGACAAGGCGACGAGGCTTTTCTACCCAGTGCGTGCAAACTTCGTCATGCATTTGCCGTTGCTGTATAGCAACGACGCGCCCCCGAAGGGACGCGACAAGGAAGCTTATGCCTGAAGGAGGATCCGCAACATGCGGCGCAGCGGTTCGGCCGCGCCCCACAGCAGCTGGTCGCCGATGGTGAAGGCGCCCACGTACTCCGGGCCCATCGCGAGCTTGCGCACGCGGCCGACCGGAATCGTCATCGTGCCGGTGACGGCCACCGGCGTCAGGTCGCGCACCGTGGCCTCGCGAGTGTTCGGCACCACCTTGACCCACTCGTTGTCGGCGGCCATGAGCGCCTCGATGTCGGCCACCGGGACGTCCTTCTTGAGCTTGAAGGTCAGCGCCTGGCTGTGGCAGCGCATCGCGCCGATGCGCACGCAGAAGCCGTCGACCGGGGTCGCCGCGGTACCGAAGCCGGCGCCCTGGCCGAGGATCTTGTTGGTCTCGGCACCGCCCTTCCATTCTTCCTTGCTCATGCCGTCGCCCAGGTCCTTGTCGATCCAGGGGATCAGGCTGCCGCCGAGCGGGGCGCCGAAGTTCGCCGTTTCGGCCGCGCTCAGCGACTGCTGCCTGGCCAGCACCTTGCGGTCGATCTCGAGGATCGCCGACTTCGGGTCGTCGAGCAGCGAACGCACCTCGGCGTTGATCGTGCCGAACTGGGTCAGCAGCTCGCGCATGTGCTGCGCGCCGCCGCCCGAGGCCGCCTGGTAGGTCATGCTGGTCATCCACTCGACCAGGCCGGCCTTGTAGAGCGCGCCCACGCCCATCAGCATGCAGCTGACGGTGCAGTTGCCGCCGATCCAGTTCTTGCCGCCCTTGGCGAGCGCGTTCTGGATCACCGGCAGGTTGACCGGATCGAGCACGATGATCGCGTCGTCGTTCATGCGCAGCGTGGACGCGGCGTCGATCCAGTGGCCCTTCCAGCCCGCGGCGCGAAGCTTGGCGAACACCTCGGTCGTGTAGTCGCCGCCCTGGGCGGTGACGACGATGTCGCACTTCTTCAGTGCCTCGATGTCGTAGGCGTCCTTCAGCGTGGTCTCGTTCTTGGCCATCGCCGGGGCCTTGCCGCCGGCGTTGGAAGTCGAGAAGAAGACCGGCTCGATCAGTCCGAAGTCGCCTTCGGCCTGCATCCGGTCCATCAGGACCGAGCCGACCATGCCGCGCCAGCCCACGAGGCCGACCAGAGGTTGATTTGCGTTCGCCATTTCAAAGTGCCCTTGTGAAAAAAAGAAAGTTGTCTTTTCTTTGCGCCCGGCTCGTCGAGCCGGGGGAGGGCGTGACGAAGCGGGCTGCGGTTAGCCGGTAATCGTCTTTTTGGTGATCGAAGAGGAGATGGCTGCCACCACCGCGTCGCCCATTTCGCGGGTGCCGACCCTGGTCGTGCCCGCGGACCAGATGTCTGCCGTGCGCAATCCCCGGGCCAGCACGGACTTGACCGCCGACTCGATCCGGTCGGCAGCCTCGGGCTGGTTGAGGGAGAAGCGAAGCATCATGGCAGCGGACAGGATTGTAGCCAAAGGATTGGCAACCCCTTTGCCGGCAATGTCGGGCGCGCTGCCGTGACTGGGCTCGTAGAGGCCCTGGTTGCTGGCATTGAGCGAGGCCGAGGGCAGCATGCCGATCGAGCCGGTGAGCATCGCGGCCTCGTCCGACAGGATGTCGCCGAACATGTTGCCGGTCACCACCACGTCGAACTTCTTGGGTGCCTTGACCAGCTGCATCGCGGCGTTGTCGACGTACATGTGGTCGAGCTCGACGTCGGGGTACTCCTTGCCGACCTCGGTCACGATGTCCTTCCAGAACTGGAAGGTCTCGAGCACGTTGGCCTTGTCGACGCTGGTCACGCGCTTGCTGCGCTTGCGCGCCGCCTGGAAGGCGACGTGGGCGATGCGCTCGACCTCGGGGCGCGAGTAGCGCATGGTGTCGAAGGCTTCCTCGGCGCCCGGGAAATGGCCGTCGACCGCGGTGCGGCGGCCGCGCGGCTGGCCGAAATAGATGTCGCCGGTCAGCTCGCGGATGATCAGGATGTCCAGGCCCGCGATCAGCTCGGGCTTCAGGCTGGAGGCGTCGACCAGCTGCTCATAGCAGATGGCCGGACGGAAGTTGGCGAACAGGCCGAGGTTCTTGCGCAGGCCCAGGATGGCCTGTTCGGGGCGCAGCGAGCGTTCGAGCTGGTCGTACTTCCAGTCGCCCACGGCGCCGAACAGCACCGCGTCGGCCTCCTTGGCCAGTTTCAGCGTGGATTCGGGCAGCGGGTGGCCGTGGGCCTCGTAGGCCGCGCCGCCGACCAGCGCCGATTCCATTTCGAACTTCAGGTCGAGCGTTTCGAGCACGCGGATGGCTTCGGCGACGATTTCGGTGCCGATGCCATCACCGGGGAGGACTGCGATTTTCATGAGGAGCTAGAGGTTGGGTTGAACGGGGAGAGGCTCAGGCGGGCGCCGGGCCGCCCCAAGGCGGCCTGCGGCCCCCTCGGGCGGGCCACATCCATCAGGCGATCAGCTGGTGCGACAGCCAGGGCTTGGCGGCCAGGCGCTCGGCCTCGAAGGCCTTGATCTTGTCCTTGTGGCGCAGGGTCAGGCCGATGTCGTCCAGCCCGTTGATCAGGCAGTACTTGCGGAAGGCCTGGACTTCGAACGGAATCTCGCTGCCGTCCGGCTTGATCACCACCTGGCGCTCGAGATCGATGGTCAGGCTGTAGCCCGGGAACGCGAAGGTCTCGTCGAACAGCTGCGCCACCTGGGCGTCTCTCAGCACGATCGGCAGCAGGCCGTTCTTGAAGCTGTTGTTGAAGAAGATGTCGGCGTAGCTCGGCGCGATGATGGCGCGGAAGCCGTACTGGTCGAGCGCCCAGGGCGCGTGCTCGCGCGACGAGCCACAGCCGAAGTTCTTGCGCGCGATCAGCACCGAGGCGCCCGCATAGCGCGGCTGGTTCAGCACGAAATCGGGGTTCGGCTTGCGCGACTTCGGGTCCTGGCCCGGCTCGCCCGGGTCCAGGTAGCGCCAGGCGTCGAACAGGTTGGGGCCGAAGCCGGTCTTGCGGATCGACTTCAGGAACTGCTTCGGGATGATCGCGTCGGTGTCGACGTTCTCGCGGTCCATCGGCGCCACGAGGCCCTTGTGTACGGTGAACTTTTGCATGGTGCGGGCTCCGGGATCAGGCGAATTGACGAACGTCGACGAAGTGGCCGTGCACGGCGGCAGCGGCAGCCATCGCCGGGCTCACGAGATGGGTGCGCCCACCCGCGCCCTGGCGGCCTTCGAAGTTGCGGTTGSTGGTCGATGCGCAGCGCTCGCCCGGCTCGAGCCGGTCGGCGTTCATCGCCAGGCACATCGAGCAGCCGGGTTCGCGCCATTCGAAGCCGGCGGCCTTGAAGATCACATCCAGCCCTTCGCGCTCGGCTTGTTCCTTCACCAGGCCGGAGCCTGGCACGACCATCGCGAGCTTGACGTTCTTGGCGACCTTCTGGCCCAGCTTCTTGACCATCGCCGCGGCCTCGCGCATGTCCTCGATGCGGCTGTTGGTGCAGGAGCCGATGAAGACCTTGTCGATCAGGATGTCGTTCATCGGCTTGTTCGGCTCCAGGCCCATGTAGGCCAGCGCGCGCTCGATCGCGCCGCGCTTGTTGGCGTCCTTTTCCTTGTCCGGGTCGGGCACGCGGCCGTCCACCGGAACCACCATCTCGGGCGAGGTGCCCCAGGTGACTTGCGGCTTGATCTGCGCGGCGTCGAGCTCGACCACCAGGTCGAAGTGCGCGCCGGGGTCGGACTGCAGCGTCTTCCAGTAGGCGACGGCCTGGTCCCATTCGACGCCGGTCGGCGCCAGCGGGCGGCCCTTCACGTAGGCGATGGTCTTGTCGTCCACCGCCACCAGCCCGGCGCGTGCGCCGGCCTCGATCGCCATGTTGCAGACCGTCATGCGGCCTTCCATGCTCAGGTCGCGGATCGCCGAACCGGCGAACTCGATGGTGTAGCCCGTGCCGCCGGCGGTGCCGATCCTGCCGATGACCGCGAGCACGATGTCCTTGGCGGTGCAGCCGAGCGGCAGCTTGCCTTCGACCTTCACGAGCAGGTTCTTGGCCTTCTTGGCGAGCAGGGTCTGGGTCGCCATCACGTGCTCGACCTCGCTGGTGCCGATGCCGTGCGCGAGCGCGCCGAAGGCGCCGTGGGTCGAGGTGTGCGAGTCGCCGCAGACCACGGTCATGCCGGGCAGGGTGGCGCCCGATTCGGGCCCGATCACGTGCACGATGCCCTGGCGCTTGCTCAGGAACGGGAAGAAGGCGGCGGCGCCGAATTCCTTGATGTTCGTGTCCAGCGTGGTGATCTGTTCCTTGCTGACGGGATCGGTGATGCCGTCGTAGCCCAGTTCCCAGTGGGTGGTCGGCGTGTTGTGGTCGGCCGTCGCCACCACCGAGCTGATGCGCCACAGCTTGCGCCCGGCCTCGCGCAGCCCTTCGAAAGCCTGAGGGCTGGTGACTTCGTGCACCAGGTGGCGGTCGATGTAGAGGATCGAGGTGCCGTCTTCCTCGGTGTGGACGACGTGTTCGTCCCAGAGTTTGTCGTAGAGCGTGCGTGCCATGGGTCTCTTTCGTGGGGAGGTGAATTGTCTTATGCGGCCAGCTGCGCGGGCGTCGCGTCGGCCGGCGTGTGCAGGTGCTTGACGAGCATGCGGGCGGCGACCGGCAGGGTCGAGAAGTCGCGTGCGATCAGGCGGATCTGGCGCGCGGCCCAGGCGTCGTTGAGCGCGACGCTGGTCAGGCCGCGGCCGATGCCGCCCTGCATCAGCTCGAAGGCGCGCAGCGGCATCACGCCGACGCCGAGGCCGTTCTCGATCATCCGGCACATCGCGTCGAGGCCCGTCACGTGGATGCGCAGGCGGATGCTGCGGCTTGCGGCCAGCGCGGCCTGGTGCATCGCGACATAAATCGAGCTGTTGGTGTGCAGGCCGACGTGGTCGTAGGCCAGCGAGTCGACGAAATCGATCACCCGCTCGGATGCCAGCGCGTGGCCTGCGGGCACGATCAGCGCCAGCGCGTCGTCGCGGTAGGGCAGGCTCTGCAGTTCGGCCGCGCCGTCGGCGACGTGGCAGACGCCGAGGTCGGCCGCGCCCTCGTGAACGGCGCGCACGACCTCGCTGCTCAAGTGCTCTTCGAGGTCGATCTTGATCGCGTCGTGCTCGCGCGTGAAGGCGCCGAGGTCCTCGGGAAGGAACTGAACGATGGCCGAGATGTTGGCGTGCACCCGGACGTGCCCGCGCACGCCGTCGGCGTACTCGCTGAGTTCGCCCTGCATCTTCTCGAGGCTGTAGAGCACCGAGCGCGCATGGTGCAGCAGGCTCTCGCCGGCCGGCGTCAGGTCGACGCCGCGCGCGTGGCGGTAGAGCAGGGGAGTGCCGAGGGTGGCTTCGAGGTCGGACAGCCGCTTGCTGATGGCCGACGCCGCGATGAATTCACGCTCCGCGGCGCGGCCGATGCTGCCGAGTTCGCAGACGGCCACGAACAACTGCAGCGACGTGAGGTCGATGCGGCGGGCGAAACTGCGCTCTGAGGAAGTCATTGGGCTTTGGCATCTCGTTCAGAGATGGAAGCGCCTATTTTCCCTCAGTTTCGATGTCGGGGCCATCGCGATCGGAGATGGCTTTAATGCCGCGGCGCGATGAGCGCCGCGGGCCCAGGCTGCCGGCCTATTGCTTCTTCTGCGCGGCGTCTTCCATCTTCTGGCCACCCTTCTGGATGTCCTGGCCGGCACCCTTCATGGTGTTGCAGCCGGCCAGCGGCACGGTGAAGGCGAAGAGGACGGCGATCATGGCGGCAAGTTTCTTCATGGCGGAACTCCTTGGTGTGGTTGACGCTATCAAGGTATTCGCCCGCAGTTCGGCTTCCTGTCAGCCAAAACGCAAAAAAGCTGCCCGAAGGCAGCTTTCCTGTGTGAGAGCCTGACGGCAATCAGCGTTGTGCGATCGGCTTGACGTCGCGCTTGACCGAGCCTTCGAAGAGTTGGCGCGGGCGGCCGATCTTGTAGTCGGGGTCGCCGATCATCTCGTTGAGCTGGGCAATCCAGCCGACGGTGCGCGCGAGCGCGAAGACGGCGGTGAACAGCGGCACCGGGATGCCGATCGCGCGCTGCACGATGCCCGAGTAGAAGTCGACGTTCGGGTAGAGCTTGCGCGAGACGAAGTATTCGTCTTCCAGGGCGATCTTCTCGAGCGCCATCGCGAGCTTGAACAGGGGATCGTTCTCGAGGCCCAGTTCGCCCAGCACTTCCTTGCAGGTTTCCTGCATCAGCTTGGCGCGCGGGTCGTAGTTCTTGTAGACGCGATGCCCGAAGCCCATCAGCTTGACGTTCGAGTTCTTGTCCTTGACCTGCTTGATGAACTCGCCGATCTTGTCGACGCCGCCCGCCTTCTGGATGTCGTAAAGCATGTTGAGCGCCGCCTCGTTGGCGCCGCCGTGGGCCGGGCCCCAGAGGCAGGCCACGCCGGCCGCGATCGCCGCGAAGGGGTTGGTGCCCGACGAGCCGCACAGGCGCACGGTCGAGGTCGAGGCGTTCTGCTCGTGGTCGGCATGCAAAATGAAGATGCGGTCGAGCGCGCGCTCGAGCACCGGGCTCACCTTGTACTCCTCGCACGGCGTCGCGAACATCATGTGCAGGAAGTTGCCCGCATAGCTGAGGTCGTTCTTCGGGTACATGTAGGGCTGGCCCACGGTGTACTTGTAGGCCATGGCGACCAGCGTCGGCATCTTCGCGATCAGGCGGATCGCGGCGATCTCGCGGTGCTTCGGATTGTTGATGTCCGTGCTGTCGTGATAGAAGGCCGACAGCGCGCCGACCAGGCCGGTCATGATGGCCATCGGGTGCGCGTCGCGGCGGAAACCGCGCAGGAAGAACTGCATCTGCTCGTTGACCATCGTGTGGTTGGTCACGAGCTTCGTGAAGCTGGTCTTCTTGCCCTGGTCGGGCAGCTCGCCGTACAGCAGCAGGTGGCAGGTTTCGAGGAAGTCGCAGTTGGTCGCGAGCTGCTCGATCGGGTAGCCGCGGTACAGCAGCTCGCCCTTGTCGCCGTCGATGTAGGTGATGGCCGATTCGCACGAGGCCGTCGACATGAAGCCCGGGTCGTAGGTGAACATGCCCGTCTGGGCGTAGAGCTTGCGGATGTCGATCACGTCAGGGCCGAGGGTCCCCTTGTAGATCGGTAGCTCGACGTTCTGTCCGCCGTTGCTGAACGACAGAGTGGCCTTGTTCTCGGATGCTTTCATTTCGAGTGTCTTTCAAAGAATGGATCAGGAAGATAGGGATTGCGCACCGTCGCTGCGCATCAGCCGCAGCAGTTCGACCACCTCGGCCCCGGCCCATCCGGGCTCGGGCTCCTTTCGCGCGAGCAGGAGGTCGAGCAGGTCGTTGTCCGACAGGTCCATCAATGTCTCCAGTGCCTGTGCCTGCCCGCGGGTCAGGCTTGCCTCGTGCCGTTCGAAGAAGCGGGCAATGAACAGGTCGTTTTCAAGCAGGCCGCGCCGGCAGCGCCACTTGAGCTTGCTCAGCGCACGCACGCTGATCGGCTCGGAGAGGTCGTCGGTGGCTTGCATCGGGTCCGTCACTTGGGCTAGATGGCGCGACGCACCATGAGTTCCTTGATCTTGCCGATGGCCCGGGTCGGGTTCAGGTTCTTGGGGCACACGTCGACGCAGTTCATGATCGAGTGGCAGCGGAACAGGCGGTACGGGTCTTCCAGGTTGTCCAGGCGCTCGCCGGTGGCTTCGTCGCGGCTGTCGGCGATGAAGCGGTAGGCTTGCAGCAGGCCGGCCGGGCCGACGAACTTGTCGGGGTTCCACCAGAAGCTCGGGCAGCTGGTGGAGCAGCTCGCGCACAGGATGCACTCGTACAGGCCGTTGAGCTCGTCGCGCTCCTCGGGCGACTGCAGGCGCTCCTTCTCGGGCGGCACGGTGTCGTTCTGCAGGTAGGGCTTGATCGAGTTGTACTGCTTGAAGAACTGCGTCATGTCCACGATCAGGTCGCGGATCACCGGCAGGCCGGGCAGCGGCTTGAGCACGATCGTGCCCTTGAGCGTCAGCATGTTGGTCAGGCAGGCCAGGCCGTTCTTGCCGTTGATGTTCATCGCATCCGAGCCGCAGACGCCTTCGCGGCAGGAGCGGCGGAACGACAGCGTCGGGTCCTGCGCCTTGAGCTTCATGAGGGCGTCCAGCAGCATGCGCTCGTGGCCGTCGAGTTCGATCTCGATGGTCTGCATGTAGGGCTTGGCGTCCTTGTCCGGGTCGTAGCGGTAGATCTGGAATGTGCGCTTCATCGGGATGACCTTTTTTTAATCGGTTGGGGACAGAGCTTGTGGCGCCATGCGCCACGGCGCTCTGTCCCGCAAGTTCTCAGAATGTACGGACCTTGGGCGGCACCGACGCCACCGTCAGCGGCTGCAGCTTGACGGGCTTGTAGGAAAGGCGGTTGTCCTGGCTGTACCAGAGCGTGTGCTTCATCCACTCGGCGTCGTTGCGGCCCAGCGGCGCCACCGGATCGTCGGCGGGACGCTCGTAGTCTTCGACCGTGTGGGCGCCGCGGCATTCGCGGCGGGCGGCGGCCGAGACCATCGTGGCCTGCGCCACTTCGATCAGGTTGTCGACTTCCAGCGCTTCGATGCGCGCGGTGTTGAAGACCCGCGACTTGTCCTTGAGGGTGACGGAGGCGACGCGCTTGCGCACGTCGGCGATCTTCTTCACGCCTTCGTCCATCGTGGCCTGCTTGCGGAACACGGCTGCGTGCTGCTGCATCACCGAGCGGATCTCGTTGGCCACGTCCTGCGCGTACTCGCCCGAGGTCGAGGCCTCGAGCTGGTTCAGGCGCTCCAGGGTTCGGTCGGCGGCATCGGCCGGCAGGTCCTTGTGCTCCTTGAGCTTGTCGTTGAACTCGACGATGTGGTTGCCGGCCGCGCGGCCGAACACCAGCAGGTCGAGCAGCGAGTTGGTGCCCAGGCGGTTGGCGCCGTGCACGCTCACGCAGGAGCATTCGCCCACCGCATAGAGGCCGTTGACCACGGCGCTGTTGTCCTCGCCCTTCTGGATCACGACCTGGCCGTTGATGTTGGTCGGGATGCCGCCCATCTGGTAGTGGATGGTCGGCACCACCGGGATCGGTTCCTTGGTGATGTCGACGTTGGCGAAGTTGACGCCGATTTCGTACACCGAGGGCAGCCGCTTGTGGATGGTCTCGGCACCGAGGTGGTCGAGCTTCAGCAGCACGTAGTCCTTGTTGGGACCGCAGCCTCGGCCTTCCTTGATTTCCTGGTCCATCGAGCGCGAGACGAAGTCGCGCGGCGCCAGGTCCTTCAGGGTGGGGGCATAGCGCTCCATGAAGCGCTCGCCATTGCTGTTGAGCAGGATCGCGCCTTCGCCGCGGCAGCCTTCGGTCAGCAGCACGCCGGCGCCGGCCACGCCGGTCGGGTGGAACTGCCAGAACTCCATGTCCTGCAGCGGGATGCCCGAGCGCGCGGCCATGCCGAGGCCGTCGCCGGTGTTGATGAAGGCGTTGGTCGAGGCCGCGAAGATGCGCCCTGCGCCGCCGGTGGCCAGCAGCACGGTCTTGGCCTGCAGGATGTGCAGGTCGCCGGTTTCCATCTCGAGCGCGGTCACGCCGACCACGTCGCCTTCGGCGTCGCGGATCAGGTCGAGCGCCATCCATTCGACGAAGAACTGGGTGCGGGCCTCGACGTTCTTCTGGTAGAGCGTGTGCAGCATCGCGTGGCCGGTGCGGTCGGCCGCGGCGCAGGCGCGCTGCACCGGCTTTTCGCCGTAGTTCGCGGTATGGCCGCCGAACGGACGCTGGTAGATCGTGCCGTCCGGGTTGCGGTCGAAGGGCATGCCGAAGTGCTCGAGCTCATACACCACCTTGGGTGCTTCGCGGCACATGAACTCGATCGCGTCCTGGTCGCCGAGCCAGTCGGAGCCCTTGATCGTGTCGTAGAAGTGGTAGTGCCAGTTGTCCTCGCTCATGTTGCCGAGCGAGGCGCCGACGCCGCCTTGGGCGGCGACGGTGTGCGAGCGGGTCGGGAACACCTTCGACAGCACGGCGACGTTGAGGCCGGCGCGTGCCAGTTGCAGGGATGCACGCATGCCGGAGCCGCCGGCGCCGACGATCACGACGTCGAACTTGCGCTTGGTGATTTGGTCTTTGGTGTAAGTCATTGGGTTAGAGCCTCCAGAGCACTTGAATGGCCCAACCCGCGCAACCGACAAGCCAGACGATCGTGAAAACTTGCAGCAGCAGGCGGATGGCGACCGGCTGGACGTAGTCCATCCAGACGTCGCGCATGCCGACCCACACGTGATAGAGCAGCGAGGCGATCACCACGAAGGTGAGCACCTTCATCCATTGGGCGGCGAAGATGCCGGCCCAGAGGTCGTAGCCGATCGGGCCGCGCTTGAAGATCACCTGCGCCAGCAGGATCACGGTGAAGAGCGCCATCAGCGCGCCGGTGATGCGCTGGCTGAGCCAGTCGCGCAAGCCATAGTGCGCACCGACGACGATGCGCTTGGAGCCGTAGTTCACGGACATAGTCTGGTTCCTAGATTCAGTAAAGGCCGAACAGCTTGGCGCCGAGGACGACGGTCAGCAGAACGCTCAGGAACAGCGTGGCGAGTGCCGTGCTGTTGCCGCTCTTCTTTTCCACCGCGGCGTGGTTCACGTCCATCCACAGGTGGCGCAGGCCGGCGATGAAGTGATGCAGGTAGGCCCAGATCAGCGCCAGCGCCACGAGCTTGAGGAACCAGCCCGGAAGGAATCCGATCCCGACGCTGAAGGCGGCCGTGAAGCGCGCGAAGGAAATCTCGGAAGACACCGAGGTGTCGAACATCCAGATGATGAAGGGCAGCAGCAGGAACATCAGCACGCCGCTGATGCGGTGCAGGATCGAGACCAGCGCCGCCGGCGGAAACCGGTAGGTCGTCAGATCGGTGATCGCGTTGATGTTGCGGAACTCGCGCCGCGGCGGTCGGGGAGGGTTGGCCAGCTCTGTCATGGGGGCTTTCGGTATTTTTTAGAGGGCGGCTTGTTCTGAAGCAAGGAAATGCAAACAACTCAAAATTCTATTGCAATGCACCATCGTGCCGCTCGGCGAGGATAGGTCATCGCACCGGGACACTCGGATGATCGAGTTCCCGCGCGCCGTCGGCGAGCCTGTTCACCCCAGCTCGTTTCGGTAGTGGTGCGTGTCCGTACGGTAGAGGCCGCGGCGCAATTCCATCGGGGTGTCGTGGTACGTATGGGCCAGGCGTTCCACGCTCAGCAGCGGCGTTGCGCAAGTGACGGCCAGCAGCGCGGCCTGCGCCGCGTCCGGCAGAACGGCGCGGATTTTTTCCTCGGCGCGCACCATGCGCACGCCGAATTCGGTCTCGAACAGCGCGTACATGGGCCCGCGCCATGCGGTGAGCCGTTCGGCCGTGAGCCCCTTGAACGGCGTTCCCGGCAGCCAGAGCTCCTCCAGGATGGTCGGCGTGCCGCGATAGGCCAGCACGCGGCGCACCTGGAGCACGGCGTCGCCGGTGCGCAGCGCCAGCGCGCGGGCGACATCGGCGCTGGCGCGCTGGCGCCGGCAATCGACGATCGTGCGCTGGGCCGGCCCTTCGCCGTCGACATCGCCGTTGTCCGGAACCAGCTTGAGGAAGCGGTACTGCACGTGCTGCTCGGCGTGGGTCGCGACGAAAGTGCCCTTGCCCTGGCGGCGCACCACGAGGTTCTCGGCCGCGAGTTCGTCGATGGCCTTGCGCACCGTGCCCTGGCTGACCCGGAAGCGCGCCGCGAGGTCGATTTCGCTCGGAATCGGTTCGCCCGGCTTCCATTCGCCGGCGTGCAGGCTCTGCAGGATCAGCGATTTGATCTGCTGGTAGAGCGGACTGAACGACGGCGTGGCGAGCTCGGCGACGGCGGTGGGAGAGGTGGTCATGGGTGCATCGGCGCACCGCGGCGGGTGCTTTCCGGGCGACATCTTATATAAGACATAAGACAGGCGCCACCGAAACCGCAAATCGGCATAAAATCGAAGACGTCCGAAGCCTGGGCGCCATCGTCCGGCCCGACCTTGTGGCCGCAGCGTGCGGCCACGCACCGTTTTCACTCATTTCCTGGAGTTTTCCCATGAGCAAAAAGCCCGTTCGCGTTGCCGTCACCGGTGCCGCTGGCCAAATCGGTTACGCCCTGCTGTTCCGCATCGCCTCCGGCGAAATGCTGGGCAAGGACCAGCCGGTCATCCTGCAATTGCTCGAAGTCCCCGTCGAAGGCCCGCAAAAGGCGCTCAAGGGCGTGATGATGGAGCTCGACGACTGCGCCTTCCCGCTGCTGGTCGGCATGGAAGCCCACAGCGATCCGATGACCGCCTTCAAGGACGCCGACTACGCGCTGCTGGTGGGCTCGCGTCCGCGCGGCCCGGGCATGGAACGCGCCGAACTGCTGGCCGTCAACGGCGCCATCTTCACCGCACAGGGCAAGGCGCTCAACGCCGTGGCCAGCCGCAACGTGAAGGTGCTGGTGGTCGGCAACCCGGCCAACACCAACGCCTACATCGCGATGAAGAGCGCACCGGACCTGCCGCGCAAGAACTTCACCGCCATGCTGCGCCTCGACCACAACCGCGCCGCCAGCCAGCTCGCCGCCAAGACCGGCAAGGCCGTGGCCGACATCGAGAAGCTCACCGTCTGGGGCAACCATTCGCCCACGATGTACGCCGACTACCGCTTCGCCACCATCAACGGCGAAAGCGTCGCCAAGATGATCAACGACCAGGAATGGAACGCCAACGTGTTCCTGCCGACGGTCGGCAAGCGCGGTGCCGCCATCATCGAGGCGCGCGGCCTGTCGTCGGCCGCCTCGGCCGCCAACGCCGCGATCGACCACATGCGCGACTGGGCGCTGGGCACCAAGGGCAAGTGGGTCACGATGGGCATCCCCTCGGACGGCCAGTACGGCATTCCGAAGGACACCATGTTCGGTTTCCCGGTCACCTGCGAGAACGGCGAGTACAAGCTGGTCGAAGGCCTCGAGATCGACGCCTTCAGCCAGGAGCGCATCAACAAGACGCTCAAGGAACTGCAGGACGAACAGGCCGGCGTCGCCCACCTGCTGTAAGCCGTCGCTGCATGCTCGACTGGAATCCCGCGCTCTACAGCCGCTACGAGGACGAGCGCACGCGTCCGGCCCGGGAGTTGCTGGCACGCGTGCCGCTGGCCGAGGCCCCGCGCGTGTTCGACCTCGGCTGCGGGCCGGGCAATTCCACCGAGCTGCTGGTGCAGCGCTTTCCCGGTGCTGCCGTCGTCGGCACCGACAACTCCGAGGCGATGCTCGCGAGCGCGCGCGAGCGCCTGCCGCAGGCCCGCTTCGAGCTCGGCGACATCGCGACCTGGGCGCCCGAGGCGGCGCCCGACCTCATCTATGCCAATGCCGCCCTGCAGTGGGTGCCCGATCACGAGGCCCTGATCCCCAGGCTCTTCGCGGCACTGGCGCCCGGGGGCGTGCTGGCGATCCAGATGCCCGACAACCGGCAGGAGCCCACGCATCGGCTGATGCGCGAGGTGGCGGCCGAGGCACCCTGGGCGCAGGCCATCGGCAATCCCGACCGGCTGCGCACCCAACTGCTGGCGATCGACGGCTACTACGACCTGCTCGCCCGCGAGGCGGCGACGGTCGATGTCTGGCGCACCGCCTACCAGCATCCGATGGCCTCCGCGGCGGCCATCGTCGAATGGGTCAGCGGCACAGGCCTCAAGCCCTTCGTCGACCCCTTGCCCAGCGAACTCAAGACCAGCTACCTGGCCGAATACGAACGCCGCATTGCGCGGGCCTATCCGGCGCGCACCGATGGCCGGCTGCTGCTGGCCTTTCCGCGCATGTTCATCGTGGCGCAGAAGAAAGCATGAGCGTGAGCATTTCGACTTCTCATCCGCGCGAGGTGCTGCTCGGTGCCCAGGCCGGCGCGGTGGCGCTGCCGGTCTGCGACCACTACAGCGGTGTCGAAGCACGCATGCGCAAGAGCCTGGCGCTGCAGGCCGAGCTGGCCCAGGAATTCGGCGCCTGCGTGTTCGACGTTACCCTCGACTGTGAGGACGGAGCCCCGGTCGGCGGCGAGGCCGAGCATGCGGCGCTGGTCACCGAGCTCGCGCTCTCCGCGGCCGCCGGCATGCGTGTCGGCGCGCGGGTC
Organism: Variovorax sp. M-6; assembly: GCF_052114385.1. NCBI lineage: Bacteria > Pseudomonadati > Pseudomonadota > Betaproteobacteria > Burkholderiales > Comamonadaceae > Variovorax > Variovorax sp. M-6. The sequence goes on along the minus strand of NZ_JBFREQ010000001.1, from coordinate 482,193 downwards.
CATCCGGTCGATCACCCTTCGTTCCCCGGCGACGTCATGACGATCGCCGGCCGGGCCGGCCATCGCCTGAGTCACCTGATGGTGCCCAAGGTGGAAACGATCGCCGACGTTCTCGAGGCCGTGCAGGCGCTCGACGCCGCCGATGCCGACGCGCTGCCGTTGCATGTGCTGATCGAATCGCCGCTGGCGGTGCACCATGCCTTCGAGATCGCGGCCCACCCCCGGGTGCAGTCGCTGAGCTTCGGGCTGATGGATTTCGTCTCGGCGCACGGCGGCGCCATTCCGGCCGACGGCATGGCTGCCGCCGGGCAATTCACGCACCCGCTGGTGGTGCGCGCCAAGCTCGAGATCGCATCGGCCGCCCATGCGCATGGCAAGGTGCCTTCGCACTGCGTCGTGACCGAGTTCAACGACATCGACGCGATGCGCGCCGCGGCCCGCAAGGCGGCCCTCGAATTCGGCTACACCCGGATGTGGAGCATCCATCCGAACCAGATCCGCCCGATCCTCGAGGCCTTCGCGCCCGACGAGCGGCAGATTCAAATCGCTACAAAAATCATGTCCGCGGCGGCAGCCGCAGCGTGGGCGCCGGTCAGTATCAATGGCACATTGCATGACCGCGCCAGTTACCGCCATTTCTGGCAGGTGCTTGAACGGGCGCACGCCACCGGCCGCAGCCTGCCTCCCGAGGCACAGGCCTGGTTCGCTCCCGCCATCTCCTGAAATCCACCCCCGAAAGAACCTACCCATGAAGACGATTGCCCTGATCGCCGCCACCGCCCTCGCATTGCCGCTCGCGGCGATGGCCCAGACCAATGCTGCAAGCACCCCGGCGAAGCAGCCGGCAGCCAACACGACCGGCAAGAAGGTCGTGCAGAAGGTGGTGCCCAAGCGCATCATCAAGAAGGTCGAAGAGGCCAAACCCATCAGCGAAGACACCGACATCACGCTCTCGGAGCAGGACCTGAAGGTCGCCGAGACCATCCTGACCGGCACCATCAAGTGCGAACTCGGCGCCAGCGTGAACATCGAGCCCGATCCCAAGAAGCCCGGCTTCTTCATCCTGACGCATGCCAACGTGAAGTACCGCCTGCACCCGGTCACCAGCCGCACCGGCGCGGTCCGGCTCGAAGACCCGGTCCGCGAGGCCATGTGGCTGCAGCTGGGCAACAAGTCGATGCTGATGAGCCAGAAGCAGGGCCTGCGGCTGGCCGACGAATGCCAGGCTGCCAAGCAGGCCGAAGTGGCCGAGGACATGAAGAAGAACCCGCCCAAGAGCCTGTTCGACGGCGCCGACGCTGCGCCGGCCACCAAGAAGCAGTAGTCATCCGTCAAGGCGCGGCTCCCGCTTTCGGGCGGGAGCCGCCCGCCCTTTTGTGTATCCGGAGAAAAGAAGATGTTGCAAGCCTACGTTGAACATGTTGCCGAACGCGCCGCGCTCGGCATCCCGCCGCTGCCGCTGACCGCCAAGCAGACTGCCGAACTGATCGAGCTCATGAAGTCGCCGGCCGTGGCCCAGGCCGATTTCCTGCTCAACCTGCTGACGAACCGCGTGCCGGCGGGCGTGGACGACGCCGCCAAGGTCAAGGCCAGCTACCTCGCGGCCGTGGCCCACGGCACCGAGAAGAGCCTGCTGCTCACGCGCGCCCGCGCGACCGAACTGCTCGGCACCATGCTCGGTGGCTACAACATCGGACCGCTGGTCGACCTGCTGGACGACGCCGAAGTCGGCGCCGTCGCGGCCGAAGGCCTGAAGAAGACCCTGCTGATGTTCGACCAGTTCCACGACGTCAAGGAGAAGGCCGACAAGGGCAATGCGAACGCCAAGTCGGTGTTGCAGAGCTGGGCCGATGCCGAATGGTTCACCAGCCGCCCCGAAGTGCCGCAAAGCATCACCGTCAGCATCTTCAAGGTCGCAGGCGAAATCAACACCGACGACCTGTCGCCCGCGCCTGATGCGACCACGCGTCCGGACATTCCCTTGCACGCACTGGCGATGCACAAGAACGCGCGTCCCGGCATCGTTCCCGAGGAAGACGGCAAGCGCGGCCCGGTCAAGTTCATCGAGGACCTGCGCGCCCGCGGTCATCTGGTGGCCTACGCCGGCGACGTGGTCGGCACGGGCTCGTCGCGCAAGAGTGCGACCAATTCGGTGCTGTGGTTCACCGGCGAAGACATTCCGTATGTGCCGAACAAGCGCTTCGGTGGCGTCTGCCTCGGCGGAAAGATTGCTCCGATCTTCTACAACACGATGGAAGACTCCGGCGCGCTGCCGATCGAACTCGACGTCAGCCAGATGAACATGGGCGACGTGGTCGAGCTGCGTCCCTATGAGGGCAAGGCGCTCAAGGACGGCAAGGTGATTGCCGAGTTCTCCGTCAAGAGCGACGTGCTGTTCGACGAAGTGCGTGCCGGCGGCCGCATTCCCCTGATCATCGGCCGCGGCCTCACGGCCAAGGCGCGCGAGGCGCTGGGCCTGCCGGCCTCGACGCTGTTCCGCCTGCCGGTCAGCCCGGTGGACACCAAGAAGGGCTTCTCGCTGGCGCAGAAGATGGTCGGCCGCGCCTGCGGTCTTCCTGAAGGCCAGGGCGTTCGCCCCGGCACCTACTGCGAGCCGAAGATGACCTCGGTCGGCAGCCAGGACACCACCGGCCCGATGACCCGCGACGAACTCAAGGACCTGGCCTGCCTCGGCTTCAGCGCCGACCTCGTGATGCAGTCGTTCTGCCACACGGCGGCCTATCCGAAGAAGGTCGACGTCAAGATGCACCACGAGCTGCCGGACTTCATGGCCACCCGCGGCGGCGTCTCGCTGCGCCCGGGCGACGGCGTGATCCACAGCTGGCTCAACCGCCTGCTGACGCCCGACACGGTCGGCACCGGCGGCGACAGCCACACGCGTTTCCCGATCGGCATCAGCTTCCCGGCCGGCTCCGGCCTGGTGGCCTTCGCGGCCGCCACCGGCGTGATGCCGCTGGACATGCCCGAATCCGTGCTGGTGCGCTTCAAGGGCAAGATGCAGCCGGGCGTGACCCTGCGCGACCTGGTCAACGCGATTCCGCTCTACGCGATCAAGGCGGGCCTGCTGACGGTCGAGAAGAAGGGCAAGAAGAACGTCTTCTCGGGCCGCATCCTCGAGATCGAGGGCCTGCCCGATCTGAAGGTCGAACAGGCTTTCGAACTCAGCGATGCCTCGGCCGAACGCTCGGCCGCCGGCTGCACGGTGCACCTGAACAAGGAACCGATCATCGAGTACATCAACAGCAACATCACGCTGATGCGCTGGATGATCGCCGAGGGCTATGCCGACGGCCGCACGCTGGCGCGCCGCATCGCCGCGCAGGAAGCCTGGCTCAAGGACCCGCAGCTGCTCAAGGGCGACGCCGACGCCGACTACGCGGCCGTGATCGAGATCGACCTGGCCGACATCCATGAGCCGATCGTCGCCTGCCCGAACGACCCCGACGACGTGAAGACGCTGTCGGACGTGGCCGGCGCGACCATCGACGAAGTGTTCATCGGCTCGTGCATGACCAACATCGGTCACTTCCGCGCAGCCTCCAAGCTGCTCGAAGGCAAGCGCGACATCCCGGTCAAGCTGTGGATCGCGCCGCCGACCAAGATGGACGCGCAGCAGCTCACCGAGGAAGGCCACTACGGCGTCTTCGGCAATGCCGGTGCCCGCACCGAAATGCCGGGCTGCTCGCTGTGCATGGGCAACCAGGCGCAGGTGCGCGAAGGCGCGACCGTGATGTCGACCAGCACGCGCAATTTCCCGAACCGCCTGGGCAAGAACTCCAATGTGTACCTCGGCAGCGCCGAACTGGCCGCGATCTGCTCGCGACTGGGCCGGATCCCGACCAAGGCCGAGTACATGGCGAGCGTCGGCGTGCTCGACGCCGCCAGCGACCAGATCTACCAGTACCTGAGCTTCGACAAGATCGACGACTACAAGGACGTCGCGGCCACGGTCGCCGCCTGATCCTCGGCCGTCCGAGCACGAAGCCCCGCGCCCGCGGGGCTTTTTTCATGGGCGACCGCCAGGCGGCCGGCCGATTCAGCGCGGCGCCAGTGCGCTCAGCGCCTTCGCCGTCTGCGCGTCCGCCGGGAAGAACGATTCCACCGCGAGTTCCTGCAAGGTGACGTCCACCGGGGTGCCGAAGATCGTGGTGGTGCTGATGAAGCTCAGCACGCCGTCGGGCGTGACGAGCTGGAAGGGCACGATCACGTTGGAGAGTTCGATGCCGGCGGCCGGCGCGTCGTGGCTCACCTGCGGCGTCGGATAGGCCGCCAGTTCGTCGTGCAGCGCCGCCAGCGCGGTATCGCCGGTGGCGGCGATCTGCTGCTGCAGCCGTTCGAGCAGGTGGCCGCGCCATTGCGCCAGGTTGGCGATCCGCGGCGCCAGGCCGTCCGGGTGCAGGCTGAGCCGCAGCACGTTGATCGGCGCCTCGAGCAGGTGCGGGGCCGCACCGGCCATCAGCATCGGCACCAGCGCGTTGTGCGCCACCAGATTCCAGTGGCGATCGACCGCCAGCGCGGGGAAGGGCTCGTGGCCCTTGAGCACCAGGTCGACCGCCCGCCGTGCCGCCGCCAGGGCCGGGTCGTCGAGCGAGCGTTGCCGGTACATCGGCGCGTAGCCCGCGGCCACCAGCAGCGCGTTGCGCTCGCGCAGCGGCACTTCCAGCCGCTCGGCCAGCCGCAGCACCATCTCGCGGCTGGGCTCGGCGCGGCCGGTCTCGACGTAGCTCAGGTGGCGGGTCGACACCTGAGCCTCGTGGGCCAGGTCGAGCTGGCTCAGGCGTCGGTGCTGGCGCCAGTGGCGCAGGTGGGCGCCGAACGGGTCGGCCGCGGTCGGGGGGGCGCTCGATGTGTGCATGGACGACATCCTAGTGAACCGGCACGCCGCAGCCATGACCTCCCAGGTCATCGAGCCGATGCCGCGCCGGCGGGCTCCCGATTGCTGCCGGCGTCACCGAACCCTGCTATCTTTGAGGAGCTTCCACGAACACAGGAGTTTCTTCATGGCCAAAGTACCGGCGCACGCCTTCGCCTCCACGCTCAAGACCTTCAAGACCGCTTCGGGCAAGGCCGGCAAGTACTGGTCGCTCAAGGAACTTGCGAAGCAATACCCCAACGTCGACAAGCTGCCGGTCTCGATCCGCATCGTGCTCGAATCGGTGCTGCGCAACTGCGACGGCCAGAAGGTCACGGCCGAGCATGTCGAACAGCTCGCCAACTGGACGCCCAACGCGGAGCGCACCGACGAAGTGCCCTTCGTCGTGACCCGCGTGGTGCTGCAGGATTTCACCGGGGTGCCGCTGCTGGCCGACCTGGCCGCGATGCGCAGCGTGGCCCAGTCGCTGGGCAAGTCGCCCAAGACCATCGAGCCGCTGGTGCCGGTCGACCTGGTGGTCGACCACTCGGTGATGGTCGACTACTACGGCACGCCGAAGGCGCTCGACCTCAACATGAAGCTCGAGTTCCAGCGCAACAACGAGCGCTACCAGTTCATGAAATGGGGCATGCAGGCCTTCGACACCTTCGGCGTCGTGCCGCCCGGCTTCGGCATCGTGCACCAGGTCAATCTCGAGTACTTTGCGCGCGGCGTCTACAAGAGCCCGCACGACAAGGCGGATCCGCCGACCTACTACCCCGACTCGCTGGTCGGCACCGACAGCCACACGACCATGATCAACGGCATCGGCGTGGTCGGCTGGGGCGTGGGCGGGATCGAGGCCGAGGCCGCGATGCTGGGCCAGCCGGTCTACATGCTGACCCCCGACGTGGTGGGCTTCGAACTCACGGGCAAGCTGCGCGAGGGCGTCACCGCGACCGACCTGGTGCTCTATGTCACGGCGATCCTGCGCGGCGAGAAGGTGGTGGGCAAGTTCGTCGAGTTCTTCGGCCCCGGCGCCGCCTCGATCGCGGTGCCCGACCGCGCCACCATCGGCAACATGGCGCCCGAGTACGGCGCCACCATGGGCTTCTTCCCGGTCGACGAGATGACCGTGGCCTATTTCAAGGGCACCGGCCGCACCGACGCCGAGGTCGAGCGCTTCGAGGCCTACTACAAGGCGCAGGGACTGTTCGGCATGCCGGCGCCGGGCGAGCTGCAATACACCAAGGTCGTGAAGCTCGACCTCGGCACCGTGTCGCCCAGCCTGGCAGGCCCGAAGCGGCCGCAGGACCGCATCGACCTGGGGCACCTGGCGACCAAGTTCTCCGAGCTCTACAGCAAGCCGAACGAAGCCAACGGCTTCAACCAGCCGGCCGACACGCTGAAGCTGCGCTATCCGCTGACGCACGATGGCCGCAGCGGCGAAAAGGAGACGGCTGCACCTGCGCCCGGTGCGCCGCGCGCCGAGATGGAAATGGTCGCAAACCGCTCCACCAAGGCTGCAGCCCATGTGGGGGCCTCCGCGCCGCCCGCGCCGAAGGGCCAGGTGACCATCGGCAACGGCGACGTGCTGATCGCCGCCATCACCTCTTGCACCAACACCTCGAACCCGAGCGTGATGCTGGCCGCGGGCCTGCTGGCGAAGAAGGCGGTGGAGGCGGGGCTCACCGTGAAGCCGCACGTCAAGACCTCGCTGGCTCCGGGGTCCCGAATCGTGACCGAGTACCTCGAGAAGGCCGGTCTGCTGCCCTACCTCGAGAAGCTCGGCTTCTACCTGGCCGGCTACGGCTGCACCACCTGCATCGGCAATGCCGGCGACCTCACGCCCGAGATCAACGAAGTCATCACCAAGAACAACCTGATCGGTGCCGCGGTGCTGTCGGGCAATCGCAATTTCGAAGCCCGCATCCATCCGAACCTGAAGGCCAACTTCCTGGCCTCGCCGCCGCTGGTGGTGGCCTTCGCGATCGCGGGCAACGTGATGGTCGACCTCATGACCCAGCCGGTGGGCAAGGGCAAGAAGGGGCAGGACGTCTACCTCGGCGACATCTGGCCCAGCCCGAAGGAGATCGACGACAACCTGCGCTTCGCGATGAACGCCAAGGCCTTCCGGAAGAACTACGAGCAGATCAAGGACAACCCGGGCAAGCTCTGGAGCAGCATCAAGGGCACCAAGGGGCAGGTCTACGACTGGCCCAAGTCGACCTACATCGCCGAGCCGCCGTTCTTCGAGGGCTTCAAGATGGAGCCGCACGCGAGCGACGCCGGCTTCACAGGCGCGCGCATCATGGCGCTGTTCGGGGACTCGATCACCACCGACCACATTTCACCGGCCGGCTCGATCAAGGAAAGCTCGCCGGCGGGCATCTGGCTCAAGGCGCACGGCGTGGCGAAGGCCGACTTCAACAGCTACGGCTCGCGCCGCGGCAACCATGACGTGATGATGCGCGGCACCTTCGCCAACGTGCGCATCAAGAACCTCATGATCCCGGCCGATGCGGAGGGTTCGCGCGAGGAGGGCGGGCTCACGCTGTTTCAGCCGGGCAACGAGAAGATGTTCATCTACGACGCCGCGATGAAGTACATCGAGCAGGGCGTGCCGACCGTGATCTTCGGCGGCGAGGAGTACGGCACCGGCTCCTCGCGCGACTGGGCCGCCAAGGGCACGCAATTGCTCGGCATCAAGGCCGTGGTGGCGCGCAGTTTCGAGCGGATCCACCGCGCCAACCTGGTCGGCATGGGCGTGCTGCCGCTGCAGTTCCGCGGCGCCGATTCGTGGGAAAGCCTGGGCCTGACCGGCGACGAGAAGATCGATGTCGTGATCGGCGGCGACCTGAAGCCGCAGATGGACGTCAAGATCGTGGTCCACCGCCCGGACGGCACGCACCAGGAAGTCACGGTGCGCCTGCGCATCGACACGCCGATCGAGGTCGACTACTACAAGCACGGCGGCATCCTGCCCTTCGTGCTGCGTCAGCTGCTGGCGGCCTGACCGGAGACTGACTGGACGCGGACGTCTTGAAGGGATTCTTGCGCCAGATCGCCCCAAACCCCGGAGTTTTCGAGAATAATTCTCTTTTGCATTCTCTGGATTCCGCGGGTGACCACAATGAACGGCGCGGCCTCGGCCGCCATCAGCCTCGATCAGCTTCCCACGCACCAATGGGCCACGGTACTCGACGTCCTCCGGCCCGAGGAGGCCGAGGGCAGGGAACTGGTGCTGCGCCTGACCGAAATCGGCTTCGTGCCGGGTGAGGCCGTGCGCATCGTCGCCACGGGCGTGCCCGGCCGCGAGCCGCTCGCCGTGCGGCTGGGACACACCACTTTCGCGCTGCGCCGCCACGAAGCGTCGCTGATCCGCGTGACGCCGGGAGCGGTCGGCCATGGTTGAAGCGACCCTGACCTTCCAGCCCGGCGCCGCCCATTCGAGCAGCCTGCCCGAGCGCATCGCGCTGCTGGGCAATCCCAACTGCGGCAAGACGGCGCTGTTCAATCTGCTGACGGGCAGCCGCCAGAAAGTGGCCAACTACGCGGGCGTGACCGTCGAGCGCAAGGAAGGCACCTTGCGCACCGCCGCCGGCCGCCGCGTCTTCGTGCTCGACCTGCCGGGCGCCTACAGCCTCAATGCGCTGTCGGCCGACGAGGCCGTCACGCGCGACGTGGTCACGGGCAAGAGCCACGAGGCGCTGCCCGACCTGCTGGTGTGCGTCACCGACGCCACCAACCTGCGCCTCAATCTGCGGCTGGTGCTCGAGGCCAAGCGCCTGGGGCTGCCGCTGGTGGTGGCGCTCAACATGACCGACATGGCGAAAAAGCAGGGCATCACGATCGATGCGGCCGTGCTGTCGCGTGAACTCGGCCTGCCGGTGATCGAGACCGTCGGCGTGCACAGCGGCGGCGCCCAGGGCTTGCTGGAGGCGCTCGACGCGCCGGTGGCCGCCCCGGGCCCCCAGCAGCAATGGCAGGCGCCCGGGCTTGACGACGTGCTCGACACCCAGCGCGAGGTGCGCCGCGTCCTCGGCCTGGCGGTGCGCGAGCCGGCCGGCAGCCTGGCCACCAGCGACCGCATCGACCGCATCGTGATGCATCCGGTGTGGGGCATGGTGGTGCTCGCGGTCGCGATGTTCCTGATGTTCCAGGCCGTGTTCAGCTGGGCCGAAGTGCCGATGGACGCGATCAAGGACGCCACCACGGCGTTCGGCGAACTCGTCAAGCACTACCTTCCCGAAGGGATGCTGCAGAGCCTGCTGGTCGACGGCATCATCGCGGGCGTCGGCGGCGTGATCGTCTTCCTGCCGCAGATCCTGATCCTGTTCCTGTTCATCCTCGCGCTCGAGGACTCGGGCTACCTGCCGCGCGCGGCCTTCCTGCTCGACCGCGTGATGGGGACGGTGGGGCTCTCGGGCCGCTCCTTCATCCCGCTGCTGTCGAGCTTCGCCTGCGCGATTCCGGGCGTGATGGCCACCCGGACCATCAGCAACTGGCGCGATCGCATCACCACCATCATGATCGCGCCGCTCATGACCTGTTCGGCGCGGCTGCCGGTCTATGCGCTCCTGATCGCGGCCTTCATTCCGGCACGCACCGTGGGCGGAGTGTTCAACCTGCAGGGCGTGGTGCTGTTCGCGCTGTACGTCTTCGGCATCGTCTCGGCGATGGCCGTGGCCTGGGTCATGAAGCGCTTCCGCGATTCCAAGCAGCAGTCGCCGCTGCTGATGGAGCTGCCGGCCTACCGCTGGCCCAACCTGCGCAACCTGGTGCTCGGCCTCTACGAGCGGGCCTGGATCTTCATCCAGCGCGTGGGCACGATCATCCTCACGCTGACGATCCTGCTGTGGTTCCTCTCGACCTTCCCGTCGCCACCCGAAGGCGCCACCGGCCCGGCGATCCAGTACAGCCTGGCCGGCATGATCGGCCGCGGTCTGGAGCACATCTTCGCGCCCATCGGCTTCAACTGGCAGATCTCGATCGCGCTGGTGCCCGGCATGGCGGCGCGCGAGGTGGCCGTCGGTGCACTCGGCACCGTGTATGCGCTCTCGGCCACCGGCGACGACGTGGCGGGTCAGCTCGAGCCGCTGATCGCCGGCAGCTGGTCGCTCGCCACGGCGCTGTCTCTCCTGGTCTGGTACGTCTTCGCGCCCCAATGCGTATCGACCTTGGCCGCCGTCAAACGCGAGACCGGCTCCTGGCGTTATGTTTGGATCATGGCGGGCTATTTGTTCGCGCTCGCCTACATTGCATGCTGGATCACCTACCGGGTGGCCCTGGCGCTCACAGGAGGATGAATGATGCTCTCCCCCAGGTTGGCCCACTTCGTGTGGCCGCCCACTCCCTCTCCGGGGGCGACACCAGCGGCCCGGCGAAGCCGGTTCCCCGGTGTCTCCAGGCTCGGAACCGCGGGTTCCATCGGCCATGGTCGCGCGTGCAGCGCGGTGGAGGTGTGACATGACGCAAGAAGTCCTCGTCGGATTGATCGTCGCGCTGGCCGCGCTTTATGCGATCTGGCGCTGGATGCCCGGGAGCTGGCGCCGTGCGGCGGCCGGCCGGGTGGCCGCCGGCACCCAGCGCGCCGGCCTGGTCGACGCCGAGCGCGCCGAGCGCCTGGCCACCTCGCTGGGCAAGGCCTCCGGCTGCGGTTCCTGCGACAGCTGCGGCAGTTGCGGCACCGGCGCGAAGCCGGATGCGGCCGGCAAGACCACTCCCGCGCGCTCGCACTGAGAGTGCGCGCGATGTCGGCCCACATCCTGATTGCAGGCGGCGGTATCGCGGGCCTCGCGAGCGCGCTGGCGCTGGCCCGGCGATGCCATCGCGTCGACCTGCTCGAGCAGGCGGTCGCCTTCGGCGAGGTGGGCGCCGGCATACAACTGGGGCCCAACGTCACGCGCCGACTGCAGTCGCTCGGCGTCTGGGAGGCGCTGGTGCGCGTCGCCGCGCGACCCGAGGCGCTGGTGGTGCGCAGCGCCACCGACGACCGGGAGATCGCCCGCCTGCCGCTCGGCAACGCGATGCTGCACAACTACGCCGCTCCCTATTTCTGCGTCCATCGCGCCGACCTGCACGCGCTGCTGCTGGCGGCGGCTCGCGGCACCGGCGCCGTGACCCTGACGACCGCGGCGCGCGTGACCGAGGTGGTGGCGCACGATCACGCGGTCTGCGTCTCGAGCACGGAAGATCGCGTCTGGGAGGGCGATGCGCTGATCGGCGCCGATGGCCTCTGGAGCACGGTGCGGCCGCGCTTGCTGGCGGACTGCCCGCCGCCGCGACCGACCGGCCACACGGCCTGGCGCGCACTGGTCGACCAGTCCGCTTTGCCGGCGTCGCTGCGCAGCACGCAGATCACGGTCTGGCTCGGGCCGCGGCTGCACGCGGTGGCCTATCCGGTGCGCCGCGGCGAGGCCCTCAATGTGGTGGTGCTGGCCGAGGCGGCGCCGGCCGGCGATGCGCGCGACTGGGACCAATCCTCCAGCCTGGCCGCTTTGCAGGCGGCGACCGGCCGCACCAGCGCGGGGCTGCAGGCACTGCTGGAGGCCGTGCCCACCTGGCGCGCCTGGACCCTCAACGACCGGCCGCCGCTGACCGGCCCGCTGCAGATGGCGAGCGAGCGCACGGCGTTGGTTGGCGACGCGGCGCACCCGATGCTGCCGTACCTCGCGCAGGGGGCGGGCATGGCGATCGAGGATGCCGTGGCGCTGGCCGAGGCGCTCGATGGCGGCGATGCGGCGTCGGTGCCGGCCGCGTTCGCGCGCTATGCCGCGCAGCGCTGGCAGCGCAATGCCCAGGTGCAGGCGCGAGCCCGGCGCAACGGGGAGATCTTCCATGCCACCGGGCTGGTGCGCGTCGGTCGCGACGCGGCTCTGCGGCTGCTCGGTGCCCGCTTGCTCGACGTTCCCTGGTTATACGAGCACTAGCTCGCCCTCACAACTTGAAGCTCTGGAGGTGGTCGACGCGCTTGGCGAGCCCGACCGGCCCCAGGTAGTGCGTGAGCCGGCCGGCATGCACCTCGACCAGCGAGGCTTCGAGCTCGGCGAGCATGCCATCCCTGACCGCCGCATAGGCGGTGGGCAGGTCGCCGTGCGATTGCGCGTAGGCTCCGGCGATCAGCCGTGCGGCGGCCGGCGCACCGCAGGCCACGCACTCCGCGATCGCGGTGGCGCTGGGTTCGGCGCCGCGTGCCAGCAGCAGCTCGACCAGTTCGGGCGAGACCGCGCTGTCGATGTAGTCGAGCGCATCGCGTGCCACCGGCGCGCCGGCACGCACCAGCGCTTCTGCGGCGGCGTGGGCGCCGTGGCTCAGCGCGAGGTCGGTTGCGATCGCGCTGCCGTGCAGCGGCCCGTCGAGCGCCACCTCGGCCGCCGCCAGCCGGGCGACCAACTCGGCGTCGTCGGTGGCGATCGCGTGGCGCAAGGCGATGCGCGCCAGCGGCGCGTCCTGGCCCAGCGTGCCGGCGGCGAGCGGCGAGCGCCAGTCGACCATCGCGCGGCGATAGAAGGCGATCAGCCGGTCCATCAGCTCGATCGACAGGTCGTGCTCCTGGTGCCGCTGGTCGAGGTATTCGAGCAGCGCCTGCCCGGTGAAGTAGTCGCCCGCCGGCGCCAGCGGGTCTTCGTCGAGGCGCAGGGCCTCGAAGGCGGCGCACAGGTCGTGCGCGATGGTGGTCATGCCGTCCTCGTGCATCTCGTGCGACCAGGCGGCCGGCAAGCCCTGCTTCCACGCCAGCACATGGCCGTAGTCCGGGCCGGGCTCGACCACGGCGTAGACCCGGTCGCAGTCCTCCAAGCCGCCGAAAGGCAGCAGGGTCAGCTTGCCGTCCCACGGCTCGCCGCCGTGATCGACCGCCTGCCGTGCGCCTTCGAGCTCGTGATCGATCCAGCCCTGCAGGTCGCGCGGGCCATCGCCGCCGTTCCAGAACAGTTCGCTCCAGGCCACCGATTCCTCGTTGCCGTTCATGTGCAGATGGAGGTCGTAGTCGATCCGGCCGCCCGCGGTCAAGCGCCACAGCGCGAGCAGTTCGGGCGGCAGCGGCCCCGCGCACAGGGCCTGCAGCGAGGCGATCTGCGCCTCCGCCATCGGCGGCTGCGCGTCGAAGATCACGCGCCGCGCGAACAGCGCGATGCCGTGGGCGCGCAGCAGCGCGAGTTCCTCATCCCCGAAGAAATCGTTGTCCATCCTCGTCTCCTCTTTGTCGTGATTCGAAGCGGGCCAACGCGGGGCAGCCTAGAGATCCGTTCTGAGCTTCCAGATTTCCGGGAACAGCACCACGTCGAGCATCTTGCGCAGATAGCTTACGCCGCCGGTGCCGCCGGTGCCACGCTTGAAGCCGATCACGCGCTCGACCGTGGTCACGTGGCGGAAGCGCCAGAGGCGGAAGGCGTCCTCGAGGTCGGTGAGTTCCTCGCCGAGCTGGTAGAGGTCCCAGTGCTTCTTGGGCTCGCGGTAGGCCACCAGCCAGGCCTGCTCGACGATGTCGCTGGACTCGTAGGGCTTCGTCCAGTCGCGCTCCAGGTGGTCGGCCGGCACCTCGAGCCCGCGGCGCGCCAGCAGGCGCAGCGCCTCGTCGTAGAGGGAGGGCGCGCGCCAGGCCGCCTCGACCTCGGCCAGCAGTTCGGGCCGGTGCGAATGCGGCTTGAGCATGGCGGCATTCTTGTTGCCCAGCGCGAATTCGATGCAGCGGTACTGCCAGCTCTGGAAGCCGCTCGAGCTGCCGAGGTAGGGGCGCATCGCGCTGTATTCGGGCGGCGTCATGGTGGCCAGCACATCCCAGGCGTGCACCAGCTGCTCCATGATGCGCGAGACCCGCGCCAGCATCTTGAAGGCGCTCGACAGGTCGTCCTGCGCAATGCTGCGGATCGCGGCACGCAGCTCGTGCAGCATCAGCTTCATCCAGAGCTCGCTGGTCTGGTGCTGCACGATGAAGAGCAATTCGTCGTGCGCCGGCGAGCGCGGATGCTGCGCGTTCAGGACCTGGTCGAGACTCAGGTAGTCGCTGTAGCTCATCGAGGCGCTGAAGTCGAGCTTGGCCTTTTCTTCGTGGACGATCTGTTCCGTACTCATAAATTTCCTCAAGTGACCGCGAGTTTCTGGTTGAACTCGGGTCGTTTCCATTCTTCGCGGTCGAGCACTTGAACCAGATGCTCGACCGCGTTCCATACATCCTCGAAACCGAGGTACAGCGGCGTGAAGCCGAAGCGCAGGATGTCGGGGACCTGCGCGTCGCCGGCGCGGAAGTCGCCGATCACGCCGCGCGCGATCAGGGCTTGCACGATCGCGTAGGCGCCCGGGCCGCCGTCATGCAGGGCCAGGCACACCTGGGAGCCGCGCCGCGCATGGTCGCGCGGCGTCACCAGGGTGAAGCGGCCGGCGCAGCGTTGCTCGACCAGCGCGATGAAGGCATCGGTGAGCGCCAGCGACTTGCTGCGCAGCGCCGCCATCGGGCCTTGGCCGCCGTCGAAGGCCTCGGCCGCGAGCACGCTGTCGATGCCGCATTCGAGGCCGGCCAGCGCGATGATCGGCTGCGTGCCGCACAGGTAGCGGGCGATGCCGGGCGCCGGGCGGTAGTGCGGCGTGAATTCGAAAGGCGCCGCGTGCCCCCACCAGCCGGAGAGCGGCTGCGCGAACTGGCCGGCGTGGCGCCTGTGCACCCACACGAAGGCCGGGGCGCCGGGGCCGCCGTTGAGGTACTTGTAGCCGCAGCCGATCGCGAAGTCGGCCTCGCTGTCGTTGAGCGCGACCGGCACCGCGCCGGCGCTGTGCGCGAGGTCCCAGACCGTGAGCGCACCGGCCGCGTGGGCGGCGGCGGTGAGCGCCTTCATGTCGTGCATGGCGCCGGTGCGGTAGTTGACGTGCGTGAGCATCAGCACCGCGACCTCGTCGTCGAGCGCCCCGGGCAACTCGCCGGCGTCGATCAGCCTGAGCGTGAAGCCGCGCTCCCGGCACATCGACTCGGCGATGTAGAGGTCGGTCGGGAAGTTGCTGCGTTCGCTCAGCACGACCCGGCGCTTGCGGTCGGCCGGCGTGGTCAGCAGCACCTGGCTCAGCGCCGCGAACAGCACCTTGTAGAGGTTGATCGAGGTGCTGTCGGTGCAGACGACCTCGCCGGGCGCCGCACCGATCAGGCGCGCGACCTTGTCGCCGAGACGCTGCGGCAGGTCGAACCAGCCGGCATTGTTCCAGGAGCGGATCAGGCCTTCGCCCCATTCCTTCGCGACCACCTCGGCGATGCGCCCGGGTGCGGTCTTCGGCAGCACGCCCAGCGAGTTGCCGTCGAGGTAGATCACGCCGTCGGGCAGCAGGAATTGCTCGCGCAGCGGCGCCAGGGGGTCTTGCGCATCGAGGCGCCGGCAATCGTCGTGTGTCATGGCGTTCCAGGTTGAAGTTCGCGCAGCACCGCGCGCACCGGGGAGGCATCGGCGCTCACGAGCTTGAGCGGCAGGGCGATCAGTTCGTAGTCGCCCTCGGGCACCTCGTCGAGCACGAGGTTCTCGAGCACGCGCAGGCCGAGCCGGCGGATGACCTGGTGGCTGTCGAGCGTCTTGCTGTCGGCCGGGTCGATGCTGGCCGTGTCGATGCCCACGAGCTTCACGCCGAGTGCCGCGAGGCGTTCGATGGTGGCGGGCGCGTAGGCGGCGAGTGCGCCGTCCCAGCGCTCGACCGGTGCGCGCTGGTAGGTGCGCACGAGCACGCGCGGCGGCAGGTCGGCGAGCGCGTGCGCCAGGTGGTCCCATTCGATCAGCGGCCCGCGCGCGATCGCGTGGATCACGCGGCAGCGGCCGAGAAAGGGCGCGAGGTCGACCTCGCCGATGGTGGCGCCCGTCGGGTCGTAGTGCAGCGGTGCGTCGGCATGCGCGCCGACGTGCGGCGACAGGCTGATCTCGCTGACATTGACCGGGCAGCCGGGCGAGATCGTCGCCGCCCAGCGCTGGCGGTAGGGCGTGTCGCCGGGGAAGACCGGCGCGCCTTCATGCACCGGTGGCGAGATGTCCCAGAGTCGTAGAGTCATGGCGCAAAGTTAGCGCCACGCAGGGGGTCGTGGTGTCGGTTATTTCCAACAAAGGGATATTGCTCGCCCCCAGGTTGTCCCGCACTTCGTGTCGGGACGCCCACCCCCTGCCGGGGGCGCAGTCAGCGGCCCGGCAAAGCCGGTTCCGCGACTGCCCACGAACAGGCGCGCTGCGCGCAGCCGACGACAAAGGCACCGCGCCCCTCTTTCCTTGGCCGGCGCAGCCAGGCCCGTTGGTGAAACACCGCGGAACCGGCTTCGCCGGGCCGCTGGTGTTGCCCCCGGTAGGGGGTGGGCGGGCTACACGAAGTGAGCCCAACCTGGGGGCGAGCTAGATCCTGCCAAGGAGCAGGAATTCCATCAACGCCTTCTGCACGTGCATCCGGTTCTCGGCCTCGTCCCAGACCACCGATTGCGGGCCGTCGATGACGTCGGCCTCGACTTCCTCGCCCCGGTGCGCGGGCAGGCAGTGCATGAAGAGGGCGTCGGGCTGGGCCGCGCGCATCATCTCGGTGTCGACGCACCAGTCGGCGAAGGCGGTGCGGCGGGCATCGTTCTCGGCCTCGTAGCCCATGCTGGTCCAGACGTCGGTGGTCACGAGGTCGGCGCCACGGCAGGCCTCCATCGGATCCTTGAAGACCCGATAGCTGTCGCCCGAGCGCAGGCCGGCGATCGACTGGTCGACTTCATAGCCGCTGGGCGTGCTCACGTGCACCTTGAAGCCGAGAATCTCGCTGGCCTGCAGCCAGGTGTTGGCCATGTTGTTGCCGTCGCCGACCCAGGCCACGGTCTTGCCCGCGATCGAGCCGCGGTGCTCGATGAAGGTGAAGAGGTCGGCCAGGATCTGGCACGGGTGGAATTCGTTGGTCAGGCCGTTGATGACCGGCACCCGCGAGTGCGCGGCGAAGGCCTCGATCTTGGTCTGCTCGTAGGTGCGGATCATGACCAGGTCGACCATCCGGCTGATGACCTTGGCGCTGTCCTCGATCGGCTCGGCGCGGCCGAGCTGGCTGTCGCCGGTGGTCAGGTGCACCACGCTGCCGCCGAGCTGGTACATGCCGGCCTCGAAGCTCACGCGGGTGCGGGTCGAGGCCTTCTCGAAGATCATGGCCAACGTGCGGTCGACCAGCGGCTGGTGCCTTTCGTAGGCCTTGAACTTCTTCTTGATCAGCGCCGCCCGCGCGAACAGGTGCGCGTACTCGTCGGCGCTGAAGTCGGAGAACTGCAGGTAGTGCCGGACGGCAAGTGGATCGGTCATGGTTGAGGCTCCGCGAGAAAGGCCTTCACGATCGGCGCCAGGATGGCAACGATCTCGTCGGCTTCGGCGATGCTGAGAATCAGCGGCGGCACCAGGCGAATCACGCTGTCGGCGGTCACGCTCAGCAGCAGGCCGGCGTCGCACGCGCGGCCCAGGATCACGCCGCAGGGACGGTCGAGCTCGATGCCGAGCATCAGGCCCTGGCCGCGGATCTCCTTCACGCCCGCGAGGCCGCCGAGCTCACGCTCGAGCGCCGCCTTCAGGTGGCTGCCGACGCTGGCCGCGTTCTCGAGCAGTTTCTGCTCTTCCATGATGCGGATGGTCTCGATGCCGGCGCGCATCGCCAGCGGGTTGCCGCCGAAGGTCGTGCCGTGGTTGCCCGGGCCGAAGATGTTGGCGGCGCGCGGTCCGGCGACCACGGCGCCGATCGGCACGCCCGAGCCCAGGCCTTTGGCCAGCGGCATCACGTCCGGCAAGATGCCCGCCCACTGGTGCGCGAACCACTTGCCGGTGCGGCCCATGCCGCACTGCACTTCGT
The DNA here is from genome assembly GCF_052114385.1 of Variovorax sp. M-6. NCBI lineage: Bacteria > Pseudomonadati > Pseudomonadota > Betaproteobacteria > Burkholderiales > Comamonadaceae > Variovorax > Variovorax sp. M-6. The sequence continues at coordinate 464,504 of NZ_JBFREQ010000001.1, read as the reverse complement.
CGATCATCATGAGCCAGTCGCGCTCGTCGCAGAGCTGGCGGACCTGCCGCAGGTATTCCCAGCGCATGGGGTGGATGCCGCCTTCGCCCTGAATGGTCTCGAAGAACACGGCGACCACGTTCGGGTTGCCTTCGGTGGCCTTCTTCAATGCGTCGATGTCGTTCAGCGGCACCCGGATGAAGCCTTCGACCAGCGGACCGAAGCCTGCCTGCACCTTGGGATTGCCGGTCGCCGACAGCGTGGCGATGCTGCGGCCATGGAATGCGGCCTCGTAGACCACGATCTCGGGCCGTTCGATGCCCTTGTCATGGCCGAACTTGCGCGCCAGCTTGAGCGCCGCCTCGTTGGCCTCCAGGCCGGTACTGCAGAAGAAGGCGTTGGTCAGGCCCGACAGCTCGGTCAGCTTGGTCGCCAGCTGTTCCTGGCCGGGCACGTGGTAGTAGTTCGAGCTGTGGATCAGCTTGGCGATCTGGTCCTGCAGCGCCGGCACCAGCTCCGGGTGGTTGTGGCCCAGCGTGTTGACCGCGATGCCGCCGAGACCGTCGAGGTAGGCGCGGCCGTTGGTGTCCCAGACTCGGCAGCCCTGGCCGTGCGACAGTGCGATCGGCAGGCGACCGTAGGTGTTCATGACGTGGGGCGACGAGGGGGCAGCAGTGGCGCTCATGCGGATCTCCGGAAAAGGGAACGCGGATTCTAGGCGTCCGCTCCGACTGCTTCATTGAGGATTGCGCATCAGAGCAATGCCCCCGCGCGTGTCGCCCTCGGGACCCCCGGATAGAATCGTTGTGCGGCGCAGCAATGGCGCCCGCATTCCCTCACGCCAACCGATGGTTTCTCCCTCCGCCAAAGAAGTTTTCATCCAGGGCATCACCCAGGATGGTCGGACATTTCGCCCCAGCGACTGGGCAGAACGGCTGGCGGGCGTGATGTGCTCGTTCCGGCCCGGCGGGCCCCAGCCGGGCAGCCACCTGAACTATTCGCCCTGGTGCGTGCCGACGGTCATCAACGGCATCAAATGCGTGGTGGTGAACAGCGAACTGCGCAATGCCGAGCCGATGGCCTGGGATTTCTGCCTCAACTTCGCCAAGGACAACGGTCTGCAGGTGGCGGAGGCCTGCCTGGTTCCGGATGCGGCGCCGGTGGCCGCGCCCACGGCCGACAAGAAATAGCGGTTCTTCGAACGATCGCCCATGAAAAAACCGCCCGAAGGCGGTTTTTCACTTTGCTGCAGCGCACCCCGATCAAACGGCGGACTGGAAAACCAATCCGGGCTGTTTGCCTGATAGCGTCAGGCGGCGGCCTTTTCAGGGGCGAGGGCCAGGTTCTTGACCTTGGCCGACAGGCGGCTCTTGTCGCGAGCGGCCTTGTTCTTGTGGAAGATGCCCTTGTCGGCGACGGTGTCGACGATGCTCTGGGCCTTCGCGAAGGCTTCTGCCGCCTTGGTCTTGTCGCCGGCCAGCACGGCCTTCTCGACATTCTTCACGGCGGTGCGGTATTTGGAGCGCAGCGAGGTGTTCGCGGCGTTGAGCTTGACGTCCTGGCGGACGCGTTTACGGCCCGACGCGAGGCGCGGGTTCTTCTTCTTGGGCTTGGCGGATGCCATATTCAGTGTTCCTTGAGGGTTTGGGGATGATGCAGCAAAGCCCTCCATTATAGGCGAGATGGGCCAGGGTGCCAGCGGGAGCCTGGAGAGCACGCGCGGGCACATACACTTCTCCCCCGTGTCCCTGTTCAAATCCGCCTCCACCGTCTCGCTGCTGACGCTCGCCTCCCGGGTGACCGGCCTGATCCGCGACGTGCTCATGACCTCGGTGTTCGGCGTCAGCGCGATGACCGACGCCTTCTACGTCGCGTTTCGCATCCCGAACCTGTTCCGGCGTGTTTTCGGCGAGGGGGCCTTCAGCCAGGCCTTCGTTCCCGTCCTGGCGGCCTCCAGGACCGAGCACGGCGACGCCGGCGCCAAGGCGCTGGTCGACCACGTGGCGACGCTGCTGACGTGGACCCTGGTGGTCGTCTGCGCGCTCGGCGTCATCGGGGCGCCGCTGATGGTCTGGGCCATGGCCAGCGGCCTGAAGCAGAACCCGCAGGGCTTCGACGCCGCGGTGGTCATGACGCGCTGGATGTTCCCCTACATCGGCTTCATGTCGCTGGTGGCGCTGGCCGGCGGCGTCCTCAACACCTGGCGCAAGTTCGCGGTGCCGGCGGCCTCGCCGGTGCTGCTGAACCTGGCGCTGATCGCGGCGATCGTGCTCGGCGCGCCGCTCTTCAGGCGCTTCGGCATCGAGCCGATCTACGCCCAGTGCGTGGGCGTGATGGTGGGCGGCGTGCTGCAGCTGGCGATCCAGATTCCGGCCCTGCGCGGCCTGGGCATGCTGCCGCGCATCGGCGCCAGCTTCGGCGCGCTGCGAGCCGCCTGGACCGACCCGACGACCCGCCGCGTGATGCGGCTGATGCTGCCGGCGCTGATCGGCGTCAGCGTGGCGCAGATCTCGCTGCTGATCAACACCCAGATCGCTTCCCACCTGGCGACCGGCAGCGTCAGCTGGATCACCAACGCCGACCGCCTGATGGAGTTCCCGACCGCCATGCTCGGCGTGGCGCTCGGCGTGGTGCTGATGCCGCAACTGGCCGGCGCGCGCGCGGCCAAGGACGATGCGCGCTACTCGGCGATGCTGGACTGGGGGCTGCGCCTGGTGGTGCTGCTGTCGGTGCCCTGCGCGCTGGCGCTGCTGGTCTTTTCGCGCCCGCTGGTCGCGGTGCTGTTCCACAACGGCGAATTCACCGCGCTCCACGTGCAGCGCACCAGCGTGGCGCTGATGGGCTACGGCGTTGGCCTGGTCGGCCTGGTGGCGATCAAGGTGCTGGCGCCCGGCTACTACGCGAAGCAGGACACGCGCACGCCGATGCTGATCGCGGTCGGGGTGCTGGTGCTGACGCAGCTGCTCAACGTCTTCCTGGTGCCGCTGATGCAGCATGCGGCGCTGACGCTCACGATCAGCATCGGCGCGCTGGTCAATGCGATCTGGCTGCTGGTCGGGCTGATCCGCCGCGGCAGCTACCAGCCCGAGCCGGGCTGGGGCAAATTCGTGCTCCAGGTGCTGCTCGCCACCGTGGCGCTCGGCGCGCTGCTGGTCTGGGGCAATGGCCATTTCGACTGGATCGGCCTGCAGTCCCAGCGCCTGTACCGCGTCGGCCTGCTGGCGGCGCTCATTTCCGGCGCGGCGCTGCTCTATTTCGCGGTGCTGGCGATGACCGGCGTCAAGCTGCGCAGTCTGGTGCGCCGCTGATCGACGCCCATCTCCGCCGCCGCCTTGACGGTCTCCGCCCGCTCCTCTACAAAGCCACATGACGTTCAGCTTCTCGACGCCCACCGCTCTCGAATACTTCGATTCGCTCGTGAAGAGCGACGAGCAGTTCCCGCTGCTCGAGGCGGCCGCCAGCCTGGCGCAGGACGAATATCCCGAGCTGGACGTCCAGCAGGTGCTGGGCGATGTCGACCAGCTGCTGGCGCGCCTCAAGCGACGCCTGCCGGCCGATGCCGCGCCGCTGCACCGCCTGCGCTCGCTGAACCAGTTCTTCTTCCATGACCTGAGCTTCGGCGGCAACGTCAACGACTACTACGACCCCGACAACAGCTACCTCAACGCGGTGCTGCGCACGCGGCGCGGCATCCCGATCTCGCTCGCGGTGCTGTGGATGGAACTGGCGCAGGGGCTGGGCCTGCAGGCGCGCGGCGTCGGCTTCCCGGGCCATTTCATGCTCAAGGTCACGCTGCCCAAGGGGCAGGTGGTGATCGATCCCTTCACCGGCAAGTCGCTGTCGCGCGAAGAGCTCAGCGAGCGGCTCGAGCCCTACAAGCGCAGCAATGGCCTGGTCGGCGATTTCGACGTGCCGCTGGGCCTGTACCTGCAGCCGGCGACGCCGCGCGAGATCATCGGGCGGATGCTGCGCAACCTGAAGGAGATCCATCGCGCCCAGGAAGACTGGCAGCGCGCGATCGCGGTGCAGGACCGTCTGATCGCGCTCCTGCCCGAGGCCTGGGGCGAGCACCGCGACCGCGGCCTGGCGCATGCCGAGCAGGGCAACCCCGCACTCGCGGTGCGCGACCTCGAGACCTACCTCGCGCATGCCGAGGACGCGCTCGATCTCGATGCGATCGCCGAAAAGGTCGCTGCGCTGCGTCGCGCGGAGTACTGATGGAGCCGGTCAGGGCGCCCGTCGCGGATCTGGGCACACTGCACGAGTTCCACGGCGTGCAGCCCGTGCTGCCGGTGGCCGATGCGGCGCGGGCGGCGCGCTATTTCTGCGACGTCCTGGGCTTCGAGCTCGACTTCATCGCCGGCGAGCCGCCGAGCTATGCGCGCGTGAAGAAGGGCGATCGAAGCTATGGCGATCCGGTCTACCTTCGCCTCTGGCAATGCGGCCGGCGCGAGGCCAGCCCGTGGCGCGGCGAGATCGTGATCCACGTCGGGCGCGACGTGGACGGCCTGCACGCGGCGTACCTGAAGCGCGGCGTCCAGGTGGTCGAGCCACCGACCTCGCAGCCCTGGGGCCTGCGCGAATTCGCGATCCGCGAACCCGACGGTCATGTGTTGCGCTTCTGCGGATATCTTTAGCTCGCCCCCAGGTTGCCCCGCACTTCGTGTCGGGGCGCCCACCCCCTGCCGGGGGCAACACCGGCGGCCCGGCGGAGCCGGTTCCGCGGTGTTCCGCGAAGGGGCCTGGCTGCGCCGGCCGGGTTCAGGTTGGCGCTGAGGGTGAGCCGGCCAATCCGAACTGATGCCAGGCGCGGCGCAATTGCGTGTCGGAGCCGAACCCTGACAGTTCTGCCGCGCGCGTGACGTTGGCGCCAGATTGCAGCGCCAGCTGTGCCGTGGCGAGCCGCAGCCGGCGCAGGTAGGTCAGCGGCGCCACGCCTGCATGTTCGTCGAAGAGGCGCGTCAGGTGCCGCGGCGAGGTGTGCGCCACTTCGGCCATGCGCGGCACGGTCCAGTCGGCCTGGGGTCGTTCGCTGACCGCGTCCTGCACCCGGTGCAGCGCTGCATGCAGGTGGTTGCGGTAGGCCAGGAAGGGCGAAAGCTCGGGGTCCTGCGGGCCGCGCCGCATCGCGACCACCATGGTCTGGGCGACGCGCGCCGCCAGCGATTCACCGCAGGCCTGGCCGATGCGGTGCAGCATCAGGTCGATGCCGGTGGTTACGCCGGCGCTGCTGTAGAGCGGGGCGTCGAGCACGAAGACCCGGTTGGCGACCACGTCGCAGCGCGGCTCGACTTTTTGCAATTCGTCCAGGTGGTGGTGGTGCGTGGTGGCGCGGCGGCCCGCGAGCAGGCCGGCATGGGCCGCGAGCAGCGTGCCGGCGCAGACCGTGACCAGTTCGAGTCGGCCGGCCTCGAGCCGCAGGCCGCGCAGCCAGTGCAGCAGCGCCCGTGCCGGCGCGTTGTCGACCTCGATGGCGTCGCCCGGCAGGCCGACCAGCACCACCCAGGTCGGCGCCGCCCAGTCCGAAGGCAGCGGCTGCAGGCCCGCGAGCCTGACGCCGACCGAGCTGGCCGACTCCGGCTCGGGACTCGCGAACACCAGTTCGAAGCGCGGCGGCAGGCCGGCCGCGATGCGCAACTGGTTGGCGATGCGCAGCGCCTCCGCCGGGCCGGCCCAGTCGAGCACCAGGCTGTGCGGCAGCAGCGCGAAGACGACCCGGATCGGACCTGGGCGCTCGTCCATGCGGAATCGGCCGGGTGTCGGCTCAGGCCGATGCCGAGAGCCGCTCGAGCGCCTCGCTCACGCCGCACACCTTCGCGAAGCGGCCATCGAGCACCGTCGCCGTGCGCGCCTGGATGTCGGCCGCCGCGAGGGGCCGGCCGTCGGGCTGAACCATGTCGAAGGTCAGCGTGGCGTCGGTCACGTAGTCGACCTGCCAGCCCAGGTCGGACGCATGACGCGCGGTGGTCTCGCAGCACTGCTCGGTGCGGATGCCGCTGACCACCAGCCGGTCGATGCGGTTCTGGGTCAGCCAGACGTCAAGGCCGGTGCCCACCAGCGCGCTGTGGCGTCGCTTGGTGAAGGTGGCGGCGGCTTCGAATGGCGCCAGCCCTTCGAGCGGGCGGACGTGGCCCGATTCGACCGCGAAGGCGTTGCTCGCGACGGCGGGCCCGTCGCTGTGGAAGATCCGGACGATCGGCGCACCGGCTGCAGCGAAGCCCTCGATCAGCGCGTTCTGGGCTGCCAGGTAGGCCGGCAGGCCGCGCTCGTCGAAGTAGGGGCGGCGGCGGAACGACTCCTGGACATCGATCACTATCAGACAGCTGGACATGGGGGCAATCTCCGGAAGAGAAGTGGATGATGCACCCAATTTTCGAGTGTCACCGGCGCATCGTCCGGGCCGTCGCGGACCGGAATCGATCAATTCCGGACATCGGGCGTCGCTAGACCAGCGCCGCCGCCTTCAGCTCTTTCTTGAGATAGGCGTAGAACAGCGGCGCCGCCACCAGCCCGGCCGGGCCGAACACCGCCTCGGCCACGAACATCACGGCCAGCAGTTCCCACACCGCCATCTGGGTGCGGCTGCCCACCACCTTGGCATTGATCAGGTACTCGGCCTTGTGGATCAGGACCAGGAAGGCCAGGCAGGCCAGTGCCGTGATCGGCGAGACCGACAGGCCCACCAGCGTGATGACCGCGTTGCAGATCAGGTTGCCCACGATCGGCACCAGTCCGGCGACGAAGGTCAGGGTGATCAGGGCCGGCGTGTAGGGCAGCTCCATCTGCCACATCGGCAGCAGGAACAGCAGGAAGATGGCGGTCAGGAAGGTGTTGAAGGCCGCGATCCAGAACTGCGCGGCCACGATCTGGCCGAAGGCTTCGCCGAACAGCACGATGCGCGCCCTCAGCTCGCGCGCGAGCGGCCGGCGGGCGGGCGGGCGGATGGCGACCGCCGCCAGCGCCCCGACGATCAGGCCGACATAGGCGAACAGCAGCCCGCCGAGCCAGGCGCGGCCGGTCAGTGCCAGCGAGCCGGCCTGCCCGCGCAGGTAGCCGGCGACGACGCGCTGCACTTCCGCCGAGCCTTCGGGCAGGTAGGCGCCGATGTCCGGCGGCAGCTTGAGCCGCAGTTCCAGCACCGTGCGCGCGATGTAGTCGAGCAGTTCCTTGTACTGTTCGGGGGCGTTGAGCACGAACTCGCGCGCCTCGGAGAATCCCAGGATCAGCAGGCCGATCGGCGCCAGCATCACCAGCGTCGCGGCGACCACGCGGGGCAGCGGCGGCGCCGCGCTCCAGGTCGGGTCGTTGGCGCTGACCTTCTCGCGCCGGCGCAGGCCGACGTCGAGCGCGCGCACCAGCCAGCGCGTGCCGAGGAAGCCGATGCACACGCACAGCAGGCCCGGCAGCAGACCCTGCCACATGATGAGCAGCAAAGCCGCGGCGATGAGCAGGTAGCTCGCCGTGACCACGGAACGCGAAGAGGCAGCAGTGGGGTCGCTCACGCGGCGGGGCGCTTCAGCCGACGACCACGGCCGCGCCGGTGCCGCGCTCGGCGATGACCCCGATCTCGTGCACCGTCTCGCCGGCGGCCCGCAGCGTGGCCGCGCAGGCGGCGGCTTCGGCCGCGTCGATCACGACCACCATCCCGATGCCGTTGTTGAAGGTCCGGTTCATCTCGATGTCGTCGATGCCGGCCACCTTCTGCAGCCAGGCGAACAGTTCGGTCTGCGGCCAGCTGCCTTTGCGCAGGAGGGCCGCCGTGCCTTCGGGCAGCACGCGCGGGATGTTCTCGAGCAGGCCGCCGCCCGTGATGTGGGCCAGCGCCTTGATCGGGTGCTGGGCCAGCGCCGCCAGCACCGGCTTCACGTAGAGCCGGGTCGGCGCCATCACGGCGTCGCGGAAGGGTTGGCCGTCCAGCGTCGCGGGCAGGGCGCCGGCGGCGCGGTCGATCACCTTGCGCACCAGGCTGAAGCCGTTGGAATGAACGCCCGACGAGGCCAGGCCCAGCACCACGTCTCCTGGCTTGACGTCCTTGCCGGTCAGGATCAGGGATTTCTCGACTGCGCCGACCGCGAAGCCGGCGAGGTCGTATTCGCCGGCCGGGTACATGCCGGGCATTTCGGCCGTCTCGCCGCCGATCAGCGCGCAGCCGCTCAGTTCGCAGCCCCGGGCGATGCCGCCGACCACCGCCGCGGCGGTGTCGACATCGAGCTTGCCGCAGGCGAAGTAGTCGAGAAAGAAGAGCGGCTCGGCGCCCTGCACCAGCACGTCGTTGACGCTCATCGCCACCAGGTCGATGCCGACGGTGTCGTGCATGTTCCATTCGAAGGCCAGCTTGAGCTTGGTGCCCACCCCGTCGGTGCCGCTCACCAGCACCGGCTCCTTGTAGCGCTTGGGCACCTCGAACAGGGCGCCGAAGCCGCCGATGCCGGCCAGGACGCCCTCGCGCATCGTCTTCCTGGCCAGCGGCTTGATGCGGTCGACCAGCGCATCGCCGGCATCGATGTCGACGCCGGCGTCCTTGTAGCTGAGCGGGGAGGTGGTGTTGGAGTTCATGGCGGGCCGGGCTGGAGGGGGAGGGCGGAAGGAGAGGACAATGAGGCCGGCGACCGATCTGGGCGGGCCGATAGAATTCGCCACGATTTTAAGGGTCCTGGTCGACCCTCCCCCCGCTTGCCACTTCGTGTCCTGCGCCAATTCTCCATGAACCCTTCCATTGCGTCGTCCGCGCCATCCATGCCGCCCTCGGCGGCCACGGCATGAAGCAGCTCGCGCTCGATATCGGCATCGCGACCGGCCCGACCCTCGCGGGCTTCTTCGCCGGCCCGAACGAGCCGGCCCTGCGCCACCTGCAGCTGTGGGTCGGCGATGCGCGCGCGCCCACGCTCCATTCGCCGGTGCCGACCTACCTCTGGGGCGAGGGCGGCAGCGGCAAGACCCACCTGCTGGAGGCCGTGCGCGGCGCGCTGCGCGAGCAGGGCGCCAGCGTCGGCTGGCTGGACCCGGGAGCGATGAACCCGCCCGAGTTCGATGAGCGCTGGGGCGCGGTGCTGCTCGACGACGTCCATCTCTACTCCGCGGTCCAGCAGCACGCGGCCTTCAACTGGTTCGTCAATGCGCAGAGCCTGCGGTGCGGCGTGGTGGCGGCGGGTGCGCTGCCGCCGGCCGACCTGCCGCTGCGCGAGGACCTGCGCACGCGCCTGGGCTGGGGCCATGTGTTCCACTTGCAGGTGTTGAGCGAGGCCGAACGGCGCGCGGTGCTGCGTCAGGCGGCCGACGATCGTGGCGTGATGCTGTCGGACGAGGTGCTCGACTACATGCTGCACCGCTTCAGCCGCGACCTCGGCAGCCTGATGGAGCTGCTCGCGCAGCTCGACGGCTACGCCTTGCAGACCCAGCGCGCGATCACGATCCCGCTGATCCGGTCGATGCTCGAAAACGAATAGGGCCCAGCCCACTTTCCAATGATCAAGAAATTCATCGACAAACTCCTCGGCAAGTCCGGCGCTGCCGCGCCCGGCGGCAAGGCCCGCTTCGGCAAACGGCAGGAGGTGGACGCCTCCGTCCACGGCATCGACCCGGCGCTGGTCGACGAGCGCGCCAGGAACGTGGTGACCACGCTGCAGCAGGCCGGCTACGAGGCCTACGTGGTGGGCGGCGCGGTGCGCGACCTGCTGCTGGGCCTGCGTCCCAAGGATTTCGACGTCGCCACCAACGCCACGCCGGAGCAGGTCAAGGGCCTGTTTCGCCGCGCGTTCATCATCGGCCGGCGTTTTCGCATCGTGCACGTGGTGTACGGGCGCGGGCGCGAGCACGAGGTGATCGAGGTCTCGACCTTCCGCGCCTACATGGACAACGCCGGCGCCGAGCAGGTGGCCGGCAACGAGCGCACCAGCAAGGGCGAGCTCGCGGGCATGAAGCACGCCGTGGACGCCAGCGGCCGGGTGCTGCGCGACAACGTCTGGGGCCCGCAGGAAGAGGACGCCGCGCGGCGCGACTTCACGGTCAACGCGATGTATTACGACCCGGCGAGCCAGATCGTGGTCGACTACCACAACGGTATCAAGGACGCCAAGAAGCTCACGCTGCGCATGATCGGAGACCCGATCACACGCTACCGCGAGGATCCGGTCCGCATCATCCGCGCGATCCGCTTCTCGGCCAAGCTGGCGGCGCTGGGCTTCAAGCTCGAGCCCAAGACCGCGGCGCCGCTGATCGAGTCGAGCCGGCTGCTGGCCGACGTGCCGCAGAGCCGCCTGTTCGACGAGATGCTCAAGCTGCTGCAGACCGGCCACGCGGTCGCCACGGTGGCGCAGCTGCGCAAGCTCGGTCTCGCGACCGGCATCTATCCGCTGCTGGACGTCGTGGTCGAGCGTGCCGACCAGCCCTTCGTCCATGCCGCGCTGCAGGACACCGACCGCCGGGTCGGCGAGGGCAAGCCGGTGGCGCCGAGCTTCCTGCTGGCCTGCGTGCTGTGGGCCGACGTGCGCGACGGCTGGGCCCAGCGGCTCGAGGGCCGGCACGGCCAGCGGCCGCAGGCCTCGTTCCCGGCGCTGCAGGATGCGATCGACGACGTCTTCAATGCCCGTATCGGCGATGTCTCGGGCCGCGGCAAGCTGGCGGCCGACATGCGCGAAATCTGGATGATGCAGCCGCGCTTCGACAAGCGCAGCGGCGCCACGCCCCACAGCCTGGTCGAGCAGGCGCGCTTCCGCGCCGCCTTCGACTTCATGCGGCTGCGCGCCGACGTCGGCGAGGTCAGCGAGGCGATTGCCGAGTGGTGGCAGGAATTCAGCACCGCCGACGACTTGCGCCGCCAGGACCTGATGGACCAGGTGCGCGACGAGCAGCACAAGAAGACGCGCCAGCGCGTGCCGGCGCGTTCTTCGCAGGCCGAAGCCCCTGCAGAGCGACGGGCGGCGTCGCCGACCGCGGAGGCCGACGCTGAGCTGCCGCCGGACGGCGAGGCCACCGATGCGCCGCGCAAGCGCCGCCGCCGGCGCAAGCCGCGCAGCGGTGGCGCCGGCGAGGCGGGCAGCGTCGCGGCCGAATGAGTTTCAGAGCTTTTGTCGCGATCGGCGCCAATCTCGGCGACGCCCGCGAGACGGTGCGGCAGGCCATGGACGACCTGGATGCGCTGCCGCAGACCCGCGTCGGCGCCCGTTCCTCGCTCTATCGCAGCGCGCCCGTGGATGCCGCAGGCCCCGATTTCATCAATGCGGTGGTCGAGCTGCGGACCGGGCTCGACCCGCATGCGCTGCTGGCCGAGCTGCAGCGCCTCGAAGCCGGGGCGGGCCGCGAGCGGCCCTACCGCCATGCGCCCCGCACCCTCGATCTCGACCTGCTCGCCCATGGCGACACGGTGCTCGACACCCCGCAGCTGCGCCTGCCGCATCCGCGGATGGGCGAGCGCGCCTTCGTCCTGCTGCCATTGGCGGAAATCGCCCCGGAGCAGGTCACATCCCTTCAACTCGCGCAGGTGGCGGACCAACGGATCGAACGGCTCTGAGAGCCGCTTCCAGGCCCGGCCATTACACTTGCGCGGATTTTTTCACGATGGCGTCACAGGCATGTGCCTGTGAGTGCTGCGAACCCAGGAGAGCGCCATGTTCGGCAAGCTGCTGCCCCGCGAGGGGAATTTTTTCGAGATGTTCAATCAGCACGCCGACCGCATCGTCGAAGCCGCGCGCGCGTTCGAGCAGCTCGTGGCCAACTACAACGACCTGCACCTGCGGGAGCAATACAACCGCGACGTCGACAACGCCGAGCGGGCGGCCGACCGCGTCACGCATGACGTCAACCGGCTGATCCACAAGACCTTCATCACGCCGATCGACCGCGAGCAGATCCACAAGCTGATCAACACCATGGACGACGTGGCCGACCTGATCCAGGACTCGGCCGAAACCATGGCGCTGTACGACGTGCGGCACATGACCGAGGAGATCACGCGCCTCACCACGCTCAGCGTGAAGTGCTGCGAACGGGTCAAGGACGCGGTCAAGTTCCTCTCGAAGATCGCCGACCCGGCCACGGCCGAGGCCACGCTGAAGACCTGCGAGGAGATCGACCGGCTCGAATCCGATGCCGACCGCGTGATGCGCAGCGCCATGAGCAAACTGTTCCGCGAGGAACCCGATGTGCGCGAGGTCATCAAGCTCAAGGCCATCTACGAGCTGCTCGAGACCATCACCGACAAGTGCGAGGACGTCGCCAACGTGATCGAGGGCATCGTCCTCGAGAATTCCTGAACTGACGGACTTTCGAATGGCAACGGTTCAGGTCGCCCTCTGGGTGGTGGTGGTTCTGGTCGCGCTGGCCATTGCCTTCGATTTCATGAACGGCTTCCACGACGCGGCGAACTCGATCGCCACCGTCGTGTCGACCGGGGTCCTCAAGCCCGGCCAGGCCGTGGTGTTTGCAGCCTTCTTCAATCTGATCGCGATCTTCGTCTTCCACCTGAGCGTGGCGGCGACGATCGGCAAGGGCATCGCGCAACCGGGCGTCGTCGACGTGCACGTGGTGTTCGGCGCCCTGGTCGGTGCGATCAGCTGGAACTTCGTCACCTGGTACTACGGCATCCCGAGCAGCTCGTCGCACGCACTGATCGGCGGCATCGTCGGCGCGGTGATCGCCAAGGCCGGCGCGGGCGCCCTGGTCGCCTCCGGCATCTGGAAGACCGTGGCGTTCATCTTCGTCTCGCCGCTGCTGGGCTTCCTGCTCGGCTCGTTCATGATGATCGCGGTGGCCTGGATCTGCCGGCGCTCGACGCCGTCACGCATCGACCGCTGGTTCCGGCGACTGCAGCTGGTCTCGGCCGGTGCCTACAGCCTGGGCCACGGCGGCAACGACGCGCAGAAGACCATCGGCATCATCTGGATGCTGCTGATCGCCACCGGCTACGCGGCCGCCGATGCGGCCGCGCCGCCGACCTGGACCATCGTGAGCTGCTACACCGCGATCGCGCTGGGCACCATGTTCGGCGGCTGGCGCATCGTCAAGACCATGGGGCAGAAGATCACCAAGCTGAAGCCGGTGGGTGGCTTCTGTGCCGAGACCGGCGGCGCGCTGACGCTGTTCCTCGCGACCGCGCTGGGCATCCCGGTGTCGACCACCCACACCATCACCGGTGCGATCGTGGGCGTCGGCTCCACGCAGCGCGCCAGCGCGGTGCGCTGGGGTGTGGCGGGCAACATCGTCTGGGCCTGGGTGCTGACGATTCCGGCGTCGGCGTTCGTGGCGGCGCTGGCTTACTGGATCGGGCTGCAGATCTTCTGAGGGATCTTCGGGGGCTTGATTTGCGCTCGTCAGAGAAGCGGTGCTGGTCTGGACCCGAGGAAGGCGGCCGCCTCATGCTGGCGATCGGCCTCGGCTTGAGTGCCTACGGGGCTAGAAAATGGCATCAAGTGATCCAGTCCGAATGGCGGGGCCCTGCCATGGATGGCCTCCTTCCAGTACTGAAGATGTAGCCGGTCAGACGGCTCGAAGACTCAGAACGAGCTACTGTGCAATCAATGTCCTCGCGACATCTTCAGCCGTCTGGGAGACGGACCTGAGAATGATCGCTTTGACGGGCTCGAACTCGGCAGCGCTGATGGCCTCATAGTCAGCGACCGCGACGCCTTTCCACAACTCAGGTCGGACTTGAACAAGCGTATTGAGTTGCGTCGAGAGTTCGGGTCGGAGGGCAACATCTTCACCTGACCCGTCGAGTGCCCACACATTCCATTGAAGCGGCGCGACGGTCGTGAAACCCGTTCCAAAAATTGATCGGACGCTGTACACGCCTGGTGCATCGGCGTGCAGATGGACCGGCAGACCTATGTACGCACGCACACTCTTGACGACGATGATGGCATGGACACCTGACTTCTCTCGCATCGCTGGCAGCTCTTCCGGGCTCATGTACCCGGCGTTGAGCCTGGCTGCATTCAGATCGACGGGAACCAATCCTTGGGACTTCAGCGCCTCGTTGATCGCTGACCTGACGCCTTCCTCAAGCCCCCAGTTGAAGGGGTAGGTCTTTACGAAATTTCCGCCAGCGGTCATGCCTTGATGAAACTGCTTCGGTTGCGGGCTGATCCCGACGAACACACCGACCTTGTCTCCTGCGGAAAGTCGGAAGGGCGCTGCTTCCAGCTCTTCAGGCCCTCGCGACGCGCATGCCATGAGCATCGCGCAAGTCACGCAAAGAATGGTTGCAAGACGCAAAAACGCTTTCATCTGCTCTCTGAAAGAAAAATGGACACTGTTCCTGCGCATTGGCTCATGTTGGCTGCCCGTGAACAATTCGAGGGCCCAAACGACGCAACACGTCCTCGGTAGCAAACTGTCGTGGATCCTTCGACTCGACTCGTTCAGGGTGCATGCGTACCCTCAGGATCACGAGCTTTGAAGCCGTGCGTGCGTCGCGAGCTTCGGGAGTCTCGATATAAATCGGCACTGAGATCGTTGCAGTTTGGATCCGGCGCGTCTCGACTGAAGGGATGGCTTCTTGAGATGYGAGTTGCGGTACTACCCATTCATTGGCAGAGAAGGTGTCTGCCCCCTCCAACACGGATCGGTCAATCGGGCCCTTTTCTACCGTGAAGGCCTTCATGTCGAGTGAGTAGGCCAACTCTGCCGCGCGAAAGAGTGCGAAGGCATAGGCTGTTCGTGCGGGTGTCTTGGCTGATCCCCAGAATTCGACGCGAAACAGGTGATCTCCCATCGACTCCGACGAATAGCCGAATGGCCCATGTCCGTCGCGCATCGGCAAATACGGAGTTGATGGGGGTGACGAGCAGGCACTCAACCATGCTGAGAGGCTCAGGACTAGCAAAGCATGTATTTGAAGTGACCGCACGGCGCTTCCAGCAGTGTGACGTTGGCGCTCAACGACCATCGCATCGCCGATCGGAACCCACTTGAATCTTACTCTGCCCGAACCTGATCGAGACGGTTGGTGACGTCGGGAGCCTTGGACGTGACTCGCTGCGCGTCAAGGTCGGTGGAGACACGGGACAGGTCCCCGGCTTCATCCTCTGCGGACAGTCGGTTTCCCGGCTGGGCCTGAGGCCTGCGCTCGCTCAACGAGAAAAGCCGACCGACGCTGCGCAGGCTGGATCGCTCGGACATTGAAGGACCACTCGCAGCTGTTGACGCAAGCAGTTTCAGACAGTTCTGATGTTGCTGGTTGACTTCGATCGCTACCATGGGCGTAGCCCCTCAGCAGGCCAGCTCCAGACTTTCGCGGGTGCTTTTCCGGCAGGTTCAAGTTTCGCCGGGCCGCTGATATCGCCCCCTTGAAAGGGCGGCAGTTCTCTATTTTTTGATCCACTCTTTCGGGTTTTGGCACCCCCGTTTGGCCGAGGGTCAGATCCACCAGAAATCCAGAAAGGACCCGTCTCCCGATGCTTCCCGAATCCTTCCGTTCACCAGCTCGCGCGAGGGCCGCATGACCATGGGTGCCCTTGGCCCCGCCATTGCAGTCCTGCTCGTGCTCTTCGTCTTCTTCGTCGGGTTCGTGGCAAGGAGGATCGAGGCGCGCAAGGGCGCACCGGCACCGGTCCCACGCCCCGCGTGGGTCTCAGCCCCGTCGGTGCCTGCCGGTGTCCGCGAGTCCATCGACCTGCGGCAATCGCTGCGCCTAATGTCGCAAACCCACGGTCCCACGCTGCAAGGTCTCGAGATCCGCCTCGATCTGGTCCTGCCGGACGAACCGCTGCGCGTCTTCGCGGTTCCTGAAGACCTTCAGAACCTCCTCGGGGAGATCGTCGACATGGCGGCCTGCATGTTGCAGGGTGGCGCCGCGCTGCAGGTGCTGGCCCGTGTCGACGGACACCATGCCGTGATCAACTGGCGCGACACTGGGGACGAATCGCCGTGCCTTGCGCGCGCTTTCGACGGCGCCGGCGGAACGATGGCCTCGCGGGCATTGAGCTGCCAGGCGATTGCCGCCAGGTACGGCGCGCGGATCTATGCCGCCCCCTCGCCGCTGGGCGATCGCAGCATCACCCTGCGATTTCCGATACATGGGCCGCGCAAGACGCCCGAGTCCGGTGTTCGCCTCTGAGGCCGCAGCGCCTTCTGCGCGCGGCTACTGCGACATCTTTCGGCCCTCTTCGATCTGGTGCTCGAAGAAGCGCTGGAAGCTGAAGGCGATGCTGGCCATCAGGATCGTGCTGCCGAAGAACAGCGCCAGCACCACCGCGCCGATGGTGAGCCAGCTGGTGTTGCCGGCTGCGGCGTCGCCGGAGCGGCCGGCGTTGTAGCGTGCATTCCATTTCTCCGGGGTCATGAGCCCGTAGACGATGGCGGTAAGCGCGCAGCCCGCGATGGTGAAGCCCAGCATCGGGATCAGCGCCCAGCTCAGGCCGTCGTCGGTGCCGAACATGCGGACCCGCTCGATGCCGTAGAGGCCGAGCGCGGTCGGGATCGGCAGCAGCCAGCCCAGCACGCTCGAGAAGCCGCGCAGGTAGAAGCAATGCAGCCCCAGCGGGCCGCCCAGGAAGGCCAGCCACGCGGCCACGGTCTTGTTTTTCATTCGGGGCGGGTGGTGGCGCCTTCGCCCAGCACCTTCTCCATCAGGACCACGTCGCGCCATGCGCCGAACTTCCAGCCGCAGTCCTTCAGCACGCCGACGTGGGTGAAGCCCTGGGCGCGGTGCACGCCGATCGAGCCGGCGTTGGCCGAGTCGCCGATCACCGCGATCAGCTTGCGCACGCCCACCGTTTCGGCGGCCTGCGACAGCGCCGACAGCAGCCGGGCGCCGAGGCCCTGGCCGCGGGCGCCGTCGGCCAGGTAGATCGAATCCTCGGCCGAGAAGCGATAGGCGGGGCGCGGCTTGAACCAGTTGCAGTAGGCGAAGCCGAGCAGCTCGCCGTCGCGCTCGGCCACCAGGTAGGGCAGGTTCTTTGCCAGCACGTCGGCGCGGCGGGCGGCCATGTCGGTGGCGGTCGGCGCCTCGGTCTCGAAGGTGCCTGTGCCGTGCAGCACGTGGTGCGCGTAAATGGCGGTGATGGCCGCGACGTCGTCGTCGCGGCTGGGTCGGATCTGGGTCATTCGGGGGAACTTGGCGAGGCCGGGGATTGAAAATCGGGAGAGCGGGCTATAATCGTGGGCTTTTCAGCGTGTCGCTGGCCGGGTGGCCATGTCGCGTGTCTCGACGCTGAAAGAACACTGTGGGCGAACCTTGCGGGTTTGCTGCACCACCCCAAGGATAAATCATGGTCGTCATTCGACTCTCCCGCGGCGGTTCCAAAGGCCGTCCGTTCTTCAACATCGTCGTGTCGGACAAGCGCGTTCGCCGCGATGGCCGTTTCATCGAGCGCCTGGGTTTCTACAACCCGACCGCGAAGGAAAACGAGGAAAGCATCCGCATCGCCCAGGACCGCCTGACCTACTGGAAGAGCGTCGGCGCCCAAGCCTCGCCCACGGTCACGCGCCTGATCAAGCAAGCCGCTGCAGCCGCTCCCAAGGCCGCTGCCTAAGCAGCCGGCCAAAGCGATGCTGCCCACCCTCGAAGCCGCCGCATTGCCGGCGGACGCGATCGAAGTGGGCCGCATCGCCGATGCCTGGGGCATCAAGGGCTGGTTCAAGGTCCTGCCCCACAGCGCCCAGCCCGAGGCGCTTTTTTCTTCCAAGCGATGGCTGCTCCAGCCCCCGGGCGCAGCGGGCGGCCAGGCATTCCGGCTCGCGATCCGCGAGGCCAAGGAACATTCCGACTGCATCGTCGCCTCGTCCGAGGACGTGCCCGACCGCAATGCGGCCGAGGCGCTGCGCGGCGCGCGCGTGTTCGTGCCGCGCTCGAGTTTCCCGACCGCCGGCGATGACGAGTACTACTGGGTCGACCTGATCGGCCTGGCGGTGGTCAACCGCGAGGGCGTGGCACTCGGCACCGTGCGCGAGCTTCTGTCGTCCGGCCCGCAGACCACGCTGGTGCTCGATGCGCAGGAAGACGGCAAGCCGGTCGAGCGCATGGTGCCTTTCGTTTCCGTGTTCGTCGACAAGGTCGATCTGGCGGGTCGGCTGATCACGGTCGACTGGCAGCCCGACTACTGACCCGGCCAGATCCGGCCGCGGCCCGGCGCCTCATGCGCTTCGACGTCATCACCCTTTTCCCCGAACTGTTCGCGCCCTTCCTCGCGAGCGGCGTGACCCGCCGCGCCTACGAGTCGAAGCAGGTCGAAGTCGTGCTGTGGAATCCGCGCGACTTCGCCGAGGGCAACTACCGGCGCGTCGACGACCGGCCCTTCGGCGGCGGCCCCGGCATGGTCATGATGGCCGAGCCCCTTGCGGCCTGCCTCGACGCGGCGCTGGCCGCGCGTGGCGCGCCGGCGCCGGTGGTGCTCTTCTCGCCGATCGGCGAGGCGCTGCGCCACGAGGCGGTCGAGCGCTGGTCGGCCGGCGAGGGCGCGGTGCTGGTCTGCGGGCGCTACGAGGGGATCGACCAGCGCTTCATCGATGCGCGGGTCACGCACCAGCTGAGCCTGGGCGATTTCGTGCTCTCGGGCGGCGAGATCCCGGCCATGGCGCTGCTGGACGCGGTCGCGCGGCTGCAGCCCGGCGTGCTTGGCGACGAAGCCAGCCATGTGCAGGACAGCTTCAATCCGGCGCTCGACGGCCTGCTCGACTGCCCCCACTACACGCGGCCGGAGCAATGGCGAGGCGAAGGCGTGCCGGCGCCGCTGCTGTCGGGCCATCACTTGCAGATCGAGCGCTGGCGCCGCGACCAGCGGCTCGCGATCACCCGCGACAGGCGCCCCGATCTGATCGACGCCGCCCGGCGCGCGGGAAGGCTCAGCGCGGTCGATGAGACGTCGCTGAAAAAAAAGCTATAATTTGCGGTTCCCCGATCCTCTATCCGGCCGCGCCGAGCCATCCGAGTTGGCTCAACGGACTTCATGGCGCCTTTTGTGTAGCGCGGACAAGATCGAACGCAGGAAAAAATGAACCTTATCCAGACTCTCGAGCAGGAAGAAATCGCCCGGCTCAACAAGCAGATTCCCGATTTCATGCCCGGTGACACGGTCATCGTCAGCGTGAACGTCGTCGAAGGCACCCGCAAGCGTCTGCAGGCCTACGAAGGCGTCGTGATCGCCAAGCGCAATCGCGGCCTCAACAGCGGCTTCATCGTGCGCAAGATCTCCAGCGGCGAAGGCGTGGAGCGCACCTTCCAGACCTACAGCCCGCTGATCGCCAAGATCGAAGTCAAGCGCCGCGGCGACGTCCGCCGCGCCAAGCTGTACTACCTGCGCGAGCGCAGCGGCCGTTCGGCTCGCATCAAGGAAAAGCTGCCGGGCAAGGCCCCGTCCGCTGCGGCCGCTCAGTAAGAAGAGCGCCCCCTTGCCGTGCAGAAAGCCGCCACTCGAGGCGGCTTTTTGCATTGGTGCCGCAAGGAGGCTGCAGATTCATGATTTAGTTGTGTGCCCCGTGCCACCTGGCCGGGGATTTTGCGTTTTACTCGTCGAGTGCCCTCTTTGACTACTCCACCGCCGGCCATGCGCGCCTCTCCCGTCGAAGTCATCAACGCCATCATCCCGCCGGCGTTGCAGACCTTCGACCCGCGCGCGGTGCCCGTGATCGGCGTCGACAGCGGCCTGCCGCCGGTCGATCCGGCACGCCTCGGAGTCAAGGCCTTGCGCGAGCGCTTCGCCACGCCGCCGGCCTGGACGCCCGAGCTGCGGCGCGAGCCGCGGATGTTCGACCGCGCGCCTGCGCAGGCGGCCGTGCTGGTCCCGATCGTGATGCGCGACGAGCCCACGGTGCTGTTGACCGAGCGCAGCTCGCACCTGAAGAACCATTCGGGCCAGGTGGCTTTCCCCGGTGGCCGGGTCGATCCCGAAGACGCCAACATCGCCGCCGCCGCGCTGCGCGAGGCCTGGGAGGAGGTCGGCCTGTCGGCGGACTACATCGAGATCCTCGGCAGCCTGCCGACCTACACCACGGTCACTTCCTTCATCGTGACGCCGGTGGTCGCGCTGGTGCGTCCGGGCTTCGAGCTGAACCTCAATCCCTACGAGGTCGAGGAGTCCTTCGAGGTGCCCTTCGCCTTCCTGATGAACCCGGCGAACCACCGCCGCCATGCCCTGGTCGGCGACGGCCAGAACGCGCGCCAATGGCTCTCGATGCCCTACCAGGACGGCCCGCACGAGCGCTACGTGTGGGGCGCGACCGCCGGCATGCTCAGAAATCTCTACCGTTTCCTGAGCGCCTGAAATCTGGCTCGCCCCCAGGTTGGCTCACTTCGTGTAGCCGCCCACCCCCGGCCGGGGGCAACACCGGCGGCCCGGCAAAGCCGGTTCCGCGGTGTTTCACCAACGGGCCTGGATTCGCAGGCCGAAGCGTGGCGCGTCTGAACTCGGTTGCACCAGTCGCTATCATCGACAGATGAGCTTCTTTGCGATCCTCTGCGCGTTGCTGATCGAGCAGGTGCGCCCGCTGGCGTACCACAACCCCGTGTACGGCGGCGTGCTGGCGTGGACGCGCTGGACCAGCCGCAACTTCGACGCCGGCAAGCCGCACCACGGCTGGGTGGCCTGGAGCCTCGCGGTGGGGGTGCCGACGCTGCTCGCGCTGGCGGTGCACTGGGCGCTGGTCCTCACGCTGGGCTTGCCCTTTGCCGTGCTCTGGAGCATCGCGCTGCTCTATGTCACGCTGGGTTTCCGCCAGTTCAGCCACCATTTCACCGGCATCCGCGACGCGCTCGACGAAGGCGACGAGCCGCTCGCGCGTTCGCTGCTCGCCCACTGGCAGCAGGTCGACGCGGCCGACCTGCCGCGCAGCGAGATCGTGCGCCACGTGATCGAGCACTCGGTGATCGCCGCGCACCGGCACGTGTTCGGCGTGCTCGCATGGTTTTCGATCCTCGCGGCGGTCGGGCTCGGGCCGGCCGGTGCGGTCTTCTATCGCATGAGCGAGTTCGTCTCGCGCTACTGGGCCCACAAGAACGGCGCTTCGATGCAGCCATCGAGCATCTGGGTCCAGCAGGCTGCGGCGCGCGCCTGGGAGGTGATCGACTGGCTGCCGGCGCGCATCACCGCGCTGGGCTTCGCGGTGGTCGGCAGCTTCGAGGAAGCGATCGATTGCTGGCGCAACGACGCCAGGCGCTTCCCGAACGGCAATGACGGCGTGATCCTCGCGGCCACGTCGGGCGCGGTCAACGTCAGCCTCGGTGGCGGCACGCTGAGCGTGGTGCCGGTCAACGATCCGTTGTCGCGCGCCCAGGCCGGCGACTCCTTCGCCGGTGGCCCGGTGGCCGATGGCGGCAGCACCCCCGGCCGTGAGCCCGAACCCGGCCACCTGCGCAGCGTGGTCGGCCTGGTGTGGCGCTCGGTCGTGATGTGGATGGTGCTGCTGGCGCTGCTGACGCTCGCCCGACTGCTCGGATGACCCCGGGTTTCTGGAGTCCCCGCATCGCGGCGCTCGAGCCCTATGTGCCGGGCGAACAGCCGCGCATCGCGAACCTCGTCAAGCTCAACACCAACGAGAACCCGTACCCGCCGTCGCCGAGTGCCATCGATGCGATCCAGCGCGCGGCGGAGGCCGGGCTCGAGCTCTATCCGGACCCCGAGTCGACCTTGCTGCGAGACGCGATCGCCGCGCGCCATGGCCTCGAGCGCAGCCAGGTGTTCGCCGGCAACGGCTCCGACGAGGTGCTGGCGCATGCCTTCTTCGCCTTCTTCCAGCAGGACGCGCCGCTGCTGATCCCCGACGTGACCTACAGCTTCTACCGCGTCTACGCGCAGCTCTACGGCATCGCCTGCGAGCTGCAGCCGGTCGATCAGGCGTTGCGCATCGATGCCGAGGCACTGGCCGCACGCGCCAGGGCGGGCCGCCGCGGCGGCATCGTGGTCGCCAATCCAAATGCGCCGACGGGGATCGGCTTGCCGCTGGCGCAGATCGAGGAATTGCTCGCGGCCTGCCCGGACCGGGTCGTGCTGGTCGATGAGGCCTACGTCGATTTCGGAGGCCAGAGCGCATTGCCCCTGATTGCCCGCCATCCGAACCTGCTGGTGGTGCAGACGCTGTCGAAGTCGCGCTCGCTGGCCGGCTTGCGTGTCGGCTTCGCCTGCGGCCAGTCGCCGCTGATCGATGCGCTGCAGCGCGTCAAGAACAGCTTCAACTCCTACCCGATCGATCGGCTCGCCAGCGCCGGGGCCGTCGCGGCGCTGGAAGACGAAGCCTGGTTCGCCAAGACCCGCGATGCGGTGATCGACACCCGCGAAGGCCTGGCGCTGCAGCTCGAGGACCTGGGCTTCGAGGTGCTGCCGTCGCAGGCCAACTTCCTGTTCGTGCGCCATCCCGGGCACGATGCGGCGGCGCTGGCGGCGGCGCTGCGCTCGCGCGCCGTGCTGGTGCGCCACTTCGCGCAGCCGCGCATCGCGCAATACCTGCGCATCAGCGTCGGCACGCGCGACCAGTGCGGCGCGCTGGTCGATGCGCTCGGTGACATTCTGAGCGCGATCTAGGCCTGGGGGGTCAGTACCGGGTCTGGCTCAGCTCGGCGAACAGCTCGCCGTAGATCCGGTAGCGCGAGGCGCTGATCGCGCCTTCGTGCGAGGGCGACGCCACCTGCGCGATGACGCCGCAGCCCGGCTCGTGCAGGTGCGTGCAGTTGTAGAACTTGCAGGCTGTGGCGTGCTCGGCGATGTCGGGCATCAGGTGCGCGAGCTGCATCGGCTCGATGTGGTGCAGCCCGAATTCCTGGAAGCCCGGCGAGTCGATCAGCGCAGTGGTTCGCGCGGCGTCCACCCAGTACCAGGTGGTGCTGGTGGTGGTGTGCTTGCCCGAGTTGAGGGCTTGCGAGATCTCCCCGGTCAACGCACTGGCGCCCGGCACCAGCAGGTTGATCAGCGTGCTCTTGCCGGCGCCGGAGGGCCCGAGCACGAGCGTGACCTTGCCCGACAGCAGTTCGACGAGCTCGGCATGGCCGGCGCCGCCGTCGCCCGTCAGAGACATCGGCAGCACGCGATAGTCCATGCGGCGGTAGGGCGCCAGCCGCCCCCAGGCGCGCTCGAAGGGGCCGGCCAGGTCGCTCTTGTTGAGCGCGATGACCGGCTTGATGCGCTCGGCGCCGGCCGCGATCAGGGCGCGGGTCAGCTGGGTCTCGGAGAACTCGGGCTCCGCCGCGATCAGGATCAGCACCTGGTCCAGGTTGGCCGCGAAGGACTTGGTGCGGATCTCGTCCTGGCGGTAGAACAGGTTCTTGCGCGGCAGCACCTTCTCGATCGTGCCCTCGTCCTCGCTGGCCTGCCATTGCACGCGGTCGCCGACCAGGGCCTGGCTCTTCTTGCCGCGCGGGTGGCAGATCAGGCGCTCGCCCTCGGGCGTCTCGACCAGGCAATGGCGTCCGTGGGCGGCGACCACCAGTCCGTCGCGCAAGGCAGCGCCGCTGCTGCCGCCGCGCTGCTGCTTAGCCAAGGGTGCGATCCATGCGGTCAGGGCCCAAGCAGCGCGTCGGCCTGGGCCGCGCACTCGAAATCGGTCGCCGTGAGGCCGCCGACGTCGTGCGTGTTGAAGCGCACGACGCAACGGTTGTAGTGCACCGACAGGTCGGGATGGTGGTCCTGCCTGTGCGCCACCAGCGCCAGCGCGTTCACGAAGGCGATGGTCTCGAAGTAGTTGGCGAAGCCGAAGCTCTTCTCGATCGCGACGTTGGGGCCGTCGCCCGTCAGCTTCCAGCCTTCGAGGCGGGCCAGGCTGGCCACGATCTCGGTGGCGCTCAGCGCCCGGCGGGTCTGGGTCTTCCAGTCCTTGGTCTTCAGCATGCTGCTCATGGTGTCGGCTTTCGGTTCAGGTCGCCGCCATGCGTGCGAGGCGCTCGGAGGCCGGCGGATGCGAATAATAGAACTTCACGAAGACCGGGTCGGGCGTCAAGGTCGAGGCGTTGTCCTGGTAGAGCTTGAGCAGGGCGGTCGACAGGTCGGCGCCGCTGGTTTGCGCGATCGCATAGGCATCGGCCTCGAACTCGTGCTTGCGCGACACCAGCACCGGCAGCGGCGCCACGAAGAAGCCGAACACCGGCAACGCCAGCATGAAGAGCAGGATCGCGAGCGCGTCGTTGGGCGCCGCCAGGTTGGGCTGCACGCCCAGGCCGGTGTAGAACCAGGTGCGGGCCGACAGCCAGCCCAGCAGCGCGAAGCCGGCCAGGCTCAGCGCGAACATGGCTGCCATGCGCTTCATCACGTGCCTGTGGCGGAAGTGGCCCAGCTCGTGCGCGAGCACGGCCTCGACTTCGCCGGCACTGAGCTGGCGCAGCAGCGTGTCGTAGAAGACCACGCGCTTGCTGGCGCCGAAGCCCGTGAAGTAGGCGTTGGCATGCGCGCTGCGCTTGCTGCCGTCCATCACGAACAGGCCCTTGGCCGCGAAGCCGCAGCGCTGCATCAGCGCGTTGACGCGCTCCTTGAGGGTGGCGTCGTCGAGCGGCTTGAACTTGTTGAAGATCGGCGCGATGAAGGTCGGATAGACCAGCATCAGCAGCAGGTTGAAGCCCATCCAGGCGGCCCAGGCCCACAGCCACCACAGCTTGCCGGCCGCCCCCATGAGCCAGAGGATCAGCGCCGCGATCGGCAGCCCGATCAGCGCGCCCAGCAGCAGGCCCTTGGCGGCGTCCGCGAGCCACAGCCGCCAGGTCATCTTGTTGAATCCGAAGCGCTCCTCGAGCCTGAAGGTCTGCCACAGCGTGAAGGGCAGCTCGGCGAGGCCGCCGATCAGCGCGAAGGCCGCCAGCAGCGCGAGCTGCTGCAGCATGCCGCCGCCCATCCGGTCCAGCAGCAGCCGGTTCAGCAGGTCGAGGCCGCCGAACAGGGTCCAGGCCAGCAGCAGGGCGGCGCTCCAGGCCGTCTCGAGCAGGCCGAAGCGGGTTTTCGCGACGGTGTAGTCGGCGGCCTTCTGGTGCGCCGCGAGCGTGATGGCCTGCTGAAAGGGAGCCGGCACGGCATGGCGATGGCGCGCCACATGGCGCACCTGGCGGCTGGCGAGCCAGAACTTCACGGCCAGGCCCGCGACCAGCGCGAGCGCGAAGGCCATCGTGAGAATGAGGGAGGCGGGCAGGGCAGTGGACATGGCGGCCGAGTTTAGCCCCCGCCTACCGGCAGCCATTCCCGGCCGGGCCTGTCGGCCTGCTGCCAGCAGGGGCGTCCGGTGCCGGTCCGGGTGCGGGGCCATCGACGACAATCGGCCGATGCCTGAAACCACCGAATCGACCGCACCCGCCACGCTCAAGAAGAGCGACCAGAACCTCGTCTGGCTCGACTGCGAGATGAGCGGCCTGGACCCCGAGAAAGAGCGCCTGCTCGAGATCGCGGTGGTCGTCACCGGCCCCGACCTCACGCCTTGCATCGACGGCCCGGTGCTGGTGATCCACCAGAGCGACGAAGTGCTCGATGCGATGGACTCCTGGAACAAGGGCACGCACGGGCGCAGCGGGCTGATCGACAAGGTCAAGGCCTCGACGCTGGACGAGGCCACGGCCGAGCAGCAGCTGATCCAGTTCATCTCGCGCTACATCCCGAAGAGCGGCTCGCCGATGTGCGGCAACACCATCGGCCAGGACCGGCGCTTCCTGGTCAAGTACATGCCCAAGCTGGAAGCCTATTTCCACTACCGGAACCTGGACGTCAGCACCCTGAAGGAGCTCGCCAAGCGCTGGAAACCGGCGGCCTACAACGCCTTCAAGAAGCAACAGGCCCACACGGCGCTGGCCGACGTGCATGAGTCGATCGAGGAACTTGCGCACTACCGGGAGACCTTCCTGCGGCTTCAGGATTAAGGATTAGGTAAAAACCCGAGTCCGTGCGATAATCGTGGACTTCGCTGAGAGAGCTTTTTTCAGCGTTTCTTGCATCTCCCTATCTTGCACATCGCGCCCGAGTCACATTGAGTGACTGAATCACGGGCCGCAGCCCCGACGAGAGTCGAAGGCTGAACGTCGTTGGATGGTTGATGTTTTTCACCACCCGACGGGGCGCCGCTCACGGCTGCGCTCGCGTTTGAGATTGAATCAATGACCGACGCTTTTGAAGCGCAGGGCGAGTTCGCGCCTGTGCAATCCGATGATTTCGCTGTTTCCGCTGTGACCAACGAATCGCTTTCCGTGGCTTCCGACGCCCCTGAGTTCGAGGCCCTCGACGCCGTCGAGCCTGCCGCCGAGCCGAAGCTGCCCAACGGCTTCATCAAGCTGGGCCTCGCGCCCGAACTGATCGCCGCGGTCGAAGACCTGGGCTTCACCCAGCCGACCACCGTGCAGGAGCAGGTGATCCCGCGCGCCATGACCGCCAGCGGCGGCGCCGACGGTGCCACCCGCTTCGTCGACCTGATGGTGTCGAGCCAGACCGGCAGCGGCAAGACCGCCGCTTTCCTGCTGCCCGTGCTGCACACCCTGCTGCAGCGCCAGGCCGAAGCCGAGGCGGCGAGCAAGGCCGAGTTCCAGCGCCTGGCCGCCGAAGCCGCAGCCCGCGGCGAAGCGCCGCCCAAGAAGGCGAAGCGCAAGGACCCGACCAATTCGCGCCACTTCAAGGCCGCCACGCCCGGCGCCCTGATCCTGTGCCCGACGCGCGAACTCGCGCAGCAGGTGGCGCACGACGCCATCGACCTGGTCAAGCATTGCCGCGGCCTGCGCATCGCCAACGTGGTGGGCGGCATGCCCTACCAGTTGCAGATCGCCAAGCTGCAGAACGCCGACCTCGTGGTCGCCACGCCGGGCCGCCTGCTCGACCTGCAGCGCTCGATGCAGATCAAGCTCGACCAGGTCAAGTTCCTGGTGGTCGACGAAGCCGACCGCATGCTCGACCTCGGCTTCTCGGACGACCTGGCCGAAGTGAACCAGCTGACGATCGAACGCCAGCAGACCATGATGTTCAGCGCCACCTTCGCGCCGCGCATCCAGCAGCTGGCCCAGCGCGTGATGCGCGAGCCGCAGCGCGTCACGATCGACAGCCCGCAGGAAAAGCACGCCAACATCAAGCAGAGCCTGTTCTGGGCCGACAACATGCAGCACAAGCGCAAGCTGCTGGACCACTGGCTGCGCGACACGACCATCAACCAGGCGATCGTGTTCGCCAGCACGCAAGTCGAGTGCGACGGCCTCGCCAACGACCTGCAGCAGGACGGCTTCAGCGCCGTGGCGCTGCACGGCGCCCTGAGCCAGGGCCTGCGCAACCGCCGTCTGATGGCGCTGCGCCAGGGCCAGGTGCAGATCCTGGTGGCGACCGACGTGGCCGCGCGCGGCATCGACGTGCCGACCATCACGCACGTGTTCAATTTCGGCCTGCCGATGAAGGCCGAGGACTACACCCACCGCATCGGCCGTACCGGCCGTGCCGGCCGCGACGGCCTGGCGATCACTTTCGCCGAGCAGCGTGACCGCCGCCGGATCTTCGACATCGAGGGCTACACCCGCCAGCAGTTCAAGTCCGAGGTGATCCCCGGCCTCGAGCCGCAGCAGCGCGCGCCGCAATCGCGTGCGCCGCAGGGCGACTTCCGTGGCCGCGACAGCCGCGACAACCATTCGCGCGACCGCAAGTTCGGTGGCGGCGGTGGCGGCCATCGCGGCGGCAACGCCGGTGGCTACGGTGGTGGCGGCAGCAACTACGCAGGCGCCAGCGGCTTCAACGACCGCAATGCACGTGGCCCGGGCGCCGGTGCGCCGCGCGGCTTCCAGAATGCGGGCAATGCCGGTTTCGGCGGCAGCCGCGACGAAGGCGGTGGTGGCTACGGCCGCAAGCCGGGTTTTGGCGACAGCGCCCCGCGCGGCGGCGGTTTCGGGGGTGGCGGCCGCAATGAGGGCTTCGCGCCGCGCGGCCATGCCGGCGGCGGTGGCGGCAAGGTGTTCGTGCCGCGCGACGCGCAAAAGCCGCGCGGCTTCAAGCCGACGCGCTGAGCCAGAGCGGCCGCGAGGCCGCGTGTCTGTCCGAACGGAGCCCGCACTTGTGCGGGCTTTGTCGTTTCTGGCGCGCCCGGCGCCGGCGCGATGGACGGGATCAGTGGAAACGCGAACATGCCCTGCTTTTAGTTGACACATGAACAGTTGAAAAGTAATGTATTGCAGCCCCATCCACTTCCAACCTCGACTGCAACCCCATGAAAATCGCAATCCTCGGTGGCGGCCACGGCGCCTATGCCGCCGCCGCCGACCTGTCCGAAGCCGGCCATGAAGTGCGTCTCTGGCGTCGCGATGCCGCTGCGCTGGCACCGGTGGTGCAGGCCGGATCGATCACGCTGAAGGACGCGCAAGGCAGCCGCGACGTGAAGATCGCCCTGGCCACGGCCGACATCGGCGCGGCGCTGCGCGATGCCGAACTGATCGTCATTCCGACGCCGGCGATCGCGCAGGAGGACATCGCCCGCGCGATGGCACCGCACCTGGTCGACGGGCAGGTGGTGTTCCTGCCTCCGGGCACCTTCGGCAGCTACGTGATGGCGCGCCGGGTGGCCGAGGCCGGCAGCCGCGCCGACGTCGCCTGGGCCGAGACCGGCACGCTGCCCTACCTGGCGCGCAAGCACGGCGAGCGCGAGGTGAACGTGACGATCCGCGCCATCCGCCTGCCGACCGGCGTCTATCCGGCGCGCAAGGAAGCCCAGGCGATCGAGGTGATCCGCAAGGCCTATCCCGCGGTGCACGGCTGCGGCGATGCCCTCTCCGGTGCGCTGATGAACGCCGGCCCGGTGATCCATCCGCCGCTGATGGTGATGAACGCCGCGCCGCTGCAGCATTTCGAACGCTGGGACATCCACAACGAAGGCACGCAGCGCGCGGTGCGCGACGTGACCGACCGGCTCGACCAGGAGCGCATCGCGGTGCGCGAGGCGCTGGGGCAGGGCGCACCGCACTATCCGCTGGCCGACCACTACAACAACGACCAGTGGATGTACGGCGACGCCCACAAGCAACTGGTGAAGTCGGGCGACTGGCGCGAGAACATCGATCTTCACACGCACCGCTACATCACCGAGGACACCGAGCTCGGGCTGGCCTTCCTGGCCTCGACCGCGCGCTTTGTCGGCGTCGATGCGCCGATCGCGCACGGGCTGCTGGCCATCGTCGGCGGCTTCCTGGGCCGCGATCTGCGCCGTGGACCGCGCACGCTGGAGACGCTGGGTCTCTCGGGCCTGACGCCGGCTCAGCTCAAGCAGAGGCTGCACGATGGGCGCTGAACCGCCTCGTTTCGCGGCCGTCGGCGCGGGCCGGATGGGCCGCGGCATCGCGATCGCCTTCGCCTATGCGGGCCATCGGATCTCGCTGGTCGACCTGCGCCCACGCAGCGACGAGGCCTGGCAGAAGCTGCGCGGCGAGGCGCAGGCCGAGGTCGAAGCCAGTCTCGCGGGGCTGGCCCAGCTTGGCGTGATCGACGCGGCGCAGGTCGCTCCGATCGCGGCGCGGGTCGAGTTCGTGAACGCGGCAGGCGCACCGGCCGCGCTGGCCGCGGCCGAGCTGCTGTTCGAGGGCGTGCCCGAGACGCTGGAGGCCAAGCGCGAGGCCTTCGAGGCGCTCAACCGGCATTGCCGCGACGACGCGATCCTGACCTCGACCACCAGCAGCATCCTCGTGACGCAACTGGCGGCGCTGGTGCGCCGGCCCGAGCGCTTCCTCAACATGCACTGGCTCAATCCGGCCTATGTGATCCCGGTGGTCGAACTGAGCTGCCATCCCGGCACCGACCCGGCCGTGCTGGCGCGCACCAAGGCGCTGATGGAAGCGATCGGCAAGCTGCCGGTGGTCTGCGGCGCCACGCCCGGCTACATCGTGCCGCGGCTGCAGGCGCTGGTGATGAACGAGGCGGCCCGCATGATCGAGGAGGGCGCCGCCACCGCGGAGGAGATCGACAAGGCCACGCGCTACGGCCTGGGCCTGCGCTTCGCGGCGCTCGGCGTGGTCGAGTTCATCGACTTCGGCGGCTGCGACATCCTGCATCACGCGAGCCGCGAGATGTCGGCCTCGATCGACAAGGCGCGATACGCTGCGCCGGCGATCGTGGACCGGATGGTCGAGGAGGGGCGGCTGGGCCTGAAGAGCGGCAGCGGCTTCTACGAGTACGAGGGCCGCGACGTCGGCGCCTATCGCCGCGACGTGCTGTCGCGCACCCTCGGCATGCTCAAGCACGCGGGTCTCTGGCAACCGCCCGCCGCCGAGACGCTGGCATGACCATCCGGCGCGCCTTCGCCGACCTGTCGGTGGGCCAGGTGCACTACGCCGAATGCGGCGACCCGCAGGCGCCGCCCGTGCTGCTGCTGCACCAGTCGCCGCGCAGCTGGGCCGAGTACCGCGAGGTGCTGCCGCTGCTCGGCCAGCGGTACCGCGCGATCGCCATGGACACCGCGGGCTTCGGCGACTCGGCCGCGGGCGACGGGCCGGCCAGCATCGAAGGCTGGGCGCGAGTCGCCGTCGAATTGCTCGACGCGCTGGGCATCGAACGCGCGGACGTCGTGGGCCATCACACGGGCGGCGTGATCGCGGTCGAGATCGCGGCCGCCTTCCCCGGGCGGGTGCGCGGCCTGGTGCTGTCGTCCACGCCTTTCACCGACCAGAACTTCCGGCGCGCGCGCGCCGGGCGGCCACCGATCGACGAAGTCGAGCCCAGCGACGACGGATCCCATCTCGCCGCGCTGTGGCGGCGGCGCCAGGGCTTCTACCCGGCCGGGCGGCCCGAGCTGCTGGAAGCCTTCGTGCGCGACGCGCTCAGCGCCAGCGGCAGCCCTGAGGACGGCCATCGCGCGGTCGCCGCCTACCGGATGGAGGACCGCATCCATCGCGTCGCGCAGCCGACGCTGATCCTGCGCGCCACCGCCGACCCCTTCGCCTCGCCGCATGCGGCCGAGCTGCAGCGCGAGCTCGCGCATGCGCGCACCGTCGACATCGCGGGCGGCATGGTGCCCCTGCCCGACCAATTGCCGGAGGCCTTCGCGGCGGCGCTGCTCGAATTCCTGGAGACGCTGGCATGAAGGCGGTGCGCGTGCATGCCTTCGACGCGCCGCCCGTGGTGGAGGAGGTGCCCGAGCCGCGGCTGCGCCCGGGCCGCACCCTCGTGCGCATGGAAGCCGCCACGGTCGGCCACATCGACCGCACCGTCTGGCGCGGCAGCTTCCTGAAGCATCCGCCCTTTCCATACACGCCGGGCGTCGAAGGCGCGGGCGTCGTGATCGCGAGCGCCAGCCTGGCCCCGGGGCAACGCGTGTGGCTGCGCGGCAGCGGCCTGGGCACGCTGTTCGACGGCACCTGGTGCGAGCAGATCGATGCGCCGGACGAGGCGCTGGGCCTGCTGCCGGACGCGGTGCCCGCGACCCTCGGCTCGGCCTTCTTCTCGCCCTGCACCTCGGCCTGGGTCGCGCTGCACGAGGTCGCCCGCGTGCGCGCCGGCGAGCGCGTGCTGGTGACGGGCGCGACCGGCGCGGTCGGCTCGCTGCTGGTGCAGCTCGCGCTCGATGCCGGTGCCGAAGTCACGGCGGCGGTGCGCAGTGCGGCGCAGGTGCAGGCGATGCCGGCCGCGGCGAAGGTGCTGGTGCTGGGGGACGACGACCCGTCCGCGGCGCTGGCATCCGTGACCGCGGACCTGCTGGTCGACACCGTCGGCGGACCGGTGCTGGCCGCCGCCCTGACGCGCGTCGAGGCCGGTGGCCGCGCGGTGCTGGTCGGCTACACGGCGGGCAACGCGCTGGCCCTGGATCTCGCGCACTTCCTGCAGCGCGACGTGGCGCTGCTGCCGCTCAACATGTTCCGCCGCGAAGCCGCCGGTCGCGCCGCGGCGCCGGAGCTGCTGGCGCGGCTGGCCGATGGGCGCCTGCGCCTGGAGGTGCAGCCTTTCGCACTGGAAGAGGCCGCAGCGGCCATGGACTGGATCGGCCGGCGCGGCCATCGCGGCCGCGCGGTGCTGGTGCCTCGTCGCTGAGGCGCACGCCTCACTCTTCTTCTTCGGCCGTCTCGCCAGGCGCACTCGCGTGCAGCTCGATGATGTGGCGCAGCGTGCTCTTGAGTTCCTCGGCGCGCTGCAGCCCGAAGGGCTCGAGCACGCGCAGCTCGTGCTCGCGCGCCAGTTCCATCAGGTGCTCGACCGCCTGCGTGCCCTGGGGCGTGATGCGCACCAGAGTGACACGCCGATCACTTTCGTGGGGCAGGCGCTCGATCTGGCCCCGGGCTTCCATCCGGTCCAGCAGCCGCGTCACGGTCGGCTGCTTGGTCACCGTGACCTGGGCCAGCTGGCCGATGCTGATCGCCGCGCCGCCGGCCAGCGAAGCCATCACGCGCCATTCGGAGACCGAAAAACCGTGCTGGCGCGCGACCCGATGGAATTCGGACGAGATCAGCTGGCTCGCCTGCGCCAGCAGCGCGGGCAGGTAGTCGTCGACGAAGCGGTGGCTGGGCGCTGCCGCCTTTTCACTGAACGGCCCCGGACCCGTGGCGGGCACGTTGCTTGCTTGTCTAGGGTTATTCATGATTGTGAATACATTCAGTTGTCAACATTATAGAGACCGCGATGTCGAAGTCGACCCGCAAGTCCCACGCATGAAGGAACACCATGGCAGAGCGATCGTTCGTCGAAGAGGTGAAGAAGCTGCGGCTCGCCGGCGGCGAGGTGTTTCGCGGTGAAGGCATTCTGGCAGTCACCAAGGCGTTGCTGGAGTCCGGCGTGTCCTACGTCGCCGGCTACCAGGGCGCGCCGATCTCGCACCTGATGGACGTGCTGGCCGACGCGCAGGACATCCTGACCGAGCACGGCATCCGCTTCGAGAACAGCGCCAGCGAGGCCACCGCCGCGGCGACGTTGGCGGCCTCGGTCAACTACCCGCTGCGCGGCGCCGTGACCTTCAAGGCCACGGTCGGCACCAACGTGGCCTCCGACGCGCTGGCCAACCTGGCCTCGGGCGGGGTGACCGGCGGCGCGCTGATCATCGTCGGCGAGGACTACGGCGAAGGCTCGTCGATCATGCAGGAGCGCAGCCACGCCTTCGCGATGAAGTCGCAGATCTGGATGCTCGACCCGCGGCCCAACCTGCCCTCGATCGTCGAGGCCGTGAAGCAGGGCTTCGAGCTGTCGGAGGCCAGCCACACGCCGGTGATGCTGCAGCTGCGCATCCGCGCCTGCCACGTGCACGGGCACTTCGTCGCCGGCGACAACAAGCGCGCCAAGTTCACGCTGCAGGACGCGCTCGAGAACCCGCAGCGCGACGTCGGCCGCATCGTGCTGCCGCCGGCCAGCTTCGTGCACGAGCAGGAGAAGGTGCGCGACCGCTGGCCCGCCGCCGTGAAGTTCATCGAGGATCGCCAGCTCAACGAATTCTTCTCCGAGGGCGCCGACGACATCGGCATCATCGTGCAGGGCGGCAGCTACAACACGATGGTGCGCGCGCTCGAGCGCCTGGACCTGGCCGACGTCTACGGCAACTCCAAGGTGCCGCTCTACGTCATGAACGTGGCCTACCCGGTGATCGAGAGCGAGGTGCTGCGCTTCTGCGAGGGCAAGCGCGCGGTGCTGATCGTGGAGGAGGGCCAGCCCAACTTCGTCGAGCAGAACCTGGCGACCATCCTGCGCCAGGCCGGCTCGGCCACCGCGCTGCACGGCAAGGACATGCTGCCGGTGGCCGGCGAGTACACGGCGGCCGAGCTGCTCAAGGGCGCGCGCACTTTCGGCGAACGCTACGGCCGGCTGCAGCCGCTGCCTGCGCCGGTGCGCAAGGTGATCCCGCTGACCGAGGTCGCGGCGATCGGTGTCGATGCCGCGCCCGAGCCGTCGCTGCCGCTCGGCGACAGCGTCCACGCGCGGCCGCCGGGCTTCTGCACCGGCTGCCCGGAGCGGCCGATCTTCAGCGCCATGAAGCTGGTCGAGCGCGAGCTCGGCGCGCACCACGTGAGCGCCGACATCGGCTGCCACCTGTTCTCGATCCTGCCGCCCTTCAACATCGGCAACACCACGATGGGCTATGGGCTCGGCGGCGCGGGCGCCTCGGCGCTCAATGCGCCGGCAGGCAAACGGGCGATCTCGGTGATGGGCGACGGCGGCTTCTGGCACAACGGGCTGACCAGCGGCGTCGCCAACGCGGTCTTCAACCGCAGCGACAACCTGACGATCGTGGTCGACAACAACTACACCTCGGCCACCGGCGGCCAGGACATCCTGTCGTCCAACGCCAACAACGCGACCCGCAGCACCGGCCACGAGATCGAGCGCGCGGTGCGCGGCGTTGGCGTGAAGTGGGTGAAGACGCTGCGCCGCACCTACGACGTCGCCGGCATGCGCGACGCGCTGAAGGACGCGCTGACGACGAAGGAAAAAGGCCCGAAGGTGCTGATCGCGCAGTCGGAGTGCATGCTGAACCGCCAGCGGCGCGAGAAGCCGCTGGTGCGCAAGGCGATCGCCGAGGGCAGGCGCTCGGTGCGCGAGAAATTCGGCGTCGATTCCGACACCTGCACCGGCGACCACTCGTGCATCCGGCTCTCGGGCTGCCCGTCGCTGTCGATCAAGCCCAACCCCGATCCGCTGCGCACCGACCCGGTCGCGACCGTGCTCGACAGCTGCGTCGGCTGCGGCGTCTGCGGCGAGGTCTCGCATGCCGCGGTGCTGTGCCCTTCCTTCTACAAGGCGCAGATCGTGAGCAATCCGAGCCGCTGGGACCTGGTGCGCGAGAGTTTCCGCGCGCGGGTCATCGGCTGGTTGCAAAAGAGCGAGGCCAAGCGCCGCGCGACCTATGCCTTCTGAACGGACGACGATGCGTGCACAACCTATAAAAATCGCGATTCTTGCCATGGGCGGCGAGGGCGGCGGCGTGCTGGCCGACTGGATCGTCGACATGGGCGAAGCCAACGGCTACCTGGCGCAGACCACCTCGGTGCCGGGCGTGGCCCAGCGCACCGGCGCCACCATCTACTACGTCGAGCTCTACCCCGAGGCGCAGGCCGAGGCCGATGGCGGCCGGCCGGTGCTGGCGCTGATGCCGCTGCCGGGCGACGTCGACGTGGTACTGGCCTCGGAGCTGATGGAAGCCGGCCGCGCGGTGCAGCGCGGACTCGTCACGCGCGAGCGCACCACGCTGGTCGCCTCGACGCACCGGGTCTATTCGATCGCCGAGAAAAGCGCCTTGGGCGACGGCCGCGTCGACAGCACCGAATTGCTCAAGCATGCCGAGCGCGCCGCCAAGCGCTTCATCCGCTTCGACATGGCCCAGGCCGCGGAGGCCTCGGGCAGCGTGATCAGCGCGGTGCTGTTCGGCGCGCTCGCGGGCGCCGGGGCGCTGCCCTTCAGCCGGGCCCAGTTCGAAGCCACGATCGAGCGCGGTGGCGTCGGCGTCAAGCCCAGTCTCAAGGCCTTCGGTGAGGCTTTTTCGCGTGCCCAGGGGGCGCCGGAGCCGGCCGCCGCAGTGGCCGCTGAGCCCGCGCCGCAGCCGCGCCATCCGGCGGTGCGAGCACTGGTGGAGCGCGTGCAGCGAGACTTCGCCGCGCCGGCGCAGAACTTCCTGCTCGAAGGCGTGCGCCGCCTGATCGACTACCAGGACCTGGACTACGCGGGGCTCTATCTCGACCGCATGGCCGCGGTCGCGCGCCTGCCCGTCGCTGACGACGGCCGGCTGCTGAAGGAAACCGCGCGCTGCCTGGCGCTGTGGATGTCCTACGAGGACACCGCGCGCGTCGCGGCGCTCAAGACGCGCGCGACGCGCTTCGAGCGCGTGCGCGGCGAGGCCCGGGTGCAGGACGGCCAGGTGCTGGCAATCAACGAGTACATGCACCCGCGCCTGCAGGAGATCTGCGAGACGCTGCCGGCCGGCTTCGGTCGCTGGCTGATGAATTCGCGGCTGCCGCGCCGGATGGTCGAGCACTTCACCCAGCACGGCCGCGTGATCCAGACCAGCTCGCTGCGCGGCTACCTGATGCTGCGCACGGTGGCGGCCTGCAAGCGGTGGCGCCGCTCGACCCTGCGCTACGCCGAGGAGAACCGGCGCATCGAGGACTGGCTCGCGCGCATCGCCGAGATCGCGCCGCGCCATCCCGAGCTGGCGCTCGAGGTCGCCCAGTGCCAGCGGCTGGTCAAGGGCTACAGCGACACCCACGAACGCGGGGTGCGCAACTACGACACCGTGATGGCGGCCGTGCAGCGCGCCGGCGCGCGACTCGCGCCGGCCACCCTGCGCGAGCTGCGCGATGCCGCGCTGGCCGACGAACACGGAACCAAACTGCAAGCCGCGCTGGTGCAGCACGCGCTCGCCTGACCACGGAAACCTGCCATGTCCGCCCAGCCCCTGACCCTGCAACTGCGCGTCGCCGAGGCGCGCGAGCTGAATCCGCTGATCAAGACCTTCAGGCTCGGCCCGGTCGACGACGGCGTGCTGCCCGGCTTTGCCGCCGGCGCCCACATCCGCGTGCGCGTCGAACTGCCTGATGGTTCGAACGACTGGCGCCACTACTCGCTGATCAATTTTTCCGTCGACGCGAAGGCCACGGAGGCACCCACCGATTACGTGATCGCAGTGCGCAAGGAGGCCGAAGGCCGGGGCGGCTCGCGCTTCATGCACGAGCGGCTGCGCGAAGGCGATCTGGTCACGATCGAAGCGCCCAAGAACGACTTCCCGCTGCACACCGGCCCGGGCGGCACCGTGCTGCTGGCCGGCGGCATCGGCGTGACGCCGCTCGCCAGCATGGCGACGCGTCGCCGCGCCGAAGGCCTGCCGGTGCGCATGCACTATGCCGGCCGCAGCCCGGAGCTGATGGCCTTCGTGCCCGAGTTGCAGGCGCTGCTCGGCGACGACCTGCGCCTGCATGCCGATGTGGAGCAGGGCGGCCCGTTCGACATCGGCGCGATGCTGGACGGCATCCCCGCCGGCGACCGCCTCTACGTGTGCGGCCCCAAGCTGATGCTCGACGCCGTGCTGGCGCAGACGCAAGCGCGCGGCTGGACCCACGACCGCGTGCACTTCGAACTCTTCACCACACCGGTCGTGGAGGAGGGCGACCACGCCTTCGAGGTCGAGCTGGCCCAGTCCGGTCAGCGCTTCACGGTGCCGGCCGACCAGAGCATCCTCGACTGCCTGATCGAGCACGGCTGCGACCCGATGTTCGACTGCAAGCGCGGCGAATGCGGCGTCTGCGCGACCCCCGTGATGGCGGGCGAGATCGACCACCGCGACTATGTGCTGACCGCGCGCGAAAAGGCGCAAGGCAACGTCATGCAGATCTGCATCTCGCGCGCCAAGGGGCCGCGGCTGGTGCTGGATATTTGAGACTTTGCTCTGTCCTCAACTGATCAATGGAGCCACACACATGACTTCCTACCGAGGCAACCCCGAGGCGGTGCGCGCGCTGGTGCAGCCCGACCGCGTACACCGTGACCTCTACACCAGCGCCGAGCTGTTCGAGCTGGAGCAGGAGCACTTCTTCGCCAACACCTGGAACTACGCGGGCCACGAGAGCCAGATCCCGAAGTCCGGCGACTACCTCCACACCGAGATCGCGGGCCGCCCGCTGATCATCGTGCGCCACACCGACGGTTCGGTGCGCGCGATGATGAACCGCTGCGCACACAAGGGTTCGCGCCTGGTGACCGCGCCCTGCGGCAACACCGGCAAGTTCTTCCGCTGCCCCTACCACGCGTGGACCTTCAAGACCGACGGCTCGCTGCTGTCGATCCCGCTCAAGAACGGCTATGAAGGCACGCAGCTGCATGAATGCGAATCCGCCAAGGGCCTGACGACGATCAAGAACGTACGCAGCTACCGCGGCTTCATCTTCCTCAAGATCAACGACGTCGGTCCCGACTTCGAGGAATTCTTCGGCGACTCGCTGAGCTCGATCGACAACATGGCCGACCGCTCGCCCGAGGGCGAACTCGAGATCGCCGGCGGCTGCCTGCGCTTCGTGCACCAGTGCAACTGGAAGATGTTCGTCGAGAACCTCAACGACACCATGCATCCGATGGTGGCGCACGAATCCTCTGCCGGCACCGCCAAGAACATGTGGGCCGACAAGCCCGCCGACGAGCCGAAGCCGATGGCCATCGAGCAGTTCGTGCCTTTCATGTCCGACTACAAGTTCTTCGAGGACATGGGCGTGCGCACCTACGACAACGGCCACAGCTTCACGGGCGTCAACTTCAGCATCCACAGCAAGTACAAGGCGATTCCGGCGTACGACGATGCGATGAAGGCGAAGTACGGCGAGGAGCGCACCGCCCAGATCCTCGGCATGGCGCGGCACAACACCGTGTACTACCCCAACCTCACGATCAAGGGCGCGATCCAGGCGATCCGCGTGGTGCGGCCGATCGCGGTCGACAAGACGCTGGTCGAGAGCTGGACCTTCCGCCTCAAGGGCGCGCCGCCCGAACTGCTGCAGCGCACGACCATGTACAACCGGCTGATCAATTCGCCGTTCTCGGTGGTCGGCCACGACGACCTGCAGGCCTACCGCGGCATCCAGGCCGGGCTGCACGCGAGCGGCAACGAATGGGTCAGCCTGCATCGCAACTTCGATCCGTCGGAGACCGCGGGCGGCGAGATCACCACGATCGGCACCAGCGAGCTGCCGATGCGCAACCAGTACCGCACCTGGGCGAAATTCATGACGGAGACGATGTGATGCAGGCCGATGTGACCCGCCAGGACCTGATCGACTTCGTGGTGAACGAAGTGCGCCTGCTCGATGCCAAGCGCTACGAGGAATGGAACGCGCTCTTCACCGACGACGCCTTCTACTGGGTGCCGCTGGTGCCCGACCAGGAGGACGGACTCAACCACACCTCGCACCTGTACGAGGACAAGCTGCTGCGCGAGCTGCGCATCGAACGGCTCAAGAGCCCGCGCGCCTTCTCGCAGCAGCCGCCGAGCCGTTGCCACCACCTGCTGCAGACGCCGACGGTCGAGGCATTCGATCTCGAGGGCCAGCGCTTCGTGGTGCGCAGCGAGTTCCACTACACGGAGTCGCAGGGCGACGAACTGCAGTTCTACGTCGGCACCTTCTTCCATCACCTGACGCTGCAGGACGGCGCGCTGCGCATGACGCTCAAGCGCGTCAACCTGCTCAACTGCGACGCCGCGCTGCCTGCGGTGCAGCTGTTCATCTAGGGACGCCATGCTTCACGCCACCGTCCACGACGCCTTCTGTGCGAGCGCCCGGCGCACGCCCGGCGCCGAGTTCCTTTTCACCGAATCGGTCACCGCCGCGGCCTACGGCATTGCGCCGGGGGCGATTCACTGGGGCGAAGCCGCCGCACGGGTGGAGCGCCTGCGCGCTGCCTTCGCGAAAGCCGGCTACGGGCACGGCCACCGGGTCGGCCTGCTGCTCGAAAACCGCCCGGACTTTCTCTTCCACTGGTTTGCGCTCAACGCGCTGGGCGTGAGCGTGGTGCCGATCAACGCCGAAATGCGTTCGGCCGAACTGAGCTACCTGATCGGCCACAGCGAGATCGGCCTGGCGGTGACGCTGCCTCACCGCGCGGCCGACCTGCGTGCCGCCGCCGAAGCCGCCGGCCGGCCCTTCGAGACGATGGCGCCCGATGCGGTCGACGCCGTGCCGCCGTCGAAGACGCCGCCGCCGCGTGTCGCCGAACCGATCGGCCTCGCGACCGAATGCGCGCTGCTCTACACCTCCGGCACCACGGGCCGCCCCAAGGGCTGCATGCTC
Source organism: Variovorax sp. M-6 (assembly GCF_052114385.1). Taxonomy (NCBI): domain Bacteria; kingdom Pseudomonadati; phylum Pseudomonadota; class Betaproteobacteria; order Burkholderiales; family Comamonadaceae; genus Variovorax; species Variovorax sp. M-6. The sequence continues at coordinate 424,945 of NZ_JBFREQ010000001.1, read as the reverse complement.
GGCAACGAGTACTTCCTGCGCGCCGGCCAGTGGTACGCGGAGCTCGGCGACCTCTGCCCGGTGCGGCCCGATACCGAACGCATCATCACGCCGCTGCCGCTCAACCACGTGAACGCGATGGCGTTCTCGACCATGGTGGTGCTGGTCGCGGGCGGCTGCCTGGTGCAGCTCGACCGTTTTCATCCCAAAAGCTGGCTTCAGAGCGCGCGCGAGAGCCGCGCCACCATCGCGCACTACCTCGGCGTGATGCCGGCGATGCTGCTGTCGGCGCCCGCATCGGCCTCGGACCGCGAGCACGCCATCCGCTGGGGCTTTGGCGCCGGCGTGGATCGCAAGAACCACGCGCCGTTCGAGGCCCGCTTCGGCTTTCCGCTGGTCGAGGCCTGGGCCATGACCGAGACCGGCGCCGCCGCCTGCGTGATGGCCAACCACGAACCGCGGCACGTCGGCACCAGCTGCTTCGGCCGCCGCGAGGACTTCGTCGAGATCCGCCTGGTGGACGACGAAGGCCACGATGTCGCCGACGGCACGCCGGGCGAACTGCTGGTGCGGGCCAGCGGTGCCGATCCGAAGCGCTATTTCTTCTCGGGCTACCTGAAGGACGAGGACGCCACGCGCGAGGCCTGGGCCGACGGCTGGTTCCATACCGGCGACATGGTGCGCCGCGATGCCGAGGGCAACTTCTACTTCGTCGACCGCAAGAAGAACGTGATCCGGCGCAGCGGCGAGAACATCTCGGCGGTGGAGGTCGAGAGCGTGCTGAACCAGCATCCGGCCGTGAAGACTTCCGCCGTGGCCGCCACGCCCGATGCGGTGCGCGGCGACGAGGTGCTGGCCTGCATCGTCATGCGCGAGGACGCCGATGCGTCCGAGCCGGAGCAACTGGCGGCCAGCATCGTCGCGCATGCGCTGGCGCAGCTGGCCTACTACAAGGCGCCGGGCTACGTGGCCTTCGTCGATGCGCTGCCGCTCACCGCCTCGCAGAAGATCCAGCGCGGGCAGCTGCGCGAGATGGCGCATGCGCTGCCGGGGCAAAGCCATTGCATCGACACGCGCGCGATGAAGAAGAGGCAATCATGAAACGACGGATGTCCTATGACGGCGTGGCGGTCGCCGTGCCGGTCACCGTGCCCTACCAGCGCTATTCGACGCTCGGCGCGCACTGGTTCCTCGGCCAGGCAATGGAAGCACTGGTGAAGGCCAGCGGCCTCAAGAAGGAACAGATCGACGGGCTTTGCGTCAGCAGCTTCTCGCTGGCACCCGACACCGCCGTCGGCGTGACGCAGCACCTGGGCCTGTCGCCGCGCTGGCTCGACCACGTGCCGACCGGCGGCGCCTCGGGCGTGATGTGCCTGCGGCGCGCGGCGCGCGCGGTGCAGGCCGGCGATGCCGATGTCGTGGCCTGCGTCGCGGCCGACACCAACCATGTGGATTCGTTTCGCCAGACGCTGGGCGCCTTCAGCAACTTCGCGCGCGACGCCACCTATCCCTACGGCTCGGGCGGGCCGAACTCGATCTTCGCCTTCATCACCGCCCACTACATGGGCACCTTCGGCGCCACGCGCGAGGACTTCGGCCGCATCTGCGTCGACCAGCGCAGCAACGCCCTGAAGAACCCGAACGCGATGTTCAAGAAGCCGCTGAGCCTGGACGAGTACATCGCCGCAAGGCCGATCTCGGACCCCATTCATCTGTTCGACTGCGTGATGCCCTGCGCGGGTGCCGAGGCCTTCCTGGTGATGAGCGAGGAGCGCGCGCGCGATCTCGGCCTGCCGCATGCGGTGATCCGCGGCGCGATCGAGCGCCACAACGCCTACTCGGAAGACCCTGTGATGGTGCGCGGCGGTTGGCGGGTCGATCGCGACGACCTTTATGCGCAAGCCGGCGCGGGGCCTGCCGACATCGACTTCGTCCAGACCTACGACGACTACCCGGTGATCGTGATGATGCAGTTCGAGGACCTCGGCTTCTGCGAGAAGGGCGAGGGCTCGGCCTTCGTGCGCTCGCACACCATGACGAACGACGGCAGCTTTCCCAACAACACCAGCGGCGGCCAGCTCTCGGCCGGGCAGGCCGGTGCGGCGGGCGGCTTCCTCGGCATGACCGAGACGATCCGCCAGCTGACCGACAGCGCCGGACCGCGCACCGTGCCCGACGCCCGGCTGGGCCTGGTCGCGGGCTTCGGCATGGTGACCTACGACCGCTGCCTGTGCACGGGCGCCGTCATTCTTGGAAGGCCAGCATGACCATGCCCCTGATGCGCCCCAAGCGCAAGAACCCGGTGCTGCGCACCCGGCAGATGAACCTGCCGCCCTGGGCGCGCGGCCGCGTGGCGCTCGGCATCACCGCGGCCGCTGCCGAGGGTCGCTTCGAACTGCAGACCTGCGAGGACTGCGGCGCGGTGCAGTACCCGCCGCGCGAGGCCTGCCACAAGTGCCTGTCGCCGCACCTGCACTGGCGAGAGCAAGGCGGCGAGGGCGAGCTGCTCAGCAGCACCACGCTGCACCACAGCAACGACCTGTTCTTCCGCGAGCGGCTGCCCTGGCGGCTGGGCCTGGTGCATCTCGATGCCGGCCCGACGCTGATGGTCCACCTGCATGGCGAGGTCGGCGAGGCACCTGCGCGGGTGCGCGTGGGCGCCCGGCTCGACCGCGCGGGGCAGGCGGTATTGATTGGATTTCCGAACGAAGGGAGCGCCCACATGGCCGACGACAAGATGCTGAGAGAAATGACCAGCGATCCGAAGTTCCGCAAGGTGCTGGTCACCGACGGCAAGACCGAGGTCGGCCAGGCGATCGTGCGTGCGCTGGTCAAGGCCGGCGCCGACATCGTCTGGGTCGGCCATGCGGAGCCCTGGAAGAAGATGGGCGATGGACTCGACGACATCTCGGCGCTGCCGCAGGTCACGCTGGTGCCGCTGGACCTGACCAACGGCCGCTCGGTGACCGAGCTGGCGGGCGAGATCGGCGGCAAGGTCGACATCGTGATCAACAACGCCGAGGTGCATCGCAGCTTCGGCATCGGCGCGCGGCGCGGCACCGATGTCGCGAAGGCCGAGATGGACATCAACTATTTCGGCCTGCTGCGGCTGGCGCAGGAGTTCGGCCCGGCGCTCAAGGGCCGCTCCGCCGACGGCGTGACCGGCGCCACCGCCTGGGTCAACCTGCTGTCGGTCTACGCCCTCAGCAACTTTCCGCCGCACGGCACCTTCAGCGCCTCGAAGGCCGCGGCCCATTCGCTCGCGCAGTGCCTGCGCGCCGAGATGCGGCCGGCCGGCATCCGCGTGATCAATGTGTTCCCGGGCCCGATCGACGACGAATGGAACCAGCACATGCCGCCGCCCAAGCTCGGCGCCGGTGCGCTGGCCAATGCGATCGTCAAGGCGCTGCGCGACGGCGTCGAGGACGTGTACCCCGGCGACGTGGCGCAGGAGTGGCTCGAGCGCTGGCGCGACAACCCCAAGATCCTGGAACGCGAGTTGGCGGCAGGCGGCTGAGCAAATGACCCACCCCCGAATCTCGCTCACTTCGTGTAGCGAGCTCCCCCTCCAGGGGGCAATACCAGCGGCCCGGCAAAGCCGGTTCCGCGGTATTCCTGGAATGAAACCGAACGCAGGAGCGATTCAATGACGACCACGACCGAACTGATGTCCGCCGCCGAGATCCTCGGCGGCCTGGTGAGCGCGATGGCCAGCGGCCGCATCCGCGTGGTCGACCTCACGCAGACGCTCACGCCCGAGTTCCCGCAGATCGCGCTGCCGCCCGAGATGGGCCAGTGCTGGCCCTTCCGCATCGAGGAGGTGTCGAAGTACGACGAGCGCGGGCCGGGCTGGTACTGGAACAACTTCTCCTGCGGCGAGCACACGGGCACGCACTTCGATGCGCCGATCCACTGGATCTCGGGGCGCGACCTGCCGAACAATTCGGTCGACACGATTCCGGTGCAGCACTTCGTGGCGCCGGCCTGCGTGATCGACTGCTCCGAACAGGTCAAGGCCGACGACGACTACCTGCTGAGCATCGCGGACATCGAACGCTACGAGAGCCGCCATGGCCGCATCCCGAAGGGCGCCTGGGCGCTGATGCGCACCGACTGGTCGAAGCGCCAGGACCCAGAGGCCTACCAGAACTTCGACGAGACCGGCCAACACACGCCGGGCCCGAGCACCGAGGCGGTGCGCTTCCTGGTCGAGGAGCGCGACGTGATCGGCTTCGGCTCCGAGGCCATCGGCACCGATGCCGGCCAGGGCTACCACCTGCGCCCGCCGTATCCGTGCCACTACTACATGCACGGGGCCGGGCGCTACGGCCTGCAGTGCCTCAGCAACCTCGACCTGCTGCCGCCCGCGGGCGCGGTGCTGATCTGCCCGCCGCTGAAGATCGAGAAGGGCAGCGGCAGTCCGCTGCGCGTGCTCGCGTTGATCGGAGCCTCGGCATGACGGCCCGGGTCGCGGGGGGCACCGGCGAGTCCAAGGTTGCCGCCGTCACCGGCGGCAGTGCCGGCATCGGCCGCGCCATCTGCGAAGACCTGCTGGCGCAAGGCTACGAAGTGGTGTCGCTGGCGCGGCGAGCGGCGGACATCGACCATCCGAAGCTGCACAGCATCGAGGTCGATCTCGCCGATCGCGCGGCCACCGCGCAGGCCGCGGCCGAACTGGTGCGGCGCTTCGAGGTGACCACCGTGGTGCACAACGCCGGCGTGATCCGGCCGGCGCTGATCGCCGACGTGAAGCTCGACGACCTCGACGCGCTGGTCGACCTGCACCTGGGCTGCGCCATCCAGCTGGTGCAGGCCGCGCTGCCGGCGATGCGCGCGCAGCGCTTCGGCCGCGTGGTGCTGTTGTCCTCGCGCGCGGCGCTGGGTCTCGCCACGCGCACCAGCTACTCGGCCACCAAGGCCGGCATGCTGGGCATGGCGCGCACCTGGGCGCTCGAGCTCGCGCCCGAGGGCATCACGGTGAACGTGGTCGCGCCGGGCCCGATCCGCACCGACATGTTCTACGACGTCGTCGAAGCCGGCAGCGACAAGGAGCGTGCGCTCGCGGCCTCGGTGCCGGTCAGGCGACTTGGCGAATCGGCCGACGTGGCACGGGCCGTGCGTTTCTTCGCCGACCCCGCGAACGGGTTCGTCACGGGGCAGGTGCTGTACGTGTGCGGTGGCACCAGTGTCGGCAGTCTGGCCCTTTGACACCCAACGCCGGCAACTCATCGTTCCCACCCTTGTCAGCGCGCCACAGCTTCACTAGCATTCTTGACACTTAAACATTTCATAAATCATGTTCTTGTTTGACGTCTTCGGTTCTTCTTCGTTTGGCTCCAACCTCAGGAGGTTTGCATGAAAGTCTCGACCCGAATCTGCGCACTGGCGGGCCTTGTGGCCGCCGGCGCCCTGACCGCCGCCAGCGCGCTGGCGGCCGACCTCAAGGTGGGTTTCATCACCTCGCTGTCGGGGCCCGTGTCCTCGCTCGGCATCCCGTATGAGAAGGGCATGAAGGCCGCGCTGGCCTACAAGTCGGAGCTCAACGGCCGCAAGATCCAGCTGGTGCAGCTCGACGACGCCTCGGACCCGACGACCGCCGCACGCAACGCGCGCAAGATGATCGACGAGGACAAGGTCGACGTGATCATCGGCACCGCGGGTTCGCCCGGCGCGCTGGCGATTGCCGCGGTCGCGCGTGAGACCAAGACGCCGCTGATCTCGATCGCCAACGCCAACCTGCCGGGCGACGACGGCGCCTGGATGGTCACATTGCCGCAGCCGGCGCCGCTGATGGTCAGCGCGGTGGTCGAGCGCATGAAGAAGTCGGGCGTGAAGACGGTCGGCTATATCGGCTTCTCCGACGCCTGGGGCGACCTGGTCTACGACGCGCTCAAGAAGAGCGCAGAGCCGGCCGGCATCCAGGTGGTGTCGAACGAGCGCTATGCGCGCGCCGATTCCTCGGTCACGGGCCAGGTGCTGAAGATCGTCGCGCTGAAGCCCGACGCGGTGATCACCGGCACTTCGGGCACGCCCGGTGCCTTGCCCTACCTGGCGCTGGCCGAGCGCGGCTACAAGGGCCAGATCTACGGCATGCACGCGCTGATCAACCCCGACTTCGTGCGCGTGGGCGGCCCGTCGGTCGAAGGCCTGCTGGCGCCGACCGGCCCGGTGATCGTGGCCGAGCAGCTCCCCGACTCGAACCCGATCCGCAAGGTCTCGATGGACTTCCGCGCGGCCTACCAGAAGGCCAACGGCGCGCCGCCGACCGACGCCTTCTCGGCCTACACCTTCGACGCCTGGCTGCTGTTCCTCGACGCCGCCGCGCGCGCCAAGGGCGAGCCCGGCACGCCGGCCTACCGCGTGGCGCTGCGCGACGCGATCGTCAGCACCAAGGAGCTGGCCGGCACGCACAGCGTCTACAACTTCAAGCCCGATGAACGCTACGGCTCGGACGAGCGCTCGCGCGTGATCGTCAAACTCGAAAAGGGCCAGTGGAAACTGGTGCCGTGAAAATGAAAAAACTCGCACGCATCGCCGCCGGCACCACGCTCCTCGCACTGGGCATCGCCCAGGCCTGGTCCGCCGACCTCAAGGTCGGCTTCATCAGCTCGCTCTCGGGCCCCGTGTCGGCACTGGGCATTCCCTACGAGAAGGGCATTCGCGCCGCGATCGCCGAGCACCCCGTGCTCGCGGGCCACAAGGTCGAGCTGATCGTGCTCGACGACGCTTCCGACCCGACCACCGCCGGGCGCAACGCGCGCAAGCTGGTGGTCGAGGACAAGGTCGACGTACTGATCGGCACCTCGGGCGTGCCAGGCGCGATGGCGATCGCCGCGGTCGCCCGTGAGCTCAACACGCCGTTGATCTCGCCCACGCCGGTCACGATCCCGGGCCCTGAAGGCGCCTGGACCGTGACCGTGTCGCAGCCTTTCCCGCTGATGGTCGCGGCGGTGGTCGAGCGCATGAAGAAGTCGGGCGTCAAGACGGTGGCCTTCATCGGCTTCTCGGACGCGCTGGGCGACCTCGCCTACGACTCGCTCGTGAAGAGCGGCGAAGCCGCCGGCATCAAGGTGGTCGCCAACGAGCGCTATGCACGCAGCGACTCATCCGTGGCGGGCCAGGTGCTCAAGATCATCTCGGCGCGGCCCGACGCGGTGTTCGCAGGCAACTCCGGCACGCCGGGCGCGCTGCCCTACCTCGCGCTGGCCGAGCGCGGCTACAAGGGCCAGATCTACGGCACCCACGGCCTGATCAACGCCGACTTCGTGCGCGTGGGCGGCGCGTCCATCGAGGGCCTGCAGGTGCCCAGCGGGCCGGTGCTGGTGGCCGACCAGCTGCCCGACGGCAATCCGATCAAGAAGGTCTCGATGGCCTTCCGAAGCGCCTACCAGAAGGCCAACGGCGCGCCGCCGAACGACGCCTTCTCCTCCTACACCTACGACGCCTACCTGCTGCTGGCCGACGCCGTCGCGCGCGCCAAGGGCGAGCCCGGCACGCCGGCCTACCGCACCGCGCTGCGCGACGCGATCGTGAGCACCAAGGAGTTGACCGGCACCCACGGCATCTACAACTTCAAGCCCGACAACCGCTATGGCTCCGACCAGCGCGCGGTGGTGATCGTTCGCAGCGAGAAAGGCCAGTGGAAGCTGGTTCCGTAGATGGCCACCTACCGCGACCGGCCCGAAGCGATCCGCGCGCTCGTCCAGGACGATCGCGTGCACCGCGACCTGTACCTGAGCGAGGAGCTGTTCGCGCTCGAGCAGGAGCGGTTCTTCGCCAACACCTGGCTCTACGTGGGGCACGCGAGCCAGGTGCCGAACGCCGGCGACTTCTGGTCGCTGGACCTGGCCGGCCGGCCGGTGATGATGGTGCGCCAGCCCGATGGGGCCGTGCGCGTGTTCTACAACCGCTGCGCCCACAAGGGCAGCCGGCTGGTCACGGACGAGTGCGGCAACACGGGCAAGTTCTTCCGCTGCCCGTACCACGCCTGGACCTACAAGCTCGACGGCGCGCCGCTGGCGATCCCGCTCAAGAGCGGCTATGAAGGCACGCGCCTGAAGGAATGCGAGTCGGGGCAGGGGCTCACGGCGCTGAAGCACGTGGCCGTGTACCGCGACTTCGTCTTCGCGCGGCTGGCCGACCAAGGCCCGGCCTTCGAGGACTATTTCGGCGAGGTGCTGCAGGCCATCGACAACATGGTCGACCGCTCGCCCGAGGGCCGGCTCACGGTCGGTGGCGGCGTGCTGCGCAACATCATCCACTGCAACTGGAAGATGTACCTCGAGAACATCAACGACACGGTGCATCCGATGTCGACCCACGAATCGGCCACGCAGGCGGCCGATGCGCTGTGGCAGGGCCGGGCGCCCGACGCGCCCAAGCCGATGGCGATGGAGCAGATCCTGCCCTTCGGCTCGGGCTACGACTTCTTCGACCGGATGGGCGGCCGCGTGTTCGCCAACGGCCACAGCGTGCTGGGCGTCAACTTCAGCATCCATTCGAACTACGCGCAGTTGCCGGACTACGAGCAGGCGATGCGCGATGCACACGGCGCCGACCGCGCGCTCGAGATCCTGCAGCGCTCGCCGCAGAACTCGGTGTTCTTCCCCAGCCTCTCGGTCAAGGGCTCGCCGCAGGCGATCCGCGTGATCCGGCCGCTGGCCGCCGACCGCACGCTGATCGAGGCCTGGAGCTTCCGTGCCGCCGGCGCGCCCGACCTGCTGTTCGAGCGCGCGATGAGCTACAACCGCCTGGTCTTCTCGCCGATGTCGGTGGTGGCGCATGACGACGTGCACCTGTTCGAGAGCATGCAGCAGGGCCTGCGCGCCGAGGGCAACGAGTGGGTGAGCCTGCATCGCAACTTCGATCCCTCGGAACTGGCGCAGTCGACGATCACCACCAACGGGACCAACGAACTGCTGATGCGCAACCAGTTTCGCGCCTGGGCGAAGTTCATGACGGCCGGCACGGAGACGGCGGCGTGATGGCCCCGGAGAACTTCGTCGCCGCCGAGGCCGCGCTGCTCGACGCCGGCCGCTTCGACGACTGGCTGGCGCTGTTCGCCGAGGACGGCCACTACTGGGTGCCGCTGCTGGGCGCGGCGCAGGCCGACCCCTTCTCGCACAACTCGATCGCCTACGAGGACCGGCTGCTGCTGCAGCTGCGCATCGAGCGCCTCAAGAACCCGCGCGCGCATTCGCAGCACCCGGCCAGCCATTGCCAGCACGTGCTTCAGCGATCGCGCATCGAACAAGAGGACGAGGTCGCCGGCGAGGTATCGCTCAGCACGCCCTTCATCTATGTCGAGTCACGCGGCGAGCAGCAGCAACTGCTGGCCGGCACCTGTCGCCATCTGCTCCTGCGCACGCCCTCCGGCTGGGCGATCCGGCAGAAGCGCGTCGACCTTCTCAATGCCGGGCGTGCGCTGCCGGCGATCCAGTTGTTCATCTGAGCGATCCGCTCATCCATTCCACCCACCAGGAGCCCCGACATGAAGAGCTTGATGCAGACCTTGACCCGCAGCGCACTGGCGGCCGCGCTGGGCTTCGGCCTCACGGCAGCGGCGTTCGCGGCCGACCTCAAGGTCGGCCTGAGCGTTTCGCTCTCCGGCCCCAACTCCTCGCTCGGCGTGCCCTACGCCAAGGGCATGCAGGCCGCGCTGGCCTACAAGCCGGAGGTCAACGGCCGCAAGATCCAGCTGATCGTGCTCGACGACGGCTCCGACCCGACCACCGCGGGGCGCAACGCGCGCAAGCTGGTCGAGGAGGACAAGGTCGACGTGCTGATGGGCACCTCGGGCGTGCCGGCCGCGATCGCGATGGCGCAGGTGGGCCGCGACGCCAAGGTGCCGATGATCGGCCTGACGCCGATCCAGCTCGACGCCGCCGAGAACGCCTGGGTGTTCACGGTCGCGCAGCCGACCCAGCTCATGATCGACGCGGTGGTCCAGCGCATGAAGAAGGACGGCGTCAAGACGGTGGGCTACATCGGCTTCTCCGACGCCTGGGGCGACCTGGTCTACAACGCGCTGATGAAGTCGGCGCCCGAGGCCGGCATCAAGGTGCTGGGCAACGAGCGCTATGCGCGCGCCGATGCGTCGGTCACCGGCCAGGTGCTCAAGCTGGTCGCGATGAAACCCGATGCGGTCATGACCGGCGGCGCCGGCACGCCGGGCGCGCTGCCTTTCCTGGCGCTGACCGAGCGCGGCTTCAAGGGGCCGGTGTACGGCCAGCACGGCCTGATCAACCCCGACTTCGTGCGGGTGGTCGGTGCCTCGGGCCAGAACGCGCTGATGCCCACCGGGCCGGTGATCGTCGCCGAGCAACTGCCTGACAACTACCCGACCAAGAAGATCGCCATGGATTTCCGCGCCGCCTTCCAGAAGGTGAACAACGCGCCGACCAGCGATGCCTTCTCGGCCTATTCCTTCGACGGCTGGCTGGTGTTCACCGACGCCGCGGCGCGCGCCAAGGGCGAGCCCGGCACGCCCGAGTTCCGGCTGTCGCTGCGCGACGCGATCGCCAGCACCAAGGAAGTGGTGGGCACGCACGGCGTCTACAACTTCAAGCCGGGCAATCTCTATGGCGTGGACGAGCGCGCCCGCGTGATCGTCAAGCTCGACAACGGCCAATGGAGACTCGCCCCCTGAATGTGGCCCCCACGCTCCCCCACTGCGTGTGGGTCGCTGCCCCCCGAGGGGGCCGCAGGCCGCCTTGGGAGCGGCCCGGCGGCGGCCTGATCCGCTGCACACGCTCTGAATCGGTTTTTCAACTCTCACTTCGGAACTTCAGGACGATCATGCGAAGGGCATTTCAATGACATGGGACGTGGCGCTCATCCTGGGCATCGACGGGCTCGCCAATGGCGCGGTCTATCTGCTCGCAGGGCTCGGGCTGGTGCTGATTTTTTCCGTCACGCGGGTGGTGTTCGTGCCCTTCGGCGACATCGCGGCCTTCGCGGCGCTGACGCTGGCGGCCTTCGAGACCGGCCGGCTGCCGCCGACGATCGGACTGGTCATGGTGCTGGCCGCGCTCGCGGTGCTGACCGAGGTCGGCAGCCTGCTGCGGCGCGGCGAAGGCCGCAAGGTGCCCAAGGCGATCCTGGCCTGGGGCGTGCTGCCGCTGCTGCCCTGCCTGCTGGCCTGGGCGACCGCGCGGGCGGGCATGCCGGCGGCCGTGCAGATCGCGGTCACCGTGCTGCTGGTGGTGCCGATCGCGCCGCTCTTGGCGCGGGTGGTGTTCCAGCCGATCGCCGACGCCTCGGTGCTGGTGCTCCTGATCGTCTCGCTGGCGCTGCACTTCCTGCTGTCGGGCCTCGGCCTGCTGTTCTTCGGCCCTGAGGGCTCGCGCACCCAGCCGCTCGCCGGCGGCAGCATCGCGCTCGGCGACGGCTTCTCCGTCAGCGGGCAGGTGGTGCTGATGGTCGGCGCGGCGATCGTGCTGAGTGGCCTGTTCTTCCTGGTGTTCGAGCGCACGGTGGCGGGCAAGGCGCTGCGCGCCACCGCGGTCAACCGCGTCGGTGCGCGGCTGGTCGGCATCCGGCCGGCGCGCACCGCCTTGCTGGCCTATGGCAGCGCCTCGCTGCTGGCCGGCCTGATCGGGGTGCTGATCGCACCCGTGACCACCATGTACTACGACTCCGGTTTCATCATCGGCCTCAAGGCCTTCGTGGCTGCGATCATCGGCGGCCTCGTGAGCTACCCGATGACCGCCATCGGCGCGCTCGCGGTCGGCGTGGTCGAGAGCTTCGCCTCGTTCTGGAGCGGCGCGCTGAAGGATGTGATCGTGTTCAGCCTGCTGATCCCGGTGCTGATGCTGCGCTCCTTCATGAGCGTGCATTCGGAAGAGGAAGAAGACGAGGTGGACCAATGAGCCTCGTTCGGACCCGCAACTTCTGGATCGGCCTGGTGGTCGTCGCATTGGCCGTCGCGCCGATGCTCGCCGGCAACTTCACGGTCTCGCTGCTCAACGACATCGGCATCGGTGCGCTGGTCGCACTCGGCCTGGTGATGCTGACCGGCATCGGCGGCGCCACCTCGTTCGGGCAGGCGGCCTTCGTCGGCATCGCGGCCTATGCGACCGCATGGCTGACCACCGCCCAAGGCTTGTCGCCGTGGCTCGGACTGCTGTTCGCGCTGCTGCTGACCGGGCTCTCGGCGCTCGCCATCGGCATGCTCACGCTGCGCCTGGGCGGCCACTTCCTGCCGCTCAGCACCATCGCCTGGGGGCTGTCGATCGCGATGCTGTTCGGCAACGTCGATGCGCTGGGACGGCACACGGGGCTGTCGAACATCCCGCCGCTGACGATCGGGACATGGTCGCTGGCCGACCCGCGCGCCATCTACTACCTGATCTGGGCGCTGGTCGGGCTGGCCTTCCTGTTCAGCCACAACCTGCTGCAGTCGCGGCCGGGCCGTGCCATCCGCAGCCTGCGCGGCGGCGCGACCCTGCTCGCCAGCGTGGGCGCGGACGCCTACCGCGTGCGGCTCTCGCTGTTCGTCACGGCGGCGCTGTTCGCCGGCCTCGCGGGCTGGCTCTATGCGCACATGAACCGCTTCGTGAGTCCGTCGCCCTTCGACGTGCGCGCCAGCATCGAGTACCTGCTGATGGCGGTGGCCGGCGGTCTCGGGCAGCTCGCGGGCGCGCTGGTCGGCTCGGCCCTGGTGCTGATCCTCAAGAACGGCCTGCAAGACGTGCTGCCGATGCTCACGCAGCGCGCCGGCCAGCTCGAGGCGGTGGCGTTCGCGACGCTCTTCATCCTGCTGCTGCACTTCGCGCGCGGCGGCCTGATGGGCTTCGTGCGCCGCTGGACCCGCGGCCGTTTCGCCGCGGCGCCCTCGCGCGAGCCCGCGGTGCCGGTCGAGCCTCTGCCGCATCGCAGCCTGCCCGACCGCGGCTCGCCGATCCTCTCGGTGACCGGCGCGGTCAAGCGCTTCGGCGGCCTGGTCGCGGTCAACGACGTGAGCTTCGATGTCAAGGCGGGCGAGATCGTCGGCCTCATCGGGCCCAACGGCGCCGGCAAGTCGACCATGTTCAACCTGCTGACCTGCACGCTGCCGATGACCGCGGGCCAGGTGCGCTTCCTGGGCCAGGACATCGCGGGCCTGCCGCAGCGCAAGGTGGCGCGGCTCGGGCTGGCGCGCACCTTCCAGCACGTGAAGCTGCGCCCGCACATGAGCCTGCTCGACAACGTCGCGCTCGGTGCCCACTCGCGCACCACCTCGGGCGTGCTCAAGGCCGGACTGCGGCTGGACCGCACCGAGGAGCGCCAGATCCTGCAGGAGGCGCAGCGCCAGCTCGACCGCATCGGCCTCGGCGACCGCGCGCACAAGCTCGCCGGCAGCCTGCCGCTGGGCACGCAGCGCATCCTGGAGATCGCGCGGGCGCTCGCCGCCGACCCGGTGCTGCTGGTGCTCGACGAGCCCGCCGCCGGCCTCAGGCGCAAGGAGAAGATGGCGCTCGGCGACCTGCTGCGCAAGCTGCGCGACGAGGGCGTGACCATCCTGATCGTCGAACATGACATGGACTTCGTGATGAAACTGGTGGATCGGCTGGTGGTGATGAACTTCGGCTCCAAGCTGGTCGAGGGCGTGCCCTCGGCAGTGCGCGCGGACGAGCGGGTGCAGGCGGCGTACCTGGGGAGCGTCGTATGACCGCGATGCTCGAGATCGGGGACTTGCATGTTTCGTACGGGCAGGTCGACGCCGTGCGCGGCGTCTCGCTCAACCTGGAACACGGCCAGATCATTTCCGTGATCGGCCCGAACGGTGCCGGCAAGACCACGCTGCTGGCCGCCGCGATGGGCCTGCTGCCCAGCCAGGGCATCTTGCGCTTCGAAGGCGAGGACCTGCACGGCCTCGACGTCGAGGCCCGCGTCGAGCGAGGCCTGTGCCTGGTGCCCGAGAAGCGCGAGCTCTTCGGCGAGCTCAGCGTGCTCGACAACCTGCAGCTCGGCGCCTTTTCCAGGCGGCTGCGCAGCGACGCGCTGAAGCGCCAGCTGCAATCGGTCTACGACCGTTTTCCGCGGCTGGCCGAGCGGCGTGCGCAGCGCGCCGACACCTTGTCGGGCGGCGAGCGGCAGATGCTCGCGGTCGGCCGCGCACTGATGTCGGCGCCGCGCCTGCTGATGCTCGACGAGCCCAGCCTGGGCCTGGCGCCGCTGATCGTGCGCGACATCCTCACGATCGTGCGCAAGCTGCGCGAGGACGGCGTCTCGATCCTGCTGGTGGAGCAGAACGCGCGCGCCGCGCTCGAGAGTTCCGACCATGGCTACGTGCTTGAGACCGGCGAGATCGCGCTGTCGGGGCCCTCGGCGCAGCTCGAGAGCGATCCGCGAGTGCAGGCCACCTACCTCGGCGGAGGCACCCACGATGACGACTGAGGTCCGCGCGCTGCCCGCCGCGCTGCGCACGCTGCCCGCAATGCTGCAACGCCAGTCGGCGTTGTTCGCCCGGCGTCCGCTGCTGCGGGTGGCGGGCCGCGCGTGGTCGCATGCCGATGCGGCCGCAGCCGCTGCGACGCGCGCCGCAGCCCTGGCGCAATCGGGCGTGGCGCGCGGCGATCGCGTGGCCCTGATGTGCGGCAACCGCATCGAGTTCCTCGAGGCCTTTCTCGGCGCCGGCTGGCTCGGCGCCGTGGCGGTGCCGGTCAACACGGCGTCGATGGGTCCGCAGATCGAATACTTCCTCGCCAACAGCGAGGCGAAGCTGCTCGTGATCGAGGCGGACTGGCTGGAGCGTCTGCAGACCGCGGACCTCGGTCGCACCGCGCTGCGCGAGATCTGGGTCATCGGTGAAGTCCACGCCGCATGGCAGCCGCCCGCGGGCATTCGGCTCGTGCCGTACCCGCTCGGCGGCGAGGCGATCGCGCCGGCGGACGTCCGGCCCGGCGACCCGCTCGCGATCCTCTACACCTCCGGCACGACCGGCCCGGCCAAGGGCGTGATCTGCCCGCATGCCCAGTATTTCTGGTGGGGCGTGAACAGTGCCGAGGTGCTCGGCGTCGGCGCCGACGACGTGCTGTGCACCACGCTGCCGCTGTTCCACATCAATGCGCTCAACACCTTCGCGCAGGCCGCGCTCACGGGCGCGGAGGTGGTGTTCGAATCGCGCTTCTCGGCCTCGGGCTTCTGGCCTTCGATGCGGGCCTGCGGCGCCACCGTGGTCTACCTGCTCGGCGCCATGGTGCCGATCCTGCTCGCCCAGCCCGAAGGGCCCGGCGAACGAGCGCACCGGGTTCGCACCGGACTCGGCCCGGGCGTGCCGGCGGCGGCGGGCCAGGCCTTCCTGGCGCGCACCGGCGTGCGGCTGCTCGAAGGCTACGGCTCGACCGAGACCAACTTCGCGATCGCCACCGCCCCCGATTCGCCGCGCGGCGGCGTGATGGGCTGGCTGCGGCCGGGCTTCCAGGCGCGGGTCGCCGACGAGGACGATGCCGAGTTGCCGCCGGGCGAGGCCGGCGAACTGCTGCTGCGCGCCGACGAGCCCTACGCCTTCGCGAGCGGCTACTTCAACATGCCGCAGAAGACCGTCGAGGCCTGGCGCAACCTGTGGTTCCATACCGGCGACCGCGTGCTGCGCGATGCCGACGGCGCCTTCCGCTTCGTCGACCGCATCAAGGACGCGATCCGGCGCCGCGGCGAGAACATCTCCTCCTTCGAGGTCGAGCAGGTGCTGCTGAGCCATCCGTGCGTGGCCGCCTGCGCGGTCTACCCGGTGCACTCCGAACTGGCGGAGGACGAGGTGATGGCGGCGCTGGTGGCCCGGGCCGGCAGCCGCATCGATCCCGACGAGCTCATGCGCTTTTGCGAAGCGCGCCTGCCTTACTTCGCCGTGCCCCGCTACGTCGATCTGCTGGACGACCTGCCGCGCACCGAGAACGGCAAGGTCCAGAAGTACAAGCTGCGCGAGCGCGGCGTGTCGGCCGCCACCTGGGACCGGGGTCCGGCCGCGCGGGCCAGGGGCTGAGCGATGTTCTCCCTGGACGGTCGCACGGCTTTCGTCACCGGCGCAGGGCAGGGCCTCGGGGCCGCGATCGCGCGCGGGCTGGCCGAGGCCGGCGCCCGCGTGGCGCTCGCCGATATCGACGGCGCGGGCGTCGATGCCGTGGCGGCGAGCCTGCGGGACGCCGGCCACGCGGGCGTCTCGATGGCGCTCGACGTGCGCGACGAGGCCGCCTTCGCGCGCTGCTTCGAGGGCGCGGTGCAGCGCTTCGGCGCGGTCGACGTGATGGTCAACAACGCCGCCTTGACGCCGTCCACTTCGCTCTGGGACATCACGGCCGGCGAGTGGGACGAGGTCATGGCGGTGAACCTGCGCGGCAGCTTCTTCGGCTGCCGCATTGCCGGACGCCACATGCGCGGCCGGGGCTCGGGACGCATCATCAACCTGGGTTCGATCGCGGGCCAGCAGGCCAGCGCCGCGACCGGCGTTCACTACGCGGCCTCCAAGGCGGCCTTGATCGCGCTGACGCGCTCGTTCGCACAGGAACTGGCGGCCGACGGCGTGACGGTCAACGCGATCGCTCCGGCGGCGATCCGCAGCCCGCTGCTCGACGCCATGGACTCCGAGCGCCAGCAGGCGTTGCTGCGCAGCATCCCGCTCGGCCGCTTCGGCGAGGCGCAGGAAGTGGCGGCGGCCGTGGTGTACCTCGCTTCGGCGGCGGGCGCCTTCACGACGGGCGCGACGCTCGACCTCAACGGCGGCCGCTCGATGCGCTGAAAAGCATCGGCGGTTAAAATGTTTAGTTGTCAACGATTTATCCAGCCATGAAGAATGCACTGAATGGGCGCCACGCGGTCGTGACCGGCGCCGCCCGCGGGATCGGCGCCGAGATTGCGCGCACGTTGGCGGCCGAGGGCGCCCGCCTCACCCTGATCGGCCGCGATCGCGCCGCGCTGGAGCGTGTGCAGCGCGAGCTGCCGGGCACGGGGCACGCCGTGGCGGTGGCCGACGTCGGCGACGCCGACTCGGTGCGCGCCGCCTTCGAGGCCCTGCGCGCCGCGTCGGGCCCGGTCGCCATCCTGGTCAACAACGCGGGCCAGGCCGAGAGCGCGCCTTTCCTCAAGACCTCGGTCGAGCTCTGGCAGCGCATGCTGGGGGTCAACCTCACGGGCAGCTTCCTGTGTGCCCAGGCCGCGCTGCCCGACATGCTCGAGCTCGGCTGGGGCCGCATCGTGAACATCGCGAGCACCGCGGGTCAGAAGGGCTACGCCTATGTGGCGGCCTACACGGCGGCCAAGCACGGCGTGATCGGGCTCACGCGCTCGCTGGCGCTCGAAGTGGCGCGCAAGGGCATCACGGTGAATGCGGTCTGCCCGGGCTATACCGACACCGACATCCTGCGCAACAGCGTCGCCAACGTGGTCGGCAAGACCGGCCGCAGCGAGGCCGATGCGCTGGCGGAATTCGCGGGCGTCAATCCGCAGCGCCGCATCGTGCAGCCGGCCGAGGTGGCCGATGCGGTGCGCTGGCTGTGCGGCGAGGGTGCGGCTTCGGTCACCGGCCAGTCGATCTCGGTGTCGGGAGGAGAAGTGACATGATCGACAGCACCAACGACCCCTCGCACGCGGTGCTCAGCGACGCCGAGGAACTGGGCCACGAAGCCCGCGCGGGCAACGACGACCACGCCGTGCTCAAGCTCTGGCTGCGCATGCTGGCCAGCACCACGCAGATCGAGGCCGAGATCCGCAAGCGGCTGCGCGAGCGCTTCGACATCACGCTGGCGCGCTTCGACTACATGGCGCAGCTCTACCGCTACAAGGACGGCCTCAAGATGCGCGTGCTGTCGCGCTACCTGATGGTCACCGGCGGCAACGTGACCGGCCTCACCGACGAACTCGAGCGAGAAGGTGTGGTCTCGCGCACCGCCAGCCCGGACGACCGCCGGGCCTGGATCGTGAGCCTCACGCCCAAGGGCCGCCGCAGTTTCGAGGCCATGGCCAGCGAGCACGAGCAATGGATCCTCGAGATGTTCTCGGGGCTCGACATGAAGACGGTGCGCCAGCTGCACAGCCAGCTGGGGCAGCTGCGGGTGCACGTGATGCGCAACGAGGCCGCCGGCGAGGAGCCGTCGTGAGCGCGGCACCCGCCGGCGCGTTCCGCCGCGAGCGGCTGATCCGCTTCTCCGATTGCGATCCCGCGGGCATCGTCTTCTATCCGCAGTACTTCGTGATGTTCAACGGCCTGGTCGAGGACTGGGTCGACGCGCTGGGCATCGGCTACCAGCGGCTGATCGTGCAGCAGCGCATCGGCCTGCCGACGGTTCGGCTGGAGGCCGACTTCCGCGCGGTGAGCCGCTTCGGCGACCGCGTGACGCTGGCGCTTGCGGTCGAGCGCCTGGGCACACGCTCGCTGACCCTGGCGCTGCAGTGCGTCGACATGGCGGGCGAACTCCGCATGCAGATGCGCCAGGTGCTGGTGACGACCTCGCTCGAGAGCCACCGCGCGCTCGAGATCCCCACGGCGCTGCGCGAGGCGATCGTGCGCGGCGTGCCGGCCGCCGCGGGCTGAGCGCCGACGCCGCCAGTCAGGCCGTGGCCGACTGGCGCGCGATGGCCGCGGCAGGCTCTGCCGTGGCTGCCACGGCCTCGGGTCCGGCGGCCTCGGGTTCGGCCTGGCGCTGCAGCACCACCGGCGCGCGCCGCGTCTTGTTGAACAGCAGCTGCGTGACGTCGGGCCGCGCATAGTGGCCCGCCGGATCGCCGGCCGCCTTGGCCAGCGAGATCATGCCGAGGTCGAATTCGGCCACCACCAGCCCCTCCTCGTCCTCGGCCAGGTTCTTGCCCAGCGGCGATCCGTCGGGGCCGTAGATGCGCGCAAAGCCGCCGCCGACCAGCAGCATCTGCTGCTTGGCGGCATCGGTGCACAGCATCTCGTGCATCGCTTTCGAGACCGTGGCGCAGGGCGCGACCACGAAGCACTGGCCCTCGGCCGCATACACCTGGCTGGCCGCGTTGTTGACTTCGGCGCCGAGCGCGTAGGCGCCGCCGCGGTAGAGCGAGAAGCTGGGCCAGGCGCCGCAGTGGATCTGCTCGTTCTGCGAGTACATCGCGTACTTGCTGAGCGGTTGCAGGTGCTCCCAGCACGACAGCGAGCCGATGTTGCCGATCGCTGTCTCGACCACGCTGAGGTCCGAGCCGTCGCCTTCGCCGAACACGGTGCGCTCGACGTGGGTGGGCTTGAGCTTGCGTCGGGTCTGCAGCGTGTGGCCCTGGTCGTCGATCAGCGCCTGGGCGATGTACAGGCTGCCCGCCGCCTTCTCGCTGTAGCCGAGCGAGACCCAGATGCGGTGCTTGCGCGCGGCCTCGCGGATGCGGTCGAACTCGGCCGAGCCGACCACCAGCGCGTTGTCGTGGTAGCGCTGCACGAACTGCATGCCCCAGGCCGGCGAATCGAGCCAGATCCACCACGGGTAGCCGGGCACCCAGGTCTCGGGGAAGGCGATCAGCTGCACGCCCTGGCCGGCCGCTTCGGCCATGAGCGCGATGGTCTTGTCGATCGTGGCGTCCAGGTCGAGGAAGACGGGCGCGGCCTGCACCGCGGCGACGCGAAGGCGGGGATGGGTTGTGCTGGACATGGTGGTGGACTCCAAAAGGGACGGAAGGAACCCGCCGCATCCGGGTTAGCGCGGTGGCATGCGGGTTGCTTGAAGCGTAAGTTCGCCGCCTGGAAACGCCTTGTCCGGATTTCGCAGCGTTCTTGATCCAGCGTTGCAGGCCGCACCTTCCCGGAAGGATCCCCATGACCCAACTGCTCAGCACCGCCGTCGTTCCGCGCGAGCAACGGCTCGCCTACTGGACCGACATGATCTGCAACGTCTATGTCGAGCTCGGCTGCGATCCGGTGCCGGGTGACCGCGCCGCGGGCGATTTCGACGGCAGCATCCGCCAGCACACGCTGCCCAGCCTCGACGTCTCGGTCGTCAGCTCCGGGCCGCAGAGGGTGATGCGCACCGCCGGCCACATCGCGCGCTCGTCTGATGACTGCTTCCTGGTCGGCATCCAGGCCCGCGGCCGGGGCGTGGTGCGGCAGGACGGGCGCGATGCGGTGCTGTCGGTGGGCGACTTCGCGCTCTACGACAGCACGCGGCCCTACGAACTGCTGTTCGACGACGCCTTCGAGCAGATCGTGCTCAAGCTGCCCGGCGAACGCCTGCGCAGCGAGCTGCGCGACACCCAGACGCTGACCGCCACGACGGTGTCCGGCCGCGAGGGCGCCGGCCACCTGCTGCTGGGCATGATCCGCACGCTGCACGAGGACATCGACGCGCTGCAGCCGGCCTCGGCGCTGGCGGTCGCCAATGGCGTGCTCAACATCCTGGTGGCCGGCCTGCAGACGCTGCCGGCCGCGCGCTCTCCGGGGCTGAGCAACCTGACGGCCTTCCATCTCGCGCGCATCAAGCGGCGCATCGACGAGCATCTGGGCGATCCAGCGCTGTCGGTCGGCACGCTGGCGGCGGGCCTCGGCCTCTCGGTGAGCCAGGTCCACCGGGTGTTCAAGAGCGAGCCGGTGACGCCGGCGCAGTACATCTGGGAGCGCCGGCTCGAGGCCTGCAGCCGCGACCTGCTGGACCCGCGCGCGGCCGGGCGCACGGTCGGCGAGATCGCCTATGGCCGCGGCTTCAGCGATGCCGCGCACTTCAGCCGGGCGTTCCGCGATCGCTTCGGCTGCGCGCCGCGGGACTGGCGGCAGCGCGTCGCGCATTGAGTTTCCAGCCGTGCCGGGACGGCGCGGGTTCCGGCATGATGTGCGGCGAAGCCCCACCGGAGAGAAGAATGGCGCGTGCCGAGAGAGACGAACCCGAAAACGAGGACACGACGTTGCGAGCGCAGGCGTTGGCCAGCGCGTTCACGGCCCCGAGGCCGACCGTCGAGGAGCGCATGGCCGCCGGCAAGGCCTTGCGCGAACGCGTTCCCCGGGCCAGCCATGGCGCTTTCGAGCGCATGCCGCAGGTCGACCCGGTGGCCATCCTGAAAGCGCAGGCGACCACCCGCCTCCAGCAGCTGGTGCCGGTGCGGCACGCGCGCATGCTGCAGTCGCCGTTCGCCTTCCTGCGCGGCTCGGCGGCGGTGATGGCGGCCGACCTGGCGCCGAGTCCGACCACCGGGCTCCAGGTGCAGGCCTGCGGCGACATGCATGTGGCGAACTTCGGCGTCTTCGCGTCCGCCGAGCGGCAACTGGTGTTCGCCATCAACGATTTCGACGAGACCCAGCCCGGGCCCTGGGAATGGGACGTCAAGCGGCTGGCGGCCAGCGCCTTCGTGGCCTGCCACCACCTGGGCGGCGACAAATCCGAGCGCGAGGCCGCGGCGCGCGCCGCGGTGGAGAGCTACCGCCTGCGCATGCGGCGCTACGCCGGCATGGGGCAGCTGGAGACCTGGTACGACACCATCCACAGCGACCGATTGATCGAATCGCTGCCGCCGGCCCTGCGTTCGAGCGCGGGCGCGGTGCTCGAGAAGGCGCGCAAGCGCACCCACATGCAGGTGCTCGACAAGATGACCGACCTGGTGGACGACCAGCACCGGATCGTCGAGCAGCATCCCTTCATCGTGCGCTCGCGCCTGACCTCGATGGGCCGTCCGATAGAGGAAGCGATCGGCCATTGCCTGGCCCACTACCTCGACTCGCTGGCGCCCGAACGCCGGCTTTTGCTGTCGCGCTACCGGGTGGTCGACGCAGCGCAGAAGGTGGTCGGCGTGGGCAGCGTCGGCACCCGCTGCTGGATGGTGCTGATGCAGGGACGCGATGAGGACGACCCGCTGTTCCTGCAGTTCAAGGAGGCGCAGCCCTCGGTGCTGGCGGCCTATGCGGGCGGCCCTGTCGCGGCCGATGATCCGGCCAACCATGGCGAACGCGTCGTGCGAGGGCAGCGGCTGATCCAGGGCTCGCCCGACATCTTCCTGGGCTGGGGCGAGATCGACGGCGTGCACTTCTACATCCGGCAGCTGCGCGACATGAAGGGCGGCATCGACCTCGAGCCGGGCGAGACCACGCCGGGTGGCTTCATCGAGTACTGCAGGCTTTGCGGCTGGGCGCTGGCCCTGGCGCATGCCAAGTCGGGCGACGCGGCGATGATCAGCGGCTACCTCGGCAAGTCGGATGTGTTCGACGATGCGCTGGTGGATTTCGCCACCGCCTATGCGGCCCAGACCCGGGCCGACCACGAGCGCTTCACCGAGGCGGCGAAGAAGGGGGCGGTGGAGGTGGCGGCGGTCTAGCGTCGGCGTTCGAATGGCGACCCCATAGCGAGGCTCAGAATGAAAAGGGGCGCCTGAAGCTGCGAGTCAGATCGAGCGGGGACTCAGGCGTCGCTGTCGAGAGGTTTGTGACGTTGCTCGGCATATGCCTTGAGTGACTGCATGGTTCGAGGAAGCCCTTCGCGAAGTTGCTTTGCAACGCCTGGCCCGAACAGAAAGGCAAGGGCACCGGTGAACCATACGCGGTGAGCCACTTCTGAACCCCCTGCGACCGGAGACACCGTGTGCTCGAAGTGCATGCGGAACAGGGGGATGTAGCCCTCTACAGTGAACGATCGGCCCTCGGTACGCTCCGTGACAGCCATCGGCACGCCCATGCCCTTGCTCGGAACGATCCGGCCCCTGGTCCCAACTGCGAATGGCCCATGGAGCCGGGCTTGCTTTGTGTCCGGGTCCCAAAGATGCCATCGGTCGACCTCGCTCCAGATGTGGTCGATGACCGTGGGCGGGACTGCGATGCGGATGCGTTCTTCGATATGCATAGGAGGGGTAGAAGTAGATGCGGAGCCTAACGGAATGTCCCCCCGCAGAACCTGAGTAGTACGCTGGGTGATGCGGGATATTCTGAACATGCTCCTGCCAAAGGCGGCAGCGAGCGGGGCAGCCAGTCCGCTGGACACGACCTAGGTCCTACCTCGATAGCGGTCGTTCTAGTTTGCGGTTGGGGTAAGCGGCGGGAGCTTCCAAGTGCCGTTCATCGCGGCCTCGCTCGGCCCGTAGATCCGCCCGATAGCGCTATAGCGCCCCTCCGGTGTGGGCAGCCAGTTCGACTCCTTGTTGGCGCCGGGTGATGCGTGCCCGAGGTACAGTGTCAGGCCACCGTCTGCATCGCGCTTGAGCCCCTCGGTGCGGTCGCCGATGGAATAGCGCTTGAGCGGGTTGGCATAGAGCAGTCTGTCCGGCAGCGTGTACAGCGTCATCGACCAGAAGAACTTCGCTGGCGGCAACTGGCCTGGCGCGAAATGCACGGTCGATAGCTTGCTGCCGTCACCCACGTAGCCGCCGTACCAGGCCTCCGCCAGCGAGTTGCCGTAGAGCCCCTTCTCAGCGGCCACGGCGCGCACGAGGTAGTCGTTTTTCAGCTCCTCGCGCGAACCGAAGATGCCATTGGACGACAGCGTGACCTTCGACTTTTCGGCGAGCGCCGCCTTGGCGTCCTGCACGCCTTCGTCGATGGCTGCGAGCGTCGCAGGTGGAAGCTTCGACGCATCGAACGGCAGGCCTGGGCCGATACCCATGGACGCAAAGCGCTTCATCAACTCGGCCTCGCTCGGGTGCGGCGGTTGAGCGAACTGCAGCAGGAAGTTCAGATAGCTGATGAAGTCGTGCGAGCGAGCCTTGGCGACGTCATACGGCGGCAAAACGATGGACGGCCATGGTGATGGCGCCGCCGTGTTCGCGAAAGCACTGAGCGGCCGCAGTTGCATGCCCGCTTGGACGGCTTTCACTGCATCGACGTCGCCGGGACCATTGAGTGCGGTGCGCGTCAGAGTGAGGATGATGTCGGTTTCGGAGCGAAACACCTTGTCGATGCCCGCGGGCACCACGCCATTCCATCGAGGGCCCGCGAATAGATAGTTGCCGGCCCCATTGCCGGTCGCGCGCGAACCAATGTAGGCAAAATTCTGAGTGAACAAGTCAATCCACTGCTGCACGTAGTACCGATTGCCGGCCACCGCCGGCACGCTCACCACCCAGGGCTCGGCCCGCAAGTCCAGCCACGCCCAGGAATAGGGGGTGTCGTTGTTCGGCGTGACGATGTCCTTGTTGTCGGGCGTGAACGCCTCGGCATAGTGCCGGAACTTGCCGAAGCCGCCGACGTACTCGCGCCCAGCCGGATTCGCGAGCTGCTTGTACATGGTGTTGTAGCTCTCCAGCATCGGGAAGGCGTAGATGTACGCCTCTTTCGTGATGGCCCGGACATCGACTGCGGCCGCGGCGTGCCCCGGTCCGGGTTCCACCGCGAAGAGCGACATGCCCAACGCCCACAACGCGGCTTGCTTGATACCTGACTGCATGAATGCTCCTTGTTGCGGGAGCATTCTGACGCCGTTTCGTGCCCGGTCATCGCGTCACCGGCTTCCTCGCCCCTCCCGGGCACACCGTTGCACCAAGGTGCCATTGACACGCTCAGCCCAAACACTGACGCTCTCCTCGTCCAGCTTTTCTCGCTACACCAGCGCCAGCTCGAACTGGGACCCGGTGAGCCAGAAGAAGGTGCGCGAGGCCTTGCTGGTTCTCTCCACGACCATTCCTGATTTCAAGAAGGCATTCGGAACCAAGGACGAGGTCGACCCGGTGCGCCGCCTGGTCGGTGCGGCGGCAGCGTGGGGCGGCAACCCGGACAAGGACGCGACCTATCTCAACATCACGCCGGCCGGTAATGACGGCAAGACCGTCTATCGCCTGGTCGCCAAGGATGTGCCCGTGGACGACTTCTGGTCGGTGAGCGTCTACAACGCCCAGGGCTTCTACGAAAAGAACGCCGCCGACGCCTACACGCTCAACAACCTGACTGCCAAGAAAGGCGGGGATGGCTCCATCACGATTCAGTTCGGCGGCTGCGACGGCAAGGTCGCCAATTGCCTGCCGACCACACCGGGTTGGAACTACACCGTGCGCCTGTATCGCCCGCGCGCCGAAATCCTCTCCGGGGCCTGGACTTTCCCGGAGCCGGTGGCTGTCAACTGAGGTCACGCGCACTGACGCGTTGCGCGCCCTGGTGGCGCTGGTCCACGCCGAGTTCGCGCGCCGCATCGCTGAGCCCAAGGTCGAGCGGTGTTGCTACAACACCTGGTCGAGGAACGCCTTCAGGCGCTCGCTTTTTGGCGAGGTGAAGAATCGTTCTGCAGGCGCATGTTCCACGATTTCACCTTTTTCCATGAACACGCAGCGATCGGCGACACGTCGGGCGAAACCCATCTCATGCGTCACGCAGACCATGGTGATTCCGCTGGCGGCAAGRCTCTCCATGATGCGCAGCACCGCACCGACCGACTCGGGATCCAATGCCGAGGTCGGCTCGTCGAACAGCATGATTCGAGGCTCGAGGCACAGGGCCCGTGCGATGGCCACGCGCTGCTGCTGACCGCCCGAAAGCTGCATCGGGTACTTGCCAGCCTGCTCGAGGACATTGACTTTCTCGAGGTACGCCCGCGCAATGCCCTCTGCCGCTTTGGCAGGCGTGCCGAGTGCCAACTTGAGCGCGAAGGTGCAGTTGTCCAGCACCGTCATGTGCGGGAACAGGTTGAAGCTTTGAAAGACCATTCCCAGCTGGCGTCGAACCTTCTCCACGTCCGCAGCACGACGGGTGAGCTCCAGTCCGTTGACGTGGATTTGTCCGGAATCATGCTGCTCGAGGTGGTTGATGCAACGGATGAGCGTGGACTTTCCGGACCCCGAGGGCCCGCAGATCACCACGATCTTCTTGCTCTCGATCTCCAGATTGATGTCGCGCAGCGCATGGAATCCTCCGTAGAACTTGTTCACTCCCGAGATGGAGATCGCTGGAGCGACACCCACATGAGAGTCGATGCCTGCAGATGGGATGGTTGACAAGATAGCGCTCATGGTGATGTGCTTTGGGCGTTCATCCAGTATTTCTCAGGAACGGACGAGATAGCGGTTCACTCTTCGATCTGCCATTGAAAAGCTCAGACGTATCGAATTGGTGATGCACCAGTAGATGGCCGCCGCCGTCAACAACGGCGTGAATGGATCGTAGGTGTAGTCGAACACCGTGTTGGCGGCCGCGGTCAGATCGGTCAGCGTGATCGCACTGACGGCGGATGTGCTCTTGACCATGATCAGAAGTTCATTCTGGTAAGCCTTCAAGATATACCGGGCGGCCAACGGCAACCTCAGCCGAAAAAGTATTTGCCAGGGTTTCAGACGCAAGGCTTGCGCAGCTTCAATGACGCCTGGCGGGATCGCGGCCAACCCGCCACGAATGATCTCCGCCATGAACCCGGAGTGCGTGAGCGCCAGACCCAGCCACGCGCACACGTAGGGGTTGGAAAACAGACTCCAGAGAAAGGTCTCCCGAATGACGGGGAACTGCGGCAGTCCGCTGTAAATCAGGTACAGCAACACCAGACTGGGCACACCACGGAAGAAGGCGATGTAGGCGGCCGACATCGTCGCTTGCGGACCTGTTTTCAATCTTCCAAGGGCAACAGGCAATGCCAATAGCAAGCCAAGCACGAGCACCGGCAGCAACACGATGAACGTGGTTGCGGTCCCTTGAAGCAGTTTGGGCAGGCTTTCCCAGGCAACCTGGACATCAAAATGCATGGGCCCGCCTGTTCACGGTATTGGATCGGAAACCCTGATTTGCCCAGTTGTCGGCGCGCCTCGCGACGAAATAGGTCAGCCACGTCATGCCGAGGAAGAACGCCGACGCCAGGAGGTAATAGACAAACGGTTCTTTGGTCACGCCGGACGCGAGCTTGGCGTAGGCCATGATTTCCTTCAGTCCGATCAAGGAGATCAATGCGGTGTCCTTCAGGACAACGATCCACATGTTCGTCATCCCCGGCAGCGCCAAGCGCAGTACCTGCGGCAATATGATTCGCAACCAGATCATCGGGCGCGGCACAAGCAAAGCCCGTGCGGCCTCGAATTGCCCGAGCGGAACATTCCTGATGGCACTGCGTATCAGATCGGCAAGATACGCGCCGTAGACCATTCCGAGCGCCGCGACGGCCGCCATGAACGGCGTCACCTCGACACTCACGTTCATTCCGATCAAGGAGAACAGGCCGCTCAGGGTCTGGGAGCCACCGTAGTAGAAAAGAAAACCGACGAGCAGCGATGGCACGCCGGTGAAGATGGACGCGTAGGGCAGCCATATGGCTTTCACCAGGAGATTGGGTCGAAGCGTCGCTAGGGCGAACGTCGTTCCAAGCGCCATGGCCAGCAAGTAGGCGCACACGGCGACCTTGATGGTCATCAGCGCGCCGATGCCAAGTTGTTGTACGAAGCCCATCGAAAGCATAGGAACGACCTGCCCGGGTTACTGCCGCGTGCAGGCCGCTTCTTCCGGCAGCAACTGGACCTCCATGTACTGCTTTCTCAGCTTGGTGAACGTGCAGTCCTTGATGATGGTGTCGATGGTCTGGTTCATTCGCTCCAGCAGTGCCTGACCGTTCTTTCGGGTAATCCAGCTCGACCCGGCCTCACCGCCGCCGGTCCAGAGATCGCCACCCGCAAACTTCCAGTCCTTGCCCGCCGGCTTTGAAAGAAATTCGTTGGTCCAGCTGATCTTGGGGCCCAGACTCATGTCCAGCCTGCCGCTCGCGAGATCCAGCCGAATCTGATCGGGGTTGTCATAGAACACAGGCAGCATCGCATCGCCGTACGTCTCGGCCACGTACTTGGCCTGCGCCGTTCCGCGCTGCAGCCCGATGCGCACCCCCTTCAGGCCCTCCTTGGTAAACACGTAGTTCTTGCTCGAGGGCACGACGTACGAATCGGGATTGAAAAGCACCGGCCTGCCAAACAGCACTTTTTCCAGACGCTCGGGCAGGGGCTTGGTCTGGCTGACGACCGCATCGAGCTTGTTTTGAAGCAGCGCCGGAATCAGTCCCTTGAAGTCCATGACGACGATCTGGCACTCCACATTCATGCGCTTGCACATTTCCCTTGCAAGGTCGGGTTCGAATCCGGTGAGCTTGCCGGAAGAGTCCACCATGCTGAAGGGCGGATAGCTTCCTTCGTTGCCGAGCACCAGTTTCTCGGCATGCGCGGGTGCGACACCACCGACCAGAAGGAACACCAGCGAGAGACCCAGCGATGCCAGGATGCGACCATTCTTCATTTTCATGATTCCTTTTCTTTCTTTCATTGGTATTCGGTCGAGAGACTGCACCGAGGCCCCGGGTTGACTACGCGATACCGTCGGCAATCTGATCGATGAACAGTTCACCGTAGCCAGGCTTTGCGCCGGCGACGCCGGCCAACGCCAAGCAGTGCCAGAACGACGCTTGGTTCGCGGACACCACCGGCTTGCCCAGACGCCGCTCCAGGGCCTCGATCGCGCCGACCGTGCGGAAGTTCGTGCACGACACGAAAATGGCCGTGGCGTCCGGGTGGTCGACGGACATCACATGGTCGTAGACCTGCTCCAGGGACACTTCGGCCAGCGCGTGGTCGTTCGAGATGTTGAGATGCGCGCTCTTGACGACCTCATGACCGTTTTCCTGCAGGAAGCGGATGGCACGTTCATGAATCTCCGACAGATAAGGGGTCGCAAGCGCCACCTTGCCTGCCTTGACCTTCTTGAGCGCGGCCAGGGTCGCGGTCGAGGCGGTGGTGATCTTGGGACCCGGCACCCATTGCCGGATCTTCTCGATCAGCGCCCGGTCATAGGACGTGCCATGGAGGAAGGAAGCGCTGGTGCCACCAAAGAGCAGGACATCGATCGGCGCCGCGCCCGCCAGGCGGGCGGCGTGTTCGAGTTCGGGCGCGTTCATCATCTCCTCGATGCCTTGAACGGTCACTTTCGGCAGCTTGATGCGTGCCGTGTGTGTGGACACGCCCGGCGCGGACATGGCCCACATTTCCTCTTCCATCACAACACTGGACGCGATGTAGATCAGGCCGATGCGAGCGAGCTTTCCCGAGCCGTCGTAACGAAACTGGGGGTAAGGCTCCGAGTTTTCTGACATTTGATATCTCCTGGTGACCTATTCGATGATGCGAACTGGATTACTTTCGGGCAACTCACCTTTTCCAAATGCCGGGATCAAGTTTTCTGATGGGCGTTGGCTCGGCGCATGGTTAGTGGTAAACCCTAGGAATCATCTGCCGAAAGAGATTGACCGCCGATTCAATGTTGGGGGCGAATGAGGGGCGATCGATTGCGCCGCCATGGCACGCCCCGTGGGCAGGCATCCGAGGGATCTGCGCATCGACGCATCGCGATGCATTGTCATGAATTCGAAAGAAGCTCGCGCCCTTTCGAATCCACGGTCACATATTTGCGGCGTCTTCGGTCGTTGCAATGCGACTCGAAAGATATTCGGCGAAGCAGGTATCAGCCCCGAGGTTGGACCCAGCCGAAGACTCCTGAAACGTCACCCGGAAGATGCAAATAGTCCGGCGATATTGCACGAGGTGCGTATCGATGCGACAAAGGGAAATTGCTACCGCGAAGCCACTGGACATCGCCACAGGTTCGGTGATCCGAGTTCCGCGCCCTGGTGGCGCTGGTCCACGCTGAAAGGCGCGGAGAGGCTCCGACGTTCGAGATCGAGGCCGTCAAGCGGGCGGCGCCAGCGCCCGCTTGAGGATCTTCCCGGTCGACGTGATGGGTAGCGCATCCAGTACCGTGATGCGCGTCGGCCGCTTGTACGGCGACAGATGCTGCCGCAGATGCGCTTGCAGGGCGTCATGGTCGAGCGCGGTGCCGGACTCGAGTTCGACGAAGGCTGCGATCGCCTCGTTGCCGTCGGCCTCCGGCACACCCACCACTGCGCTCAGGTGCACGCCGGGAAAGCGATTGAGCACGCTCTCGACCTCGGCCGGGTACACGTTGAAGCCCGAGCGGATGATCATCTCTTTCAGTCGGCCGACGACGAACAGCGCGCCGTCCGTCTCCAGCCGGCCGAGGTCACCCGAGGCGTACCAGCCGCCAGGCCGCATCACCTGGGCGGTGGCGGCTGCATCGCGAAAGTAGCCCAGCATCAGGCCGGCGCCGCGCAGCCAGATCTCGCCGACCTCGTCGGTGGCGGCATCGCTGCCGCTCGGGGTGACGATGCGGGCTTCGCCACCGTCGACGAGGTAGCCCGCCGAGGTGTCGTCGCGCAGCACGCCGCACCGGGTCAGGAACACCGAGCCCGCGTACTCCGACAAGCCGTAGCCGTAGTGCAGCGGTTGCCCGAAGATCGTCTCGACACGCTGCTTGAGCGCAAGGTCGAGCGGTGCCGAGCCGGTATAGAGGTAGCGCAATTGCGGAAAGGTCGGCTTCGTGCGCGTCTCTTCCACATGCGTCAGCAGCCGTGCATACATGGTGGGCGGGCCTTGCAGGTTCGACACCCGTTCATGGGCCAGCGCCTGCAGCATGTCCCCGGGCGAGAAGCTGCTGCGCAGCACCAGCGACGCGGCGCCACTGAGCGACGCCATCAGCACCGTGCCGAGACCGAAGATATGGGTCATCGGCAGGAACGCGTAGGCCCGGTCGTCGGTGGTCAAGGCGCGCGAGTTCGCCGACACGCGGCCGAAATGCAACAGCCCGCGGTGCGACACCATCACGCCCTTGGGCGTGCCGGAGGTGCCCGAGGTGAAGATGATGGCGGCGGTATCGGCCAGCGCCGCGTCGGCTTCGGCCGTGGCAGCGGTGCGCAGCGGCGAGCGCAGCACGCCGGGCAAGGCGCTGGGTACCGCCTGCGCGCGCTGCGCATGCTGCTGCGCCGCGCCGGAAACCCCGGTGGTGAAGTAGCAGATGCGCGCATCGGCCCGCTCCACGATCGCGGCGACCTCGCCCGGCGACATCCGCGCGTTCACGCCGCACGACCACGCGCCCACCCGGCTGCAGGCCATGATCAGCGCGATGTGCGCCGCGCAGTTCTCGGCCACCAGCAGCACCCGGTCGGTCGGCCGTACGCCCGCGTCGAGCAGGTCCTTGGCTGCGACATCGACCATCGCCTGCAACGCCGCATACGAGGTGTCGCCCGCGGACTCGTGCAGAAAGACCGCGTCGGGCGTTTCCGCGGCGCGCAGCGCCAGCAGTTCATGGATTCGCGACGGCACGTTATTCCGCCTCGATGCCTTTGGACACCGTGGCCCACAGCTTGCGGTCCGACTGCCCCTTGTCCGCAAGCACCTGGGGTGCGCCCGACCAGACTTCGTAGCCCTGCTCGAGCAGCCGCGTCGCGACCGCCTCGCGCGCCAGCACCTTGACGGCGGCTGCATTGAAGCGCGCCACCATCGCCGGATCCATGCGGGCCGGTCCGTAGAGGCCGAACCAGCCGCCGACGTCGAAGTCGGCAACGCCGGACTCGATCATGGTCGGCACCTCGGGCAGCATCCGGTTGCGCTGGCGCGAGGTCACGGCGAGCGCGCGCACCTTGCCCGATTCGATGAAGGGTCGCGAGGTGGCGATGATGTCGAACATCATCGCGAGCGTGCCGCCCATCACGTCGGACAACGCCGGCGCGCTGCCCTTGTAGGCCACGTGCGCCATCGGCGCGCCGGTCATCTTCTCGAGCAGCGCGCCGCTCAGATGGTTGGAGGAGCCGACGCCGGCCGAGCCGTAGAACACCTTCTGGGGATTGGCCTTGGCGTAGGCCAGCAACTCGGCCACGCTGCGCACCGGCAGGTCCTTGTTCACCACCAGCACGTTGGTGTAGGCCACCAGCGGTGCGATCGGCGTCAGGTCCTTCATGGGGTCGAAGGGCATCTTGCGCTGCACGTTCGGGTTGATCGTGATCGTCGGGCTGGCGCCGAAAAACAGGGTGGCGCCGTCGGGCGCCGCCTTGGCGACCACGTCGCCGCCCATCGATCCGCCCGCGCCGGGCCGGTTCTCGACGATCACCTGGGTGCCGAGTTCCTGCGCCAGGGCGGGCGCCAGGAGGCGTGCGGCACCGTCCACCGGGCCGCCCGGGGTGTAGCCCACCACGAGCTTGACCAGCGCTGGCAGGGGGGCCTGCTGGGCCATTGCACGCGACGGTGCGAGCAACGGCCAGAGCGCGCTGCCGGCCAGCAGGGCGAGCGCCTTGCGGCGCTGCGCGCCGGGGTGAATGTGGTTCTGCGGGTGGTTCATGTTGCCTCCTTGAAAAATTCTTCGATCTCTTGTGCAAACTCACCCCGGCAGGTCCAGGACCTGCCGCGCGAGGATGTTGCGCTGGATCTCGTTGGTGCCGCCGTAGATCATTGCGGAGGTCGAGCCGATCAACGGCGACAGTGCGTTGAAGGGCTGGCCATCGAGGTCCTGGTCGCCCGCGACGGCGCCTTGTTCTTCGCTGGCCTCGACCAGCAGCGCGCCGATGCGGTGAAAGGTTTCGCTGGCCCAGATCTTGAGCAGCGAGACCGAGGCAGGCAATGGCTTGCCGGCCCTCACGATGTTGGCAAAGCCCGTATAGGCCGCGGAAAGATCCGCGACATCGAGCCGGAGCGCCGTGTAGCGCTGCGCGAACACCGCATCCGCGAACAGCCGCCGCGACTGCGCCAGCCGCGCCAGCTGGCCCAGCGCGTACTGCGACTGCTTGGGGCTGCCGAGGAAGATGCGCTCGAAGCCCAGCAGCGCCTTGGCGATGGTCCAGCCGCCGTGCAGCTTGCCCACCAGGTTCGCGGCTGGCACCCGCACGTTGTCGAAGAACACCTCGCAGAACTCGGGTTCGCCGGCCAGCGTGTCGATGGGCCGGATCGTGATGCCCGGCGTGCGCAGGTCGCACAGCAGGAAGCTGATGCCTTCCTGCTTCTTGGCCTCGCGGTCGGTGCGCACCAGCAGGAAGATGTGGTTGGCGTCCTGTGCCAGGGTGGTCCAGATCTTCTGGCCGTTGACGACGAAGTGGTCGCCTTCGGCATCGCGCGCCTGCAATGCCTCGGTACGCAGGCCCGCGAGGTCGGAGCCGGCGTTGGGCTCGGAATAGCCCTGGCACCACACGTGCTCGCCACTCAGGATGCGCGGCAGAAACTGCTGTTGCTGGGCCGGCGTGCCGTGCTGGATCAACAGCGGCCCGATCATCACGATGCCCTGGTCCGGCGCGCGCGCCACGCCGTGCTGCTCGAGCTCCTCGATCCAGGCGATCATCTTGTCGGCCGCCAGGCCCATGCCGCCGTGCGCCTGCGGCCAGGCCGGCGCGACCCAGCCCTGCGTCGACAGCGTGAGATACCACTCGCGCATCTCGCTCCAGCGCGCGCGGTGCGACAGGTAGCGCAGCGCGGCCGGATAGCGCTGCTGCAGGAAGGCGCGCACCATGCGGCGGAACTCGGCCTCCGGCATCGTGCTCCAGTCGGCGCTCTTCGGAAACTCTCCCTGCCAGGCCACGGCCTCGTCGGTGTGCGATCCGACCTCGGTCAGCGCGGCATAGCGGCGCTGGTGCGCCGTGACATTGCCGAGCCAGGCGGAGAGCCGCAGCGTGCGCTTGTAGAAGAGGCTGAGGTCGCACTCCTGCGTGTAGCCGATCGCGCCGTGCAGCTGCACCGCGGTGCGCGAGGCCTGCAGCGCCGCCGCCGTGCAGCGCGCATTGACCCGGCTGGCCTCGGCCTCGAGCCGCTCGATGGCGACGCCGGCCGGATCGCCGGCGAGCGCCAGCACCTCGTCGAGCGTCGAGCGCGCCACCTCGAGGTGAATGAACATGTCGACTGCGCGGTGCTGCAGCGCCTGGAACGCGCCGATCGGCTTGCCGAACTGCGTCCGGGTGCGCAAGTAGGCCAGCGTCTGCGCGAGCATGGCCTGGCCGGTGCCGAGCAGCTCGGCGGCCTGCAGGATCTGGCCCGCGGCGAGCGCATGCCGCAGCGAGTTCCGCGCCACCGGACCCTGCGCCAGCACGGCGCCGGCGGGCAGCGCCACGCGATCGAAGCGCAGCGTGGCGGCCTCGCCGCCGTCCACCAGCGCCACCCGGGTCTCGGTCACGCCGGCGGTGCCGCGCGGCACCCACAGCAGCACGGTGTCGTCGTCGCCGCGGGCCGACACCAGCCAGCCGCTGGCGGCCGCGCCGGGCAGCACCATGAGCTTCTCGCCCTGCAGCAGCACGCCGCCCTGCGGGCCGGCTTCGCAGCCGCAGTCGAGCGGCACGTCGCTGAGGTCGCCGGCGCTTTCCTGCCAGGCCAGCGCGGGCAGGCTGCGGCCCGCCACCAGCTCGGCCAGCAGCGCCTGCGCGGGCGCGCTGTCGAGGCGGGTCAGCAGCAGGGCGCTGAGCCCGGCCACGGCCAGCAGCGGCTCGGGCGCCACGTGCTCGCCGGCGGCGCGCAGGATCTCGGCCGCGCCCGAGAGGTCGAGGGCCAGACCGCCGGCCGATTCGGGCGCCAGCATGCCGGGCCAGCCCAGGGCCGCCAGTTCGGCCCAGCCGGCGGCCTCGGCGCCCGCGCGGTCGCCCACGGGCCGTTCGGTCAGCGCGCGGCAGCGGCGCAGGCTGTCGCTGCGGGTGAAATAGTCCAGCGCCGCTTCGCGGATCGCTGACAGGGAATCGGAGTCCATGGCGGGTCTTGGGATGAGCAGTGGGATCGAGGGCAAGCGTGCCAGAAGCACCCCGCGAGCGGCATTTGCCTTTGCAGAAGGCAGGCTTCGGCAATGACTGACCCCAGGGCGGCCGCCAAGGACTAGATTCGCAGCATTGCCGTTTTGCTGGATGCCTGCCTACCCATGACCAAGATCAAGAAATCCCTGCACACCGAACTCGGCCACAGCACGCCCGACCGGATCACGGTGCGCGGGCGCGACCTGCCGTCCGAGATCCTCGGCCACCTGAACCTCGGCGACATGGCCTTCCTCGAGCTCACCGGCCGCGTTCCGACGCCGCAGGAGTCCGTGACCTTCAACGCCATCGTGGTCACGCTGGTCGAGCACGGCATCACGCCGAGCGCGCTGGTCGCTCGCCTGACCTATGCCGGCGCACCGGAAGCGCTGCAGGCCGCCGTGGCGGCCGGCCTCTGCGGGCTCGGCACGGTGTTCGTGGGCAGCACCGAGGGCGCAGCCCGCATGCTGTACGAGGCGATCCCGCCCGGCACGCAGCCGACCCGGCCGCTCGAGGACATGGCGCGCGAGATCGTCGCCGCCTTCCGCGAGCGCAAGGAGATCGTGCCGGGCCTGGGCCACCCGCTGCACAAGCCGATCGACCCGCGCACGCCGCGCCTGTTCCAGATCGCGGCCGAGAACGGGCTGTCGGGCCACTACGTGGCGCTGATGCAGGCGGTGCAGGCGGAAGCCGAACGGGTGTCGGGCAAGTCGCTGCCGATCAACGCCACGGGCGCCATCGGTGCCATCGCCTCGGAGTTCGGCTTTCCGTGGCGCATCATCCGCGGCTTCGGCGTGATGGCCCGCGCCATCGGCCTGGTGGGCCACATCCTCGAGGAGATCGACGACCCGATGGGCGTCGAGATCTGGCAGCGGGTCGAGCGCGAGGCCGGCGGCCCACGGCAGGAATGAGCGCCGGCAACACCATCGAACGAACTCCACCATGACCGAAGAAACCCTGGACTTCGACCACCTGCGCAGCTGGATCGGCCGCACCGAGACCCACGACGACCTGATGTCGCCCTGGACCGCGAGTGCGCTCGCGGCGACCCTGCGCAACGAGGAGCGGCCCTGGCAAGCCGGCCAGGCGCTGCCGCCGCTCTGGCATTGGTGCTATTTCCTGCCGACCGCGCCCGAGAACCGGCTCGGCCCCGACGGCCATCCGGCGCGCGGCGGCTTCCTGCCGCCGGTGCCGCTGCCGCGCCGCATGTGGGCCGGCAGCCAGCTCGAATTCTTCGCCCCGCTGCCGCTGGGCGCGGCTGCGCGCAAGACCTCGCGGGTGGTCGACGTCAACCTCAAGCAGGGCAAGGCCGGCGCGCTGGTCTTCGTCAAGGTCGAACACGAAGTGCATGCCGGCGCGACGCTGCTGCTGCGCGACAGGCACGACATCGTCTACCGCGAGGCTGCGAAGCCCGGCGAATCCGCGCCGCCGCAGTCGCCGCCGGCCGATGCGCTGTGGACCGTCGAGCACCGTCCCGATGCGCCGCTGCTGTTCCGCTACTCGGCGCTGACCTTCAACAGCCACCGCATCCACTACGACCATCCCTATGTGACCCGGGTCGAAGGCTACGACGACCTCGTGGTGCACGGCCCGCTGATCGCCACGCTGCTGCTCGAAGCGGCGCAGCAGCACAACCCGGGGCGCAGCGTGCGCGGCTACAGCTTCAAGGCCGTGCGGCCGCTGACCTGCGGCCGTCTGCTGCGCGTGCGCGGGCATGCCGCGCAGGCCGACGGCAGCGTCGCRCTGTGGGCCGAGGACGAGCAGGGCGCGCTGCTGATGCAGGCCACTGCACGGCTGGCCTGACCGCCCGAACCTTTCATCCATCTCCACGAGCCCCATGAGCACCTCCCAATCCCGTCACCAGGACATCCGCGACGCCGTGCGCGACCTCTGCGCCCAGTTCCCGAACGAGTACTTCCGCAAGGTCGACGAAGCCCGTGCCTACCCGGCCGAGTTCGTCGACGCCTTGACGAAGGCCGGCTGGATGGCCGCGCTGATCCCGCAGGCGTACGGCGGCTCGGGCCTGGGCCTGACCGAAGCCTCGGTGATCATGGAAGAGATCAACCGCTCGGGCGGCAACTCGGGTGCCTGCCACGGCCAGATGTACAACATGGGCACCCTGCTGCGCCATGGTTCCGAGGCGCAGAAGCAGCGGTACCTGCCGAAGATCGCGACCGGCGAACTGCGCCTGCAGTCGATGGGCGTGACCGAGCCCTCGACCGGCACGGACACCACCAAGATCAAGACCACCGCCGTGAAGAAGGGCGACCGCTACGTCATCAACGGTCAGAAGGTCTGGATCTCGCGCATCCAGCACTCCGATCTGATGATCCTGCTGGCGCGCACCACGCCGCTGGCCGAGGTCAAGAAGAAGTCCGAGGGCATGTCGATCTTCATCGTCGACCTGCGCGAGGCGATCGGCCACGGCCTCACGGTGCGGCCGATTCCGAACATGGTCAACCACGAGACCAACGAGCTGTTCTTCGAGAATCTCGAGATTCCCGCCGAGAACCTGATCGGCGAGGAAGGGCAGGGCTTCAAGTACATCCTCGACGGCCTCAACGCCGAGCGCACGCTGATCGCGGCCGAATGCATCGGCGACGGCTACTGGTTCATCGACAAGGTCACGGCCTACACCAAGGAGCGCGTCGTGTTCGGCCGTCCGATCGGGCAGAACCAGGGCGTCCAGTTCCCGATCGCCGAGGCCTTCATCGAGATCGAGGCCGCCGACCTGATGCGCTACGAGGCCTGCCGGCGCTTCGATGCGCACGAGCCCTGCGGCGCCCAGGCCAACATGGCGAAGTACCTGGCGGCCAAGGCCTCGTGGGAAGCGGCCAATGCCTGCCTGCAGTTCCACGGCGGCTTCGGCTTCGCCTGCGAGTACGACGTCGAGCGCAAGTTCCGCGAGACCCGGCTCTACCAGGTGGCGCCGATCTCGACCAACCTGATCCTGAGCTACGTGGCCGAGCACATGCTCGGGCTGCCCAGGAGCTTCTGATGCGACCCCTCGAAGGCATCACCGTGCTCACGCTCGAGCACGCGATCGCGGCGCCGTTCTGCACGCGCCAGCTGGCCGACCTCGGCGCCCGCGTGATCAAGGTCGAGCGGCCGGGCAGCGGCGACTTCGCGCGCGCCTACGACCAACGCGTGCACGGACTGGCCTCGCACTTCGTCTGGACCAACCGCTCCAAAGAGAGCCTGACCCTGGACGTGAAGCACCCCAGGGGCCAGGAGGTCCTGCAGCGCCTGGTGGCCGAGGCCGACGTGCTGGTGCAGAACCTCGCGCCCGGCGCCGCGGCGCGGCTGGGCCTGTCTTTCGAAGCCTTGGCACCGTCGCGCCCGGGCCTGGTCGTCTGCGACATCTCGGGCTACGGCGACGATGCCGCGGCGCCCGGACCCTACCGCGACAAGAAGGCCTACGACCTGTTGATCCAGAGCGAATCGGGCTTCCTGTCGGTCACCGGCACGCCCGACGAGATGGCCAAGGCCGGCTGTTCGATCGCCGACATCGCGGCCGGCATGTACGCCTACAGCAACATCCTGGCGGCGCTGCTGCAGCGCGGCAAGACCGGCAAGGGCTGCCGCATCGACGTCTCGATGCTCGAAAGCATGGCCGAGTGGATGAGCTTCCCGATGTACTACGCCTTCGAGGGCGCGGCGCCGCCGCCGCGCGCGGGCGCCGCGCACGCCACCATCTACCCCTACGGGCCGTTCCCGGCCGGCGACGGCAAGCTGGTGATGCTGGGCCTGCAGAACGAGCGCGAATGGCAGGTGTTCTGCGCCAGGGTGCTCGAGCAGCCCGAGCTCGCGACCGATGCGCGCTTTGCTTCCAACACCCTGCGCACGGCCTCGCGCGAGGCGCTGCGCGAGATCATCGTGCAGGCCTTCGCGCCCTTCACCGCGGCCGGGATCATCGAGCGCCTCGATGCGGCGCAGATCGCCAACGCGCAGGCGAACACCATGCACGACGTCTGGAATCACCCGCAGCTCCAGGCGCGCGACCGCTGGACCGAGGTAGGCACCGGCGCCGGCCCGATTCCGGCGCTCTGGCCGCCCGGCATGCCGCGCGAGTGGGATCCGCGCATGGACGCGGTGCCGACGCTCGGCCAGCACACCGATGCAATCCTGGCCGAGGTCGGGTACGACGCGGCGGCCATCGCCGCGCTGCATGCCGACGGTGCCGTCTAGCGGCACTCAACTCCTGAAAAGTCGAACTTCCGCCATGAACAACCACCCCAGCCAGACCCTCGCCACCTTCGCCGCCGAACTCTCGTTCGCGCAGATTCCCGGCCCGGTGCTGCGCCGCGCCGAGGACCTGATGCTCGACTGGCTCGGCTCCGTGCTCGCGGCCCGCTCGGCGCGTCCGGTGCGCAGCATCCAGCGCTTCGCCGAGACGATGGGCCCCGCCGACGGCCCGAGCGAGGTGCTGATCTCGCGCCGCGGCACCTCGCCGGTCTTCGCCGCGCTGGTGAACGCGGCGGCCTCTCACTACGTCGAGCAGGACGATGTGCACAACGGCTCGGTGTTCCACCCTGCGGCGGTTGTCTTCGCGCCGGCGCTCGCGACCGCCCAGGCGCTGGGTGCGAGCGGCGCGCAGTTGTTGACTGCCGTGGTGGCGGGCTACGAAGTCGGCATCCGTGTCGGCGAGTTCCTCGGCCGCTCGCACTACCGCACCTTCCACACCACGGCCACTGCCGGCACGCTGGCGGCCGCTGCCGCCGTCGGGCGGCTGCTCGACCTCACGCCGGTTCAGATGCCGCATGCCTTCGGTTCGGCCGGTACGCAGTCGGCCGGCGTGTGGGAGTTCCTGCGCGACGCGGCCGATTCGAAGCAGCTGCATTGCGCGCATGCGGCGGCCAGCGGCCTGATGTCGGCCTACCTCGCGAAGGATGGATTCACCGGTGCGCAGCGCGTGCTCGAAGGCGCGCAGGGCCTGGGCGTGGGCATGTCGACCGATGCCGATCCTCGGCGCCTGGTTGATGGCCTGGGCAGCCGCTGGACGCTGGCCGAGACCTCGTTCAAGTACCACGCGTCGTGCCGCCACACGCACCCGGCGGCCGATGCGTTACTGCAGGTGATGACGGACAACCGCCTGAAGCACGGCGACATCGCGCGCATCGTGACCCATGTGCACCAGGGGGCTATCGATGTGCTGGGCCGCGTGGTGGTGCCCACCACCGTGCACCAGGGCAAGTTCTCGATGGGCACGGTGCTGGGCCTGATCGCGGTGCACGGCCGCGCGGGCCTCACCGAGTTCGATCGCGACTACCTCGCGCCCGAGGTCGCGGCCTTGCGCGACAAGGTGATGATGGAACTCGACCGTGAAGTCGACACCGCCTACCCCGCGCGCTGGATCGGCAAGGTCAGCGTCACGACCACCGACGGCCGCAACTTCTCGGGCCGCGTCGACGAGCCCAAGGGCGACCCCGGCAACACGCTGAGCCGCGCCGAGATCGAGGACAAGATGAAGCGGCTCACGCAGTACGGCGAGGCGGCCACGCCATCGGAGGCCGAATCGCTGTGCAAGCGCATCTGGGGCCTGGCCGCCGTGCCGCGTGTCGAACGCCTCTTGGGCTGACATGCGCCCGGTCGTCCGCAGTCTTCTGTTCGTGCCGGGCCATCAACCCGCGCGTTTCGACAAGGCCTGCCAGAGCGGTGCCGATGCGATCGTGCTCGACCTCGAGGACGCGGTGCCGCCCGATCGCAAGGACGAGGGCCGCACGCAGGTCGGTGCCTGGCTGGCGGCCCGCGCAACGGCTGCCGGCGGCAGGGCAGGGCCGGTCGTCGGCGTCCGCATCAACGCGGCCGAGACGCCCTGGCATGCCGCCGACCTGGCGCTGTGCGCGCAGGCGGGCGTCGCTGCGCTGATGCTGCCGAAGGCCGAGGATGCGGCCGTGCTGCGAGCGATCGCCGCCGCGCTGCCCGCCGCGGCCCTGTGGCCGCTGATCGAGACCGCRCGCGGCATCGACCAGCTCGGCGCGATCGCCGCGGCGCCGCAGGTCCAGCGGCTGGTGTTCGGCTCCATCGATTTCCAGGCCGACCTCGACATCGAAGGCGAGGGGATCGAACTGCTGCTGTTCCGCTCGCAGATCGTGCTGGCCTCGCGCCTGGCCGGTCTGCAGCCGCCGGTGGATGGCGTGAGCACGTCGATCGACGATCCGGCGCGCATCGAG
The DNA here is from genome assembly GCF_052114385.1 of Variovorax sp. M-6. NCBI lineage: Bacteria > Pseudomonadati > Pseudomonadota > Betaproteobacteria > Burkholderiales > Comamonadaceae > Variovorax > Variovorax sp. M-6. The sequence goes on along the minus strand of NZ_JBFREQ010000001.1, from coordinate 384,357 downwards.
GCCGACGCGCAGCAGGCCAGGCGCCTGGGCTTCGGCGGCAAGCTGTGCATTCATCCGAAGCAGGTGGCGACCGTCAACCTGGGCTTCTCGCCGACGCCGGCGCAGATCGACTGGGCGCAGCGCGTGATCGCGGCCGACGCGGCCAGCGGCGGTGCGCCGGTGGCGGTCGACGGCAAGATGGTGGACCGGCCCGTGGTGCTCAAGGCGCAGGGAGTGCTGCGCGCGGCCGCGGGCCGCTGATCCGCCGCGCTCAGGCGAACAGCCGCCCGTTTCCCGGCGAGCGCGGGTCCAACCCGGCGCTGCGCACCAGCTCCCGGAAGCCCGCTGGTGAGCTCGACACCACTGGCACACCGAAGCGGGCCTCGACCTCCCGCACCGCGTCGAGCGTGACCAGCCCGCCGCACGAGATCAGGATGCCGTCGGCGCCCGGGCTGGCCTCGAAGACGATCGTGCACAGGTCGACCAGCACCTGCGTCGGCACCGCGCCGACCGCCTGCACGTCGGAGATCGACAGCCCCTGCAAGGCCAGCGGCTCGAAGTCGCTGTCCTCGAGGTAGCGCCGCAGCTGCAGGTTGACCTCGTCGATGTAGGCGGTGGCCACCGCGACCCGCCGCACACCCAGGCTGCGCAGGCCGCCGACGATCGCATCGCTCATCGTGCTGCAGGGCAGGCCGGTGGCGCGCGCCATTTCGGCCTGCAGCTGCCGGTTGAAGGCGGCGCCGCGGAAGAAGCTCAGCGAGGTGCCCATGAGCGAGACGGCGCCGACGCCGAGGGCGGCGAGTTCGACCGCCTTCTCGATCACGGAATCGATCACCTCGGTGTAGCCGCGCGTCGAGATCTCGCCGAGCCCGAGCCCGCGTGCGCTGAAGCGGATGCGCTCGCCATACAGCAGCGGACCGTCCACCGGCACCGCGCCGGCGGCGGGCGGCACGATCAGGCCCAGGTGGGGTTGCGCCATGCTCAGCTCCCTTCCGCCACGATGCGCTGCTCGGTGATGATGCGCTTCCAGCGCGCGTTCTCGTCGACCATCTCCTTGCGCAGCTGCGCGGGCGTGGCGTAGGCCCGCAAGGTTCCTTGCGCGGCGGCCGAGGTGGCGGCCTCGGGGGTGTCGAGCACGGTCTTCACCGCGGCCGAGAGCTTGTCGACGATCTCGTCCGGCGTGCCGGCCGGCGCCAGCAGGAAGAGGCGCGGCGCGACGTCGAAGCCCGGCAGCGCATCGGCCAGCGGCGCCACGCCTTCCGCGGCTTCGAGCCGCGCCTTGTTCATCAACGCCAGCGCGCGCAGCTTGCCGGCCTTGGCCTGCGCCATGCCGGCCGTGGCGCTGACGACGCCGATCGGCACCTGCCCGCCGACCACGTCGGGCACGATCTGCGCGGCGCCACGGTACGGCACATGCACCACGAAGCTGCCGGTGGCCTGCTTGAGCATCTCGAAGCCCAGGTGCTGCACGGTGCCGACACCCGAGGTTGCGAAGGAGTAGCGCCCCGGATGCTTCTTGAGTTCGGTCACCAGCTCGGCCGGTGTGCGGGCCGGGAAGTCGTTGCCCGTGACGATCATCAGCGGCGAGATGAAGGCGCCGGCCACCGGCTTGAAGGTCGTCAGCGGATCGATCGCGATCTTCGGCTGCAGCAGCTTGGCGATCAGCATCGCGCTGTCGCCCATCATCAGCGTGTAGCCGTCGGGCGCGGCCTTGGCGACCAGGTCGGCCGCGATCATGCCGGTGGCGCCGGCGCGGTTCTCCACCACCACCTGCTGGCCGAGCACGGCCGGCAGGCGGGCGCTCAGGATCCGCGCCGCGGCGTCGACGCCGCCGCCCGCCGAGTAGCCCACCACCAGGCGGATCGGCTTGTCGGGGTACTTCTGGGCCCAGGCGGCGGTCGCGCCGAAGGCGCCCGTCAGGCCGAGGGCCAGTGCCAGGGTCGCCGTGCGCAGGGCTTGCCGGCGTGGCGGTCGAATCGCTTGTTGTCTCTGTTTCATCGTGTCTCCGTTGTTCTTTCTAACCCGATGCCTGTGCTGGCGCTTCAGGCTTTGCCCTTGCCGTGCGATGTTGGCAGCTTCGCCAGTTCGCGCACCCGGCCCGCATTGGGCGCGAATCCGAGCCCCGGCGTCTCGGGCAGCGTGAGCCAGCCCTGGTCGGGCACCGGCAGGCCGTCGAAGATCTGCTCGAGCATCTTCACCGCCACGTAGTGGTATTCGACCATCCCGCCGTTGGCGACGCCCGCATGCAGGTGCATGTTGTGGAAGGGCCAGGCGCCGCCGTTGTCGATCGGCACGTTGAAGGCCTGCGCCATGCCGGCGATCTTCAGGCACTGCGAATAGCCGCCGGAGATGGTCACGTTGGGCTGCAGCACGTCGGCCGCCTGGTTCACCAGCAGGTCGCGGAAGCGGAAGGACAGGCCTTCGTTCTGCCCGCAGGCGAGCGGGATCGTGGTGCGCGCGCGCAGCTGCGCCATCTGGCGCACGTCGTTCTGCGTCAGCGGCTCCTCGAAGAAGCTGATGCCGTAGGGCTCGATGCGCCGCGCCAGGTCGCTCGCATGGAACAGGTCGAGGCCGCAGTTGGCATCGACATAGAGCTTCACGTCGGGGCCCACCGCCTCGCGCACCGCTGCGACACGGCGCACATCCTCGTCGATCACCGCGTCGATCGGCCGCGGTTCGTCGCGTCGCGCGAGCGCATGGCCGCCGACGGTCATCTTGAGGCGCCGGAAGCCCTGCGACACCCAGAGCTTCGCGGCGGCGGCGAGCTCGTCGCGTTCGAAGAAGCCGAAGCCGAAAGTCGCATAGACCGGCACCCGCGAGCGCGCGCCGCCCAGAAGGCGCCACAGCGGCTGGCCGAGCGCTTTGGCCTTGAGGTCCCACAGCGCGATGTCGAGCGCGGCGATGGCATGGCTGGCGTAGCCGGTCTGCCCGCGCGGCGACAGCAGCCAGTAGAGCTTTTCCCAGAGCCGCTCGGTGGCCATCGGGTCCTCGCCGATCAGCGCCGGGCCGGCCACTTCGCGCACCGCGGCGGCGATGATTTCCTCTTCGGTGATGGCGGTCATGCCGTGGCCGACGAGGCCGGTGTCGGTCTCGATCTCGGTCAGGCAGAGCGACAGGGAGGTCTGCCTGTCGAGGCCCAGCACGTCGATGGTGACGGGGATGTTCAGCGGCGTGGCGCTGACGCGGATGATCTTCAAGAAATGTCTCCTTTTGCTTGTTCGGCTCCGCGATTCTTGACGCACGGGCTGGGGAGAACAATTCGTTTGTGGCGGGCGCGAGGCTTCGCGAAAGGCGAAGGCTCAGGCGAGGCCAGTCAGGCCGGGTCCGGGGTTCGGAGGTGCTCCAGCACCGAGCGCGCAGCCGCCGTCAGATCCTGCTCGCGCCGCACGCACAGTAAGTGCCGGCGAATCGCCCAGGGCGCGTCGAGCCGAAGGCAGCGCAGCCGCAGGATCTGCAGCTGCGGCAGGATCGCCGCGAAGGGCAGCACGCCGATGCCGACGCCCTGTTCGACCATGCGGCACACCATGTCGAAGCTGCCCACCTGCATGCGGACCTTGAGCGGCACCTGCGCCTCGAGCGCGGCGCTCAGCAGCACGCGATGCAGCGCCGTGCCTTCGCGCACCACGATATGGTCGTGCCGCAGCACCTCGTCCACGCCGATGCGCCGGCGCCGGGCCAGCGGGTGGTCGCGCGCCACCACCACGGCCAGTTCGTCGCTGCGGTAGGGCAGGCATTCGAGGCCCTCGGCCGGCGTGTGGCTCTCGATCACGCCGATGTCGGCCAGGCCGCCCAGCACGGCCTTGGTCACCTCGGTGCTGGCGCGCTCCTGCAGGTCGATCTTGAGCACCGGGTGCAGCCGCAGGAAGGAGCCGATCTGTGTGGGCAGAAACTGGGCGATGGCGGAGGCGTTGGCCGTGATGCTGACCACGCCCGCCACGCCGTTCTGGAAATCGTCGAGTTCGGCGCCGAGCCGGTCCATGGCCGACAGCACGGCGCGCGCATGCAGCAGCAGGCCGTGGCCCGCCGAGGTCAGGGTGACGCCGCGCGCGTGGCGCACCAGCAGCGGCAGCCGGGCTCGCGCCTCCAGGTCGGAGATGCGCTTGCTGGCGGCCGCCAGCGCGATGTGGCAGCGCTTGGCGCCCTCGCTGATGCTGCCGTGGTCGGCCACGGCCACGAACAGGCGCAGCGATTTCAGGTCGGCGGACATGCAGGGTGCGTCAGGGGGGCCTCGGAAGGCTGCGCCAAATAGTCGAACAGTTCGCGCGCGGAGGCCGGCAGCTGCTCGCGGTTGCGCGCGACGATCTTGAGCTCCCGCTCGGCCCAGGCGTCGGCGAGCGGCACGGTCGTGATGCGCAGCGCGCGCGACAGCCGGCGCGCCGACGAGGCCGGCAGCACGCCGACGCCGACCCCGGCCTCGATCATGAGGCAGATGGCCTCGAAGCTGCCGACCTGGATCCGGGGCGCGTAGCCGCGGCCCGCGAGCTCGGCCTTGCGCAGCAGGAAGCGGTGGATCGCGCTGGCGTGGTGCAGGCCCACGTGCTGCTCCTCGAGCGTGTCGATGAAAGCCATCGCGCTCGCCTCGGCGAAGCGATGCGCCGTCGGCACCACCAGCACCAGCTGGTTGCGGCCGAAGGGCCGGGCGTCGAAGTCGCCGGTGTGGACGTCGCCGGCCAGGATGCCGATGTCGGCGCCGCCGTCGGCCACCGAGCGGACGATTTCCTCGCTGAGGTACTCGCGCAGGTCGACCTGCACCGCCGGATGCTGCGTCAGGAAGCCGGCCAGCTTCTCGGGCAGGTATTCGGTGATCGAGGTGGTGTTCGCGAACACCCGCACATGGCCCTTGATGCCCTTGCCGAAGTCCTGCATGTCGATGCGCAGGTGCTCCATCTGCTGCATCACGCGCTTGGCGTGGTAGAGCAGGGCCTCGCCGGCCGCGGTCATGTTGACGCCCTGCGCGGTGCGGTGCAGCAGCTTGCCGCCGATGGCTTCTTCCATCTGCTTGATGCGGGTCGATGCGGCCGCGAGCGAGATGCAGGCCTTGTCGGCGCCGCGCGTCAGGCTGCGCGCCTCCGCCACATAGGCGAAGAGCTTGAGGTCGAACAGGTCGAAATGCAGGTTCACGCTCGGATTGTCCCGTGAAATCCTGGATGGATCAGATGGGGTCCCAGCTGAAGACGTCGGCCGAGCGGTCGAGCGGATAGAAGCTGGCCCGCATCGCCGGCATCGCGTGCTCGGCGATGGTCTGCGGCGTCCACCCCTCGGAGCGGTGGATCGAGCGTACCGGGCGCGGCTGGCTGATCAGCGAGATCTCGTTGTTGCGCACCGAGAAGATCTGGCCGTTGACCTCGTGCGCCGCATCGCTGGCGAGGTAGACCGCCAGCGGCGCGATCTTCGAAGGCGTCATCTGCTGGATCTTGGCGACCCGCACCCGCTGTTCCTCGGTGTCGGTCGGGATGGCGCCGATCATGCGGCTCCAGGCGAAGGGCGCGATGCAGTTGGAGCGCACGTTGAACTTGAGCATGTCGAGCGCGATCGACTTCGACAGCGCCGTGATGCCGAGCTTGGCGGCCGCATAGTTGGCCTGGCCGAAGTTGCCGATCAGGCCCGAGGTGGAGGTCATGTGCACCATCGCGCCCGAGGCCTGCTCCTTGAAGAAGGCCGCGGCGGCACGGCTGACGTAGTAGCTGCCGTAGAGATGAACCTTGATCACCGCGTCCCATTCGTCGACCGACATCTTGTGGAAGAAGCGGTCGCGCAGGATGCCGGCGTTGTTGACCACGGCGTCGATGCGGCCGAAGTTGTCGACCGCGCACTGGACCATGCGCGCCGCACCGGCGGCATCGGCCACGCTGTCGGCGTTGGGCACGGCCTCGCCGCCCAGCGCATGGATTTCGTCGACCACCTGCTGCGCCGGCCCGGCGCTGTGGCCGGCGCCGTCGACCGCGGCACCGATGTCGTTGACCACCACCCGCGCGCCGTGGCGCGCCATGGCGAGCGCGATGTCGCGGCCGATGCCACCCCCCGCGCCGGTGACCAGAACCACTTTGCCTTCGACCATGGGATCTCTCCTCGAACTGCCTGCGGAATCGCCGGCACAGGATGCCACGGGCGCCGCCGCCCGTGTTTCGGCATTGCCGAAGAGGGGCTTCGGGAGACCTACGCGGCGCCGCGATCGCGCAGCACCAGCGTCTGGATGGCGACGCCGATCGGGCCCTGTTCGTCGTAGAGCCGCGACAGCGTGATGCCGGCACCGCTGCCATCGGCCTGCGTTTCCGACGCCAGGCCGATCCATTCGCCCACGGGCTGGCGATGCAGGTGCAGGCTCAGGTCGGCATTGGAGAACACGTAGCGTTCGGCCGGCAGCACCCAGCTGAGTCCGTTGCCGAAGTCGGCCGCGGCGGCGGCGCGCATGGCCGGCGAATTCGGCGTGCCGAGCACCAGCGGCACCGCGAGCCGGAACCAGGCCGCGCCCGGGCCGGGCCGCGAGACATCGCCCTGGGCGGCGAGCGTGTCCACGGCGCTGCCGTAGAACGAGAGGCCGTCGGGCGGCAGGCCCGGGATGCGCAGCGGCTCGCTGCAGTCACCGGGCAGCGGCAGCAGGCGCGGCGGCGACAGCCCGGGCAGGCCGTCGGGCAGCCCCAGCGCCTGCCCGCGCAGCATCAGCGCATGGGCGCGCGCCACCAGCGTCTCGCCGGCGAGCAGGTCGATCGTCAGGCGCGTGGTCGAGCGTGCGGGCTGCGCGCTGCAGCGCGTGGTCAGCGGCGCCACCGGCACCGGCTTGATCAGTTCGACGCTCAGGCGCGCGAGCTGCCAGCCGGGTTCGGCCATGGCGCTTTCGGCCACATGCGCCATCAGGGCGCTGGGGGCGCCGCCGTGCTGGGCGCGCGGGTCCCACGGGCCGCGCGACAGTTCGCTGGGCCGCCAGATATCGCCCTCGCGCGCAAAAACGGCGGCGGGGCGAGCGGAGTCGGTCGAGGTGTAGGTCATGGCGACAGCGTTTTTACCGCAGTTGGTGCTTGAGCAGCTTTCCGGTTGCCGTGCGCGGCAGCGCGTCGCGGAATTCGTAGGCGCGCGGAATCTTGTAGCGCGCCAGTTGCGGCTCGAGGAAGCTGCGCAGCGCATCGCCATCGACCGTCCGTCCGGCGCGCGCCACCACCAGCGCCGTCACCGTTTCGCCCCATTCCGGATGCGGACGGCCGATGACGGCCACGTCCTGCAGGTCGGGATGCATCGCGAGCACGTCCTCGACCTCCTTCGAGTAGACGTTCTCGCCGCCGGTGACGATCATGTCGCGCAGCCGGTCGACGATGAAGAGGTAGCCGTCCTCGTCGATCCGCGCCAGGTCGCCGGTGCGGTACCAGCCCTGCGGGTCGAAGGCGGCCGCGGAGGCCTCCGGGTTGTCGAGGTAGCCCTTCATGATCGCGGGCGAACGCAGGTGGATCTCGCCGACTTCGCCGGCGCTGCAGCGCTGCCCGTCGGTACGGCGCACCTCGACCGCGACGCCGGGCACGCCGGCCCGACCGATGGAGCCCGCCTTGGCGATCGCCTCCTCCGGATAGAGCACCGTGCCCAGCGGGCCCGATTCGGTCATGCCGTAGACCTGCACGAAGCGGTCGCTGCCGTAGCTGTCGGCCAGCTTGCGCGCCATGTCGGCGCCCAGCGGTCCGCCGCCGTAGGCCCACATGCGCATCGCGCCGAAGTCGTAGGCCTTGACGTCCGGCACCACCGAGAGCGGAGCCAGGAAGGCGATCGGCGCACCGAAGGTGAAGGTGATGCGCTCCTGCGCCAGCGTGTCGAGGAAGGCCTTGGGCGCGTACTCGCGCAGGAACACCGCGCTGCCGCCCATCAGCAGCGTGCCGAGCAGCCAGTTGTTGAGCGGCGACGAATGCCACACCGGCATGGCGATCAGGGTGCGTTCGTGGCGCGTGATCGAGGTGCTGGCCGCCGCACAGAGCGCCGTGAGGAACACGTTGGCGTGGGTGTGCAGGCAGCCCTTGGGCTTGCCGGTGGTGCCGGAGGTGTAGAGGATTTCGGCCAGCGCGTCGGTGGGCGGCGGCGCGGCGTCGGCCATCGGCGCGGCCCGTTCGAGCAGCGCGTCGAAGGAGGGCAGGCCGGCACCGGCGCTGTCGGTCGAGAGCCATGTCGGCGCATGCTCGACCTTCTGCGCCAGCGGGGCCAATGCGCCGTCCACCACGCACAGCTTGCTGCCCGAGTGGCGCAGCACGTAGTCGATCTCGGGCGCCTGCAGCTTGTGGTTGATCGGCACCACGGCGGCGCCCAGACGCCAGGCGCCGAACAGCGCGATCGCAAAGCCCGGCGTGTTGAGGCACAGCAGCGCCACCTTGTCGCCGGCGCCGATGCCCTGGCCGCGCAGCACGGTGGCGGCGCGTCGGCTGAGCTCGGCGAACTCCCCATAGCTGAAGGAGCGGCCCGCGGCCCGCAGGAACTCCCGGGCCGGCTGCACGCGGGCGTGCTGGTCCAGCACCGAAACGAAATCGGTCATGCGGGTCGCGTCTTCACTGCCAGGCCGCGCGCAGCAGCGCGCCGGGATCGCTGGTGCCGGCGGTGATGCCGGTCACCGGCCCCCAGTCGGGGTCGAAGCGGCTGCCGATGAAGGCCGCCGAGGCCTCGGCGCTGGCGTGCTGCAGCATCAGGCAGGCCTGGGCGGTGAGTACCAGGCGCTGCGTGAAGCGGCGGGCCTGGCGTTCGAGCTCGGCCGGCGGCAGCGCGATCGCATCGCGCAAGGACTGCGACTGGCCCCACAGGCGGACGTCCTGCGAGGCGACTTCCTGCAGATGGTCGAGCACGCGGTGCGCATCGTCCGGATTGCGCGAAACGGCGCGCAGCACGTCCAGGCTCATCACGTTGCCCGAGCCTTCCCAGATCGAGTTGACCGGCGCCTCGCGGAACAGGCGTCCCATCGGACCGTCTTCCACATAGCCGTTGCCGCCGAAGACTTCCATCGCTTCGCCGGTCAGCGCCACCGCGCGCTTGCAGTTCCAGAACTTGGCCGCCGGCGTCATCAGGCGGCGCCAGGCGACGTCGAGCGGATCGGTCGACCCGAAGTGCGAGGCCAGGTCCATGGCCAGCAAGGTCGCGGCCTCGGACTCGAGCGCCATGTCGCCGAGCAGCTCGGTCATCACGGGCTGGTCTGCGAGCGCCTTGCCGAAGGCATGGCGGTTGCGCGTGTAGTGCAGCGCCTGCGCGAAGGCCTGGCGGATGAAGCCGGCGCTCGAGAGCGCGCAGTCGAGCCGGGTGTAGGTCGCCATCTCGATGATGGTCGGGATGCCGCGGCCTTCTTCGCCCACCCGCACGCCCCAGGCCTCCTTGAACTCGACCTCGCTGCTCGAGTTGGAGCGGTTGCCGACCTTGTCCTTCAGGCGCTGGATGTGGATCGGGTTCTTGCTGCCGTCCGGGCGCCAGCGCGGCACGAAGAAGCAGGTGGAGCCGCGCTCCGCGGTCTTGGCGAGCACCAGGTGACCGTCGCACATCGGCGCCGACATGAACCACTTGTGCCCGGTGATCAGGAACTCGTCTCCCCAGCTGCCCTGGCCTGCAGGTACCGCGACCGAGGTGTTGGTGCGTACATCGCTGCCGCCCTGCTTCTCGGTCATGCCCATGCCGACCGTCATCGAGTCCTTCTGCGTGAAGAGCTGGTCGCGCGGGTCGTGCACCGTCGCGCCCAGCTTGGGGCCGGCAGCGTCGAACAGCGCCGCATTGAGCCGCATCACCGGGATGCTGGCCTTGGTCATGGTGGTCGGGCAGGTCGAGCCCGACTCGATCTGGCTGTGCATGTAGAGCGAGGCGCCGTAGGCGGTCCAGGCCGAGGGGCGCTCGTCGAAGAGGGGCAGGTTGGCGATGCCGTTGCGCCGCGCGATCCTCATCATCGTGTGCCACGCGGGATGGAACCTGACGGCGTCGATGCGCTCGCCGGTGCGCGAGTGCGTGTGCAGCTCGGGCTCGTGGTGGTTGGCGTCCTCGGCGGCGCGCAGCGTGGCCTCGGCGCCGTACTCCGCGCCCTGGCGCACCAGCTCGTCGTCGCGCCAGCCGGCGCCGCCGCGCGCCACCGCGCGGCGCAGCGCGGGGTCGCTGGTGTAGACGTTGTAGTCCTTGAGTTCGGGAACCTGGTTGTCGGGATGGATGCCGGTCATGGCGTGCCTTTCGGAGGTGAACGGGGGCGCGGGCTCAGCCGCCCGCCGGGCGCTTCATCTGGCAGGTGGTGGGCTGCTCGGCCGCCTTGGCATCGACCACGGCGACTTGCTTCCAGCCCAGGCCGGTGTTCTCCTGGTCGTGCACCACGGCCTTGCCGTCGACCTTTTCCCAGCTCAGCACGTAGATCGGCTGCTGGGCCTGGTGGTCGGACTTGCGCATCTCGACCGGGCCGTTGAGGCCTTCGAAGCGCATGCCCTCCATCTTCGCGGCCACGATCACGGGATCGGTCGATTTCGTCTCGCGCATCGCCTGCGCCAGCATCACGATCGCGTTGTGGCCCAGGCCGTTGATGAAGTCCTCGTTGACCTGGCGCTTGAAGCCGCCGAGCAGCGGCTTGCCCGACAGGCCCGGGTCGTTGGGGCTGAAGGCCGACACCAGCTTGACCCGGCCTTCGCCCGCCGCGCCCATGGCACCGGGCACGCCGAAGTTGTTGGCGTTGAGCGTGTAGAAGTCGACGCCGAGGCCGGAATCCCGCGCGGCCCGCACGATCAGTGCCAGGTCGGCGCCGAAATCGGCCGTGATCACCGTGTCGGCGCCGGCGCGCTTGATCTTCGCCATGTAGGGCGAATAGTCCTTGACCTGGCCCAGCGGATGGAAGTCGTCGCCGACGATCTCGATGTCGGGGCGCTTCTTCGCCAGCAGCTCGCGCGCCGCCTTCGAGACCTCCTGGCCGTAGGCGTAGTTCGGGTTCAGAAGAAAGACCTTCTTCACGCCGGGCTGCTTCGCGATGTGCGCTGCCATGGCCTCGATCTTCATGTCGGAATTGGCATCGGTGCGGAAGTGCCAGAAGCTGCACTGCGCGTTGGTCATCACGGGCGCCTGCGCGGCATAGTTGAGATACACGATCTCCTTGCCCGGATTGCGGCTGTTGTGCTTCTCGATGGCGCCGAGCAGCGCGATGCCGACGGCCGAGGAACTGGCGCCCTGCACCACGTAGCGGATGTCTTGCGCCACGATCGAATTGAGCAGGCTGAGCGCCTCCTGTGCGGACAGCTTGTTGTCGAAGGCCACGATCTCGAACTTGGTGGGCCCGGCCCAGCTCTCGTCGTTGGCCATCTTCACCGTGTACTGGAAGCTCTTGAGCACGTTGAGGCCGAGGCCGGCCATCGGCCCGGACATGGCGTCCAGCGAGGCGATCTTCACGGTCGAGGCGGGCTGTGCCGAGGCGGTGGCGGCGGCCAGGACGAGCGCGGCCGAAGCGGCGCGGAGGATGGTTTTCATGAGCGTCTTGTCTCCCGTTTTCTGGGTTCTGCGCCAGGCTTCGGCGCTGCTGTTCATCGCTGCAGAATGCAGCCTGTCAGCTCGAAAAATTCTAGGAACAACCGACGCTTCGGGTGTTCGGGTTCCGGTGCAAGGAGGCCAGGATCAAGCGTTCCCCGACTTCTCCCCCGAGGAGAAAGCCGCGCCAGTCGCGTGCGCTGCAGACTTCGCAGGCCCTGCAGGAAGCCTTTGTTCGGCTTTTGGTCGAACGCGGCTACGCGGGCATCACGATCCGCGAGATCGTGATGGTGGCCGGCACCGGCCTCGGCAGCTTCTACGAGTACTTCGCCAGCAAGGAGGACCTGGCGCGCGTCTGCCTGCACCTGCGCTCCAAGGCGCTGCTGGTGGCGATGCAGGACGCCGTCGCGCGGCACGCAGGCCGCCCGCTGCGCGAGATCGTCGACGCGCTGATCGACTCGCAGATCGAGGCCCACCGCGAGCGGCCGGAAGAGTGGGGCGCGCACTACCTGCTCGAACGCCATCTCTCGGGCGCCGATGCCTACCGCAAGATGTACGAGCGCTTCGTCGACGCCTGGGCCGACGCGTTGGCTGCGGCGTCGGACCTGCCGGCGGGCTGTGCGATGCGGGAAGCGGCGCGCGTCAGCCAGACCGTGATGTACGGGCTGGTCTCGCATGTCCACATCAGTGCCGTGGGGGCGCCTGATTTGCAGGCGCTGTCGCGGCAGGCGCGCACGGCAGTCAATGCCTACCTCGAGACCTTGCGCTGACCCGTCCCCCTTGATCCCTAACTCGCAACAAGGACGCGAACAAGAACGACGAGGAGCCCTGCAGCAACGGAGGAGGCGACGGTCGTCACGACCAGGTCGGGCGTCCCTTCGTCCACGTCTTGCCGCGTCGGCGCAGCGCTGGCATCGAGTGGCTGCGGCACCGCTTCAAAGGCGGGGCTGAACGGGCTGTAGAGTGCTCCGCCGAGGCTCGCCGAGCCGGACTCGTCGCGCTCGACATCCTTGCCCGTTGGCTCCTCGATCAAGGGTGCCTTGATCGAGGACGCCTTTTCAGCAAACAGCGATGCACCCGAGAACGCAGACAGCGCTGCCAGACAAATGCCTGCTGCCGTCCTGCGCATTCCTTGCTTCTTTTTCGCCACAACGATGCCCCTTCGGGGTGCCGAACCGTCGCTACTGCTTGCTGCCGGTCGCCCGGTGCGCCTGTTGATTGCCGAAGGTCAGAGGCGCCGTGTTGCAGCTGAGCACGGTTTGTCCCGTCCCCGTCAGCTTGATGAGGACCAGCGCGGTGTCCTTGGTGCCAGGCTCTCCGCCATCGGTGAAGGTGAATGCAATTTCTGCAGACTGACCGTTGAAGGTGCCGGTTCCCGCTCCGTCAAAGGTGTCGAAGTTCGCACTCGGGGGTTGCTGGATCGCGTCAGTGTCGGTGCACACCGCCTTCGTCAAAGTGGTGAGATGGAAATTGTCGCCGCCGGAAAAGTTGATTTCCAGATTGTTTGGCTCTGCGAGCGTGGCCGGCGGATCGCCCTTGCAGTGCAACTCGAAGCCATGCGTCACTTTTTGTTGCCCCGGTTCACTGCAGACAAAGCTTCCGCCACCCGTCATTCGACCTTCCTGGTGTGCCCATGCAGCGCCCATCATCGTCGCCGCCGCTGCCGCGGCGGAGCAAAGCACAGCCTTTCCGCAAAGTTTGTTCATGATCTTTCCGTGCCCCGCCACGGGCGGTGATACCAGGGCCAAGGCCCCCCACTTGAGGAGGTTGAACAAACAGGCGCAAAGGCCCATCGGGCGCAAAAGTTGTACGCCGCAGAGCGCGCATTCTCAATATCACGAATGGCATATCGCTGCTGAGTTGCGCGGCGCCCAGAGACATGCGTTTCAGACGCCCAAAAGAAAACGGCGCTATCGTTTCGATAGCGCCGTTTCTATACCAGTGAAGGGTTTGCTGGTGGGCCCTGAGTGACTCGAACACTCGACCTACGGATTAAGAGTCCGCTGCTCTACCAACTGAGCTAAGAGCCCCTGATCGACATTTCTGTCATTCAGGCAATCTCACGATTATAGCCACAACTTTTGGCGCGGCCGTCAGATCCGCTCAAAAATGCAGGCGATGCCCTGGCCGCCGCCGATGCACATGGTCACCAGGGCGTAGCGGCCCTGGATGCGTTCGAGCTCGTAGAGCGCCTTGACGGTGATCAGCGCGCCGGTCGCGCCGACCGGGTGGCCGAGCGAGATGCCGGAGCCGTTGGGGTTCACCTTGGCCGGGTCCAGGCCCAGGTCCTGGCTCACCGCGCAGGCCTGCGCCGCAAAGGCTTCATTGGCTTCGACCACGTCCATGTCGGAGGCCTTCAGGCCCGCCTTCTCGAGCGCCTTGCGCGAGGCCGGCACCGGGCCGATGCCCATGTAGGCCGGGTCCACGCCCGCGAAGGCATAGGCCACGATGCGCGCCATCGGCTTCAGGCCGCGCCGCGCCGCTTCTTCCTTCTCCATCAGCACCACGGCCGCGGCCGCGTCGTTGACGCCGGAGGCATTGCCCGCGGTCACGGTGCCGTTTTCCTTCAGGAAGGCGGGCTTCAGCTTGCTCATGTCCTCGATCTTGGCGTCGTGGCGCACGTGCTCGTCGGTGTCGAAGTAGGTGGTGCCCTTGCGGCTCTCCAGCGGCACCGGGACGATCTGCGTCTTGAAGTAGCCGCCCTCGATCGCCTTCTGGGCGCGCTGGTGGCTGGTCAGCGCAGTCTGGTCCTGGGTCTCGCGGCTGATGCCCCATTTCTTGGCGATGTTTTCCGCCGTGATGCCCATGTGGATGGTCTGGAAGGGGTCGTGCAGCGCGCCCAGCATCATGTCGACCATCTTGCTGTCGCCCATGCGGGCGCCCCAGCGGGCGGTGAGCGAGGCGAAGGGCGCCCGGCTCATGCTCTCGGCACCGCCGCCGACCGCCACCTTGGCGTCGCCGAGCTGGATGCTCTGGGCCGCGCTCACGATGGCCTGCAGGCCCGAGCCGCAGAGGCGGTTGACCGTCAGCGCGGGCGTCTCCTGGGCGCAGCCGCCCTCGATCGCGGCCACGCGGGCCATGTACATGTCGCGCGGCTCGGTGTTGATGACGTGGCCGAAAACCACGTTCTCGACGTCCTTGCCGTCGACCTTGGCGCGCGCCAGCGCTTCCTTGGTGACCAGGGCGGCGAGCTTGGTGGGCGGCACGTCCTTGAGGCTTCCGCCGAATGTTCCGATGGCGGTGCGAACGCCGCTGACGACAACCACTTCTTTCATGACAGTTCTCCTTTGCAAACGAAGCGTCGATGATGCCAGCCCGGGCGCCGCGGGGGGCGACATCGGCGCTACCATCCCTTCCCCAACCAGGAGCCTCCAATGGATGAAGTCGATTCCCCGGGTCAAGTGGTCGTCACGGGCGCCGCCGGCGCGCTGGGGCGTGCCGTGGTGCAGCTGTTCCTCGACCGGGGGGGCCGCGTGGCGCTGATCGACCACCGGCTGGAGCACCTCGTCAGCAGCTTCCCCGGGCTCGACAACTCGCGGCACCTGTTGCTCGAAGCCGACGTGACCTCGGTGGAGGCGATGGCCGGGGCCGGGCAGCGGGTTCTGGGCGCATTCGGCGGGCAGGTCGATGCCCTGGTGCACATCGCCGGCGGCTTCGAGATGGGCGAGCCGGTGCATGCGCTCGGCCGCGCGGCCTGGGACCGCATGATGAACCTGAACGCCTGGTCCTTCGTGGCGGTGACGCAGGCGCTGGTGCCCGCGATGATCGAGCGCAAGGCCGGCCGCGTGGTCGCCGTGACCGCCAAGACGGCCGCGCGCGGCGCCGCGGCCATGGCGGCCTACATCGCGTCGAAGAGCGCGCTGCAGCGGCTGGTCGAAGCCTCGGCCGCGGAACTGGCGCCGCACGGCATCACCGTCAACAGCATCGCGCCCAGCGTGCTCGACACGCCCGCCAACCGCCAGGCCATGCCGGATGTCAACCCGAGCCAGTGGGTATCGACCTCGGTGGCGGCCCGCACCGTCGCCTTCCTGGCCTCGCCGGCGGCCGCGGCGCTGCACGGCCAGCACCTGACGCTCGACGCCTGAGCGACGCCCGGCCGGGGCTCCGGGGCGGGCTTGCACCAAGGGGCAAATCGCGCGTCACCTTAGGACAAGTGCGCTTTGTCGCCGGCGTGCGCATGCTGTAGGCATGTTCCGCGCCGCGACATGACCGTCCGCGCGCGGGTGCCGAGCCTCAACCAGGAGTCCGACATGGCGTCCACCAAGAAGCCCGCTGCAAAGCAATCCGCCGCGAAGAAGCCCAACATCCTCGTGATCTGGGGCGACGACATCGGCATCGCCAACCTCAGTTGCTACACGCATGGCCTGATGGGCTACCAGACGCCGAACATCGACCGCATCGCGAAGGAAGGGATGGAGTTCACCGATTCCTATGGCGAGCAGTCGTGCACCGCCGGCCGCTCGTCCTTCATCACAGGCCAGAGCGTCTACCGCACCGGGCTTTCGAAGGTCGGGATTCCGGCGGCGCCGATCGGCATGAACACCAAACTGGTCACGATTGCGGCGCTGCTCAAGAACCAGGGCTACGCCACCGGCCAGTTCGGCAAGAACCACCTGGGCGACCGCAACGAGCACCTGCCGACCAACCACGGTTTCGACGAGTTCTACGGCAACCTCTATCACCTGAATGCCGAGGAGGAGCCGGAGATGTACGACTACTACCCCGAGAAGGATTTCCCCAACTTCAGGAAGATGAACGGCCCGCGCGGCGTGATCCATTCGTGGGCGACCGACAAGGACGATCCCACCGAGGAGCCGCGCTGGGGCCGCGTCGGCAAGCAGAAGATCGAGGACACCGGCCCGCTCACCACGAAGCGCATGGAGACCTGCGACGACGACTTCGCGGCCGAGGCCAAGAAGTTCATCGGCAAGCAGCACGAGGCCGGCAAGCCCTTCTTCGTCTGGCTCAACTTCACGCACATGCACTTCGTCACGCACACCAAGCCGGAGAGCATGGGCCAGGCCGGGCGCTGGCAGTCGCCCTACCACGACACGATGATCGACCACGACAAGAACGTGGGCGAGATGCTCGATTACCTCGACGAGCTCGGCATCACCGAGGACACCTTCGTGATGTACTCGACCGACAACGGGCCGCACATGAACAGCTGGCCCGACGGCGCGATGACGCCGTTCCGCAGCGAGAAGAACACCAACTGGGAAGGCGCCTTCCGCATTCCGATGGTCGTGCGCTGGCCGGGCCGAATCCCGGCCGGGACGGTGTCCAACGGCATTGTTCAGCATCACGACTGGCTGCCGACCTTCCTCGAGATGGCGGGCGAGCCCGACATCGTCGAGAAGGCCAAGAAGGGAGTGACCGCGATCGGACGCAAGTACAAGAATCACATCGATGGCGTCAGCCTGCTGTCGCACATCACGGGCAAGGAGAAGGAGAGCCCGCGCAAGCTGTTCGTCTACATCAGCGACGACGGCGACATCCTCGGCATCCGCTACGACAACTGGAAGGTGGTCTTCATGGAGCAGCGCCTGAGCGGCACCATGGGGGTGTGGGGGGAGCCCTTCGTGCGCTTGCGGCTGCCGAAGCTCTTCAACTTGCGGACCGATCCCTTCGAGCGTGCCGACTTCACGTCGAACTCCTACTACCAGTGGTTCCTGTACCACGCGTACATCCTCTACGGTGCCTATGCGATCGCCGACAAGTTCGCGGCCACCTTCAAGGAATTTCCCCCGGTGCAGAAGCCCAACACCTTCACGATCGACGACGCGCTGTCGAAGATGGCGGAAGCTTCGGCGGGCGGCGCGACTTGACCGCCGGCGGTTGACCTGGGGGTATTGCCATGAGCAGGGCCAACGCGCATCGGCGCAATCGCGGCCGCGCGAGCCCGGGCTACCAGCGAGGTCGGGTGGAGTGTTTCCCGTTGCAGGAGATGACCATGGCGCAGTCAGTCCCGGGTCCCGACACCAAGACCAAGCTCAGCGACGACTACGTGCGCATGGTGGCGCGCGATGCCTTCTTCTGGGCCTGGCCGATCGTCAACGTGCACAACCGCCGGGTCGCGTTCGGCGGCTTGCCGCATCCGATGCTGCTGGGCGGCGTGCTGCCGGTCGGGCCGGCCAACAGCCTGACCATGCTGACCGACTACATCGATCCGGCCGAGCGCGCCGTGGCCTGTCCGAACCAGGACGTGGTGTACGGCAACGGCATCGTCGCGCTGGACCAGTCGCCGGTGGTGCTCCAGGTGCCGGATTTCGGCGACCGCTTCTGGGTTGTCCAGGTGGTGGATTCGCGCACCGACAGCATTGCCGAGCTGGGCAGCATGTACGGCACCCAGGCCGGCTTCTACCTGCTGGTCGGGCCGAACTGGGTCGGCGCGGTGCCGCCCGGCATCCGCCGGGTGTTCGCCTCGCAGACCGGCACCGGCGTGGTGATCCCGCGGGTGTTCCGCGAGGACACCGACGAGGATCTGAAGGCGGTGCAGTCGGTGATCGGCCGGATCGGCCTGTACCCCGTGGCGCAGTTCGACGGCAGGGTCAAGCTCACCGACTGGCGCCAGGTGCCGGCGGTGCCGAATGCGGCCGACAGCGGTGGCGGCGAAACCCGATGGGTGCCGCCCGAGACCTTCCTCGACAGCCTGCCTGCCGCGCTGGCCGATGCGAAGCCGCTGCCGGGCGAATCGGCGCGCTATGCGCAGGTGCTGGCGGTGGTGGATGCGGCCGCCCACGATGCGCACCTCAGGGAGGTCTTCGAGCAGGCGGTGGCGGAGGCCGACCGGGAACTGGTCGAGCCCCTGTTCGAGTTCCGCAACTACGGGCGGCAGTTGCCGCACCACTGGTCGACGATCGCCAACGGCGCCTGCTTCGGCACCGACTACTTCACGCGCACGGCGGTCGCGAAGTCGAACATCTTCGTCAACAAGCCCAACGAGACGCAGTACTTCTACCAGGACCTGGACCGGGACGGTGCGCGTCTGTGCGGCGCCGGGCGCTACGCGCTGACCTTCGCGCCGGGGGCGCTGCCGCCGGTGAAGGGCTTCTGGTCGCTGACGCTCTACAACGAGCACCACTTCTTCGAGCCCAATGCGCTCGGCCGCTATTCGGTGGGCACCAAGAGCAAGTCGCTGCGCTTTGCCGAGGACGGCTCGTTGACGATCCATGTGCAGCCGCAGTCCCCCGGCGCCGAGAACGAAGGCAACTGGCTGCCCGCGCCGAGCGACGGCGCGAGCGCGTTCTCGCTCTATATCCGCGCCTACTGGCCCGAGCCCGCCGCGATGGACGGCCGCTGGACGCCGCCGGCGGTGGTCCGTGTCGAATGAATCACGAGGAGTCTTCATGAGTCGAATCGCAGGCAGCGCCGCCTTCCTCCTGGTCGCCGCGCTGGCGGCGCAGGCAGTGCCGGCGGGGGCGCAGCCCACCGCGGGCGCCACGGCGGCCGCCGCCATCGGTGGCGAACTGCCCTGGCCGCGCACCGTCCAGTCCGGCAACGCGAGCCTGCGTGTGTACGAGCCGCAGCTCGACAGCTGGGACGGCGTCAAGCTGGCCGGGCGCGCGGCGGTGCAGGTGGAGATCGGCAGCAACCCGCCGCAAACGCGTTACGGCATCGTGACCTTCGAGGCCCGCACGCTGACCGACAAGGGGCGCCGCCTGGTCACCCTCGACAGCGTGCGCTTCGCCAAGGTCGATTTCCCGTCCTCGACCGCGGCGCAGGCCCAGGCCTGGAGCGATGCGATCGCGCGCGACCTCGGCGGCCGCTCGCGCACCATCGCACTGGACCGGCTCGAGGCCGCCATGGCGATCGTCCAGACCCGGCAGCCCGAGGAGCGCAAGCCGCTGGCCAACGAGCCGCCGCGCATCGTGTTCTCCAGCGTGCCGTCGATCCTGGTCACGGTCGACGGCGAGCCGCGCTATGGCCGGCTGCAAGGCACGCCTTTCGAGCGCGTCCTCAACACCCGGCCGCTGCTGCTGCGCGACGGCTCGGGCACCTACTACCTGAAGGTGTTCGACGGCTGGATGACGGCCGTTGCGCTGAATGGGCCATGGAAGGTGCTCCACGCGCCGTCGAACGAACTGGGCCGGGCCTTCAAGGCGGCCATGGATGCGCACCAGATCGACCCGCTCACGGGCCAGAGCACCCCCGATCGCCCGGCGCCGCGGCTCGAGAGCCAGACGCCGATGGTCTTCGTGGCCACCGCGCCGACCGAGCTCATCGTGACCGACGGCACGGCGCGGCCGGTGCCGGTCAGCGGGGCGCCGCTGCTCTATGTGGAGAACACCACCGGCAACATCTTCATGGACATGCAGGACAACCTGACCTACGTGCTGATCGCCGGGCGCTGGTTCCGCTCGACCTCCACCGCCGGCCCGTGGCAGTTCGTGCCGGCCAATGCCCTGCCGCCCGAGTTCGCGCGGATCCCCGACGACAGCCCGAAGGAAAACGTCAAGGCCTCGGTCGCCGGCACCTCGCAGGCGCGCGAGGCCGCGATCGCGGCGACGGTGCCGCAGACCGCCGCGGTGAAGGTGGCGGGCACCTCGCTGACGCCGCCGCGCTTCGACGGCGCGCCGGTGTTCAAGCCGATCGCGGGCACCTCGCTGTCCTACGTCGAGAACACGCCGACCGCGATCATCCGGGTCGGCGACGGCGCCTACTACGCGGTCGAGAACGGGGTCTGGTTCAGCGCCGCTTCGGTGCGCGGCCCGTGGGCGGTCGCCCGATCGGTGCCGGCGGTGATCTATTCGATTCCGCCGAGTTCGCCGCTGCACTACGTGACCTACGTGCGCATCTACGACACCACGCCCGACACGGTCTACGCCGGCTATTCGCCGGGCTACATGGGCGCGATCGTCGACCCGGTGTCGGGCGTGGTGGTGTACGGCACGGGCTACGTCTACAACCCGTGGATCGGCTCGGTCTGGTACGGACCGCCGGTCACCTACGGCTATGGCGCGGCGGTGGCGTATACGCCGTGGACCGGCTGGGCGGTGGCCTTCGGGCTCGGCTGGGCCTGGGGCGCGGCGACCGTGGCCACCGGCTGGGGCTGGGGCCCGTATCCGTACTGGGGACCCTGGGCCGGGCCGGTGTGGGGCGGGGCTGCCTTCGGCCCGCGCGGCGGCGCGGTGGCCTGGGGGCCCGGCGGCTGGGCCGGCTACACCGGCAACGTCTACAGCCAATGGGGCAACCGCGCGACCGTGTCGCGCGCGGGCGCCGGCTACAACGCCTGGACCGGCAACGCCTGGGCCGGGCAGGTGGGCTCCTCGTACAACTCGCGCACCGGCATCGCCTCGGCGGGCCAGCGCGGCGCGATCGGCAACGCCTACACCGGCAACTATGCGGCGGGCGGGCGTGGCGCGGCGGTCGGGCCGGGCGGCAGCGTCGCGGTCGGCGCGCGCGGCACGGCGGGCAATGCCTACACGGGCAACGAGGTGTCGGGCGGCCGGGGCGCGGTCTACAACCACAACACCGGCCAGGTGACCACCTACGGGCGGGCCACCGGGGAGGGCGGCGGCACGGTCGCCCACGTCGGCAACGACGTCTACGCCGGCAAGGACGGCAACGTCTACCGCAACACCGGCGACGGCTGGCAGAAGGCCTCGACGGGCGGCTGGGAGGGCCGCGCCGCAGGCGGCGAGCCCGCTTTCTCGCAACTCGACAGCGAGCGCAGCGCGCGCGACTTCGGTGCCCAGCGCGCGGGCGAACTGCACCAGTCCTCGATGAACATGGACCGTTCGTTCGGCGGCGATTTCCACGCCGGGGGATTCGGCGGCGGAGAGTTTCGCGGCGGTGGCGGCGGCTTCCGAGGCGGTGGCGGTTTCCGGCGCAGATAGACCCGACAACTCACAGAGGCCAGACGATGACAAGCACCTCCTTCATGCGCACGCTGCGGCGCTGCCTGTCCGCGGCCATGCTGCTCGTCGCGGCCGCGGTCGCGCAGGCCCAGGGACTGCCGTCGTGGAACGACGGTGCGGCCAAGCAGGCGATCTTGAAGTTCGTGGCCGACGTGACGACGCCGGGCGCGCCGACCTTCGTGCCGCCGGCCGAGCGCATCGCGGTCTTCGACAACGACGGCACGCTGTGGATCGAACAGCCGATCTACGTGCAGTTCGCCTTCGCGCTCGACCGCGTGAAGGCGCTGGCGCCGAAGCATCCGGAGTGGAAGACCACACCGCCCTTCGATGCGATCCTGAAGGGCGACATGAAGGCCTTCGCGGCTTCGGGCGAGAAAGGCCTGATGCAGGTGATGGCCGCGACCCATGCCGGCATGACGACCGAGCAGTTCGCCGACACCGTGGCGCAATGGCTCGCGAAGGCCCGCCATCCGCGCTTCCAGCGGCCTTATGAAGAACTGGTCTACCAGCCGATGCTGGAATTGCTTGCCTACCTGCGCGAGCACGGCTTCAAGACCTTCATCGTCTCGGGCGGCGGCGTCGAGTTCATGCGCGTCTTCACCGAGAAGGTCTACGGCATTCCGCCGGAGCAGGTGGTCGGCTCGACCGGGCAGCTGGCCTTCAAGATGGGCAGCGACGGCAAGCCGGTGCTGCTCAAGCTCGCGCAGATCGACCTGGTCGACGACCACGCGGGCAAACCGGTGGGCATCCAGCGATTCATCGGCCGGCGCCCGATCCTCGCCTTCGGCAATTCCGACGGCGACCAGCAGATGCTCGAGTGGACCGCCGCCGGCGCCGGGCCGCGCTTCATGGGACTGGTCCATCACACCGACGCCGAGCGCGAGTACGCCTACGACCGCGCTTCGCACATCGGACGGCTCGACAAGGCGCTCGACGAGGCGAAGGCCCGGGGCTGGACCGTGGTCGACATGAAGCAGGACTGGAACAAGGTGTTCCCGATCGACAAGTAGGCGACATGAAGAGGTCATCCCATGCTTGAAACCAATTCGCTTCTCGGCCTGAGCGGTATCTTCACGTTGCTGTTCGTCATGCTCGGACCGCTCAAGATCATCGGGCCGTTCGCCAGGCTCACCCATGAAGTCGACGAGAAGGGGGTGCGCGGGATCGCGCTGCGCACCTTCGGCATTGCCCTGGTTGCCGTGGTCCTGGGTGCCCTGATCGGGAAACTGCTCCTGCGGAACTGGGCGATCCCGGTGCCTGCGCTGCTGCTGGCAGGCGGCCTGATCTTCTTCGTGATCGGCATGCGCATGGTGCTGGCGCAATACCAGCCCGGCCACGCGTCGCCGGAGGCGTTGCCGGCATCGCCTGCCGCGGCGGCGATGCGGATCACCTTTCCGACGGTGGTCACGCCCTACGGGATCGCGGCGCTCATCGTGCTGATGGCCAACAGCCACAGCATCGAGCGCACGCTGACCATCTTCGCGTTGCTCGGCGGCGTGATGCTGCTGAACCTGCTCGCCATGCTCTATGCGCGACGCATGCTGGGCGGGGTTGTCGCCATGGTGCTCGAGATTCTCGGCGCGGTGCTGGGAGTGCTTCAGGTGGCCCTGGCGGTGAGCATCATCTTCGTCGCGCTGCGAGAACTGGGAGCATTGCATGCCAGATGACAAATCATGGGTCGACCCCGGGCTGGAGTCGGACCGCGCATCGGTCGAACTGTCGTCCCGCCGAACCGGGATGTCCTTCCAGCGCACGCGCATGAGCGCGGAGCGCACGCTGATGTCGGTCATACGGACGTCGCTGTCGCTGATCGGCTTCGGCTTCACGATCTTCCAGGTGTTCCAGAAGCTGCATGACGCCCAGGTGCTCAAGAGCAGCCTGGCGCCGCGCCGCTTCGGCGAGGCGCTGGTCGTCATCGGCATCGCCATGCTGATCTCGGGCATCGCCTACCACTGCTTCTTCATGCTCGGGCTGCGCGCCGAGCGCAAGACGCTGAAGAGCCAGGGACTCATCCATGCCGAGAGCCAGTTTCCGCCTTCCCTGACGCTGGCCGTGGCGCTGCTGCTGCTGCTGGTCGGCTTCCTGGCCATCTTCAGCATGGTCTTCGATGCCGGGCCCTTCTGATGGAGACCACATGATCGATCCCCGCGCGCGCACCATGCTCGCCCTGGCCGCACCTGCGGTCATCGTCGGCATGGCGGCCGCCCTCATCCTGCTGGTCGTGGTGCTCGCGGCCAATCTGCTTCAGCGCTTCCTCTGGCAGACGCTGCCGCCGATGGTCGGCGCTTCGGGCACCGCGTGGTGGTGGGTCCTCGGCGTGCTGACGCTCACCGGGCTGGCGGTGGGCCTGGTGGTGCGTTTTCTGCCCGGACACGCCGGCCCGGACCCGGCGACCGTCTCGCTGTTCGGCCCGCCCACGGCGGTCGGCGTGCTGCCGAGCCTCGCGCTGGCGCTGATCCTGGCGCTGGCCGGCGGCGTCAGCCTCGGGCCGGAGAACCCGATCATCGCGATCATCGTCGGCCTGACGGTGGCGGTCGGCGCGCGGCTGATGCCCAAGGTGCCGGCCAAGGGCTGGGTGATGCTCGCGGCGGCCGGCACCATCGGCGCGATGTTCGGCACGCCGGTCGCCGCGGCGCTGCTTTTTTCCGAGATGGTCGGCGGCGGCGACAAGGACAAGCCGATCTGGGACGAACTCTTCGCACCGCTGGTGGCCGCAGGCGCCGGAGCGCTCACGATGTCTCAGTTCGAAGAGATGGACTTTTCGCTGCCGATCGAGCCCTACCTCCATCCCACCATTCCCGACATCGGGCTGGGCATGCTCGTGGCGCTGGCGGCGATCGCGATCGGCATGGTGGCCGTGTGGCTGTATCCGCGGTTCCACCGCTTCTTCCTCTCGATGGGCCACCCGGTGCTGGTGCTGACGCTGGGCGGTTTCCTGCTGGGCATCCTCGGGATCATCGGCGGCCCGATCACCATGTTCAAGGGGCTGGCCGAGATGAAGACGCTCGCCACCGGCGCCGCGAGCTACAGCGCGGGCGGGCTGGCGATGATCGTCGTCATCAAGCTGGTGGCGGTCCTGGTCTCCGCCACCTGCGGCTTCCGGGGCGGTCGGATCTTTCCGCTGGTCTTCGTGGGAGTCGCTTTCGGCTTGCTGGTGCACCAGGTGTTTCCGATGGTGCCCATGGCCCTGGCGATCGCCTGCTCGGTGCTCGGCTTCACGCTGGTGGCCACGCGCGACGGCTGGCTGAGCCTCTTCATGGGCGCGGTGATGATTCCGGGCATCGAGTTGCTGCCGCTGCTGTGCGTGGTTATCCTGCCAGCCTGGCTGATGCTTGCCGGACGCGCCGAGATGCTGATCAAGGCGCCCGCCCCATCGACCGCCAAGACCTGAGGGGGTCCCCATGCGCCGAACGTCGATCGGATCGAGGGTTCTGCCCGCCGCACTGCTGGTCGTGACACTGCTGGCCGCCTGTTCCGGCAAGGAAGCGGACAAGCCGGCGGCAAGGCCCCCCGAGGTCGAGGCACAGGTCGTGAAGACCCAGTCGGTACCGGTGACCTTCGAGTTCGTGGGCCAGACCGAAAGCTCCCAGCAGGTCGAGATCCGGGCCCGCGTCAACGGCTTCCTCGAGCGCCGGGTCTACACCGAGGGCGCGTACGTCAAGGCCGGCGAGGTGATGTTCCTGATGGACGCCAAGCCCTTCGAGGCCAGCCTGAAAGCCGCCCGCGCCGAGCTGGCGCAGCAGCAGGCGCGCCTGAGCACGGCACGCGCGAACCTGGCGCGCGTCAAGCCGCTCGTGGCCGACGAGGCGCTGGCCGTGAAGGACCTCGACGATGCCACCGGGCAGGAGCAGGGTGCCGCCGCCGCGGTGGAGGCCGCGGCCGCCAAGGTCACCGACGCGCAGCTCAACCTCAGCTACGTGACCATCACATCGCCGGTGGCCGGCCTCTCGTCCTTCGCCAAGGTCCAGGACGGTGCCTACATCAACGCGACCAACAGCCTGCTGACCTATGTCGCGAAGCTGGATCCGATGCGGGTCAACTTCAGCCTGTCCGAGAACGAGTCGCTGCGCCTGCAGGACGAGATCGCCAAGGGCAAGCTCGTGAAGGCGCCGCGCGACGACTACACGGTCGAACTCCTGCTGGCCGACGGCTCGACCTTTCCGGCCACCGGACGCATCACCTTCGCCGATGCGGCGTTCAGCCAGGAGACCGGCACCTTCCTGCTGCGCGCGGAGTTGCCCAATCCCAAGGGCCAGTTGCGGCCCGGGCAATTCGTGCGCGTCAACGTGCTCGGCTTCACGCGGCCGGATTCGATCGTGGTGCCGCAGCGCGCAGTGCAGCAGGGGCCGCGCGGCCAGTTCGTCTGGACGGTCGACGGCGAGGGCAAGGCGATCCAGCGGCCGGTGGAGGCCGGTGACTGGCTCGGCGACCAATGGCTCGTGAGCAGCGGCTTGAAGGACGGCGAGCGCGTGGTGGTCGACGGCTTCATGCGCCTCGCGCCCGGGATGATCGTTCGCGTGAAGGAGGTGCCCGCCGCCCCGCTGCCCGTGCGCGCGGCGCACCCCACCGCGGTCTCGGCCGCGCTGCCCTCCGTGTCGGCGCAGCCGGCGCCCGCAGCGGCGGCGGCCGCCGCGCCCGTCGCCGCGCCCGCCGCATCGGACAAGGATTCGGTGTTCTTCGAGCGCGGCCGCACGGCACTCGACGCGACCGGCCACGCGCGATTGCTGGGCGTCGCCGCGACGCTGAAGTCGCGGCCCGAACTGCGCGCGGTCCTGCAAGGCTACGTCGATGCCAGCGGCGATGCGGCGCGCAACAAGACGCTGGCCAGGGAGCGGGCGCAAGCGGTGCGCCAGGCGCTGGTCGCCGCCGGCGTGCCGCCCGAGCGCATCGCGCTGCACGCGCCCTCGAACCTGGTGGGCGCCGACTCGCCTGCGCTGGCACGCCGGGTCGACGTCGTGCTGGCGGAGGCGCGATGAAGTTTGCCCATTTCTTCAT
Organism: Variovorax sp. M-6; assembly: GCF_052114385.1. NCBI lineage: Bacteria > Pseudomonadati > Pseudomonadota > Betaproteobacteria > Burkholderiales > Comamonadaceae > Variovorax > Variovorax sp. M-6. Next base: position 358,093 of record NZ_JBFREQ010000001.1, on the reverse strand, counting down.
CGACCGGCCGATCTTCGCGTCGGTCATCTCGATCGTCATCGTGCTGGCCGGCGCGGTGGCCATGCTGAACCTCCCGATCGCGCAGTTCCCCGACATCACGCCGCCGCAGATCTCGGTCAGCGCCACCTACCCGGGCGCCAGCGCGGAGGTGGTGTCGCAGAACGTGGCCGCGCCGATCGAGCAGCAGGTCAACGGCGCCGACCGCATGATGTACATGAACTCGACCTCGAGCTCGACCGGCAACATGACGCTGTCGGTCTTCTTCGAGATCGGCACCGACCCGTCGCTGGCCCAGGTCGACGTGCAGAACCGGGTCAACCTCGCGCTCCCCACGCTGCCGTCGGCGGTCAGCAGCCAGGGCGTCTCGGTGGCCAAGAAGTCGCAGGCCTTCATGATGATCGTGGCGATCTATTCGCCCGACAACAGCCACGACCCGACCTACATCGCGAACTACACCAACATCAATGTGCTGGACGCGATCAAGCGGGTGCCGGGCGCCAATCAGAGCTCGATCTTCGGCTCGCCCGACTACGCGATGCGGCTGTGGCTCAAGCCCGACCGCATGGCCGGCCTCGGCCTGACGGCCACCGACGTGCAGACGGCCGTCGCGGCACAGAACCAGCAGTACGCCGCCGGCCGGCTCGGCGCCTCGCCCACCGCCACGCCGGTGCAGCAGACCATTCCGGTCACCACCTCGGGCCGCATGACCGAGCCCTCGCAGTTCGACAACATCATCCTGCGGGCCCAGCAGGGCACCGGCGCGATCGTCCGCGTCAAGGACATCGGCCGCGCCGAACTGGGCTCGAAGGACTACTCGATCCGATCCAAGTACAACGGCAAGACGGCCACCCTGATCGCGATCTACCAGCAGCCCGGCGCCAACGCGCTGCAGGTGGCGACCGACGTGAAGAAGCTGCTCGGCGAGCTCAAGCCCACCTTCCCCGAAGGGCTGGACTACGACATCGCGCTCGACACCACCGACTTCGTGCGCGAGTCGATCAACGAGGTGGTCCATACCTTCGTCGAGGCCGTGGTGCTGGTGGTGCTGGTGGTGTTCCTGTTCCTGCAGAGCTTCCGCGCGACGCTGGTGCCGATCCTGGCGGTGCCGGTGTCGATCCTCGGCGCCTTCATCGGCATGACCGCGATGGGCTTCTCGGTCAACATGCTGACCCTGTTCGGCATGGTGCTGGCGATCGGCATCGTGGTCGACGACGCGATCGTGGTGGTCGAGAACGTCGAGCGCAACATGGCCGAGTTCGGCCTCGGCCCGAAGGAAGCTGCGAAGAAGGCGATGGACGAAGTCAGCGGGCCGGTGGTCGCGATCGTGCTGGTGCTGTGCGCGGTGTTCATCCCGGTGGCCTTCCTGTCGGGCATCACGGGGCAGCTCTACAAGCAGTTCGCCATCACGATCGCGGTGTCGGTGGTGTTCTCGGGCCTGGTGGCGCTGACCTTGTCGCCGGCGCTGGCGGCCATCCTGTTGAAGCCGCCCAAGCCCGGCGAGCACGAGAAGAAGGGCTTCTTCGGCTGGTTCAACCGCCGCTTCGAGCGCCTCACCGAGGGCTACACCTCGACCACGCGGCTGGCGATCCGGCGCGTCGGTTTCTCGCTGCTGCTGATCGTCGGCATGATCGCCATCATGCTCGGGCTCTTCAAGAAAGTGCCATCGACCTTCCTGCCGGTCGAGGACCAGGGCTACATCTTCACCGCGGTGATCATGCCCGACGCGGCCAGCCTGGACCGCACCGAGGCCGCCTCCGACCGCGCGCAGCAGTGGTTCAGCAAGCAGCCGTCCGTGAAGTCGGTGGCGACCGTGCCGGGCTTCAGCCTGATCGATTCGCAGCTCAAGTCGAACGCCGGCGTGCTGTTCGTCTCGCTCAAGGGCTTCGCGCAGCGGCAGGCGCCGGGCGACCGGGCGGATGCGCTGATCCGCGATGCCGGCGCGGAGTTCGCGACCTTCAAGGAAGGCGTGATGGTGCCGGTGAACCCGCCGTCGATCCCGGGCCTGGGCACCACCGGCGGCTTCGAGTTCTGGCTTCAGAGCGAAGGCGATGCCAGCCTGCAGCACCTGGAAGAAGTGACGCGCGAATTCATTGCCAAGGCGCGCCAGCGGCCCGAGCTGCGCGGCGTGAACTCGACCATCAACACCCGCTCCCGGCAGTTGCTGGTCGACGTCGATCGCGACAAGGCCGAGAGCCTCGGCGTGCCGGTGCAGGACGTGTACTCGACGCTGCAGACCCTCTTCGGTTCCCTCTACGTGAGCCAGTTCCCGAAGAACAGCCGGTTGTTCCAGGTGATCCTGCAGGCCGAGCCGGACTACCGCGCCAAACCGGACGACCTGCAGAACATGTTCGTGCGCAACCGCGACGGCAAGATGGTGCCGCTGAAGTCCGTGGCGACGACCCGCTACGTGACCGGTGCCGACATCGTCACGCGCTTCAACAACTTCACTGCCGCCAAGATCACCGGCGATGCCGCCGAGGGCTACAGCTCGGGCCAGGCGCTCGACGCCATGGAGGCGGTGGCCAGGGAGGTGCTGCCGCAGGGCTTCTCGCATGCCTGGTCGGGGCAGTCGTACGAGGAACGCAAGGCCGGCTCCACCGCCGGCATGGTGTTCGCCTTCGCGCTGGTGATGGTGTTCCTGATCCTGGCGGCGCAGTACGAGAAATGGACGCTGCCCATCGGCGTGCTGCTGGCGGTGCCCTTCGCGCTGTTCGGTGCCATCGCCGCGATCTGGATGCGCGGCATCCAGAACGACGTCTACTTCCAGATCGGCCTCACGGTGCTGATCGCGCTGGCGGCCAAGAACGCGATCCTGATCTTCGAGTTCGCGGTCGAGCTGCGCGAGAAGGAAGGCATGTCGGCCTACGAAGCGGCCGTCGGTGCGGCCAAGCTGAGGCTGCGCCCGATCATCATGACCTCGCTGGCCTTCATCCTCGGCTGCATTCCGCTGGCGATCGCGAGCGGCGCCTCGGCGGCGAGCCGGCAGTCGCTGGGCACCGGCGTGATCGGCGGCATGCTCGGCGCGACAGTGATCGCGATCTTCTTCATCCCGATGTTCTTCTGGGGCTTCGAGACGCTGAGCGAGCGGTCGTGGGGGAAGAAGGCGTCCGCCCGCCCAGCCGGACCCGCCGAGCCCGGAGCCGGAGGTGCCACCGATGTCCCGCATTGACCGGACCCGCATCGGCCGCGCCGGCGCCGCGGCCTTGCTCGCGGCCCTGCTCGCCGGCTGCATGCTCGGGCCGGACTACAAGCGGCCGGAGCTCAGCATCCCGGCGCAATACCGCGGAGCGGCGCCGCCGACCCCCGCCGAACTCGCGCTGCCCGACACCGCCTGGTGGCGCCAGTTCGGCGATGCCGAGCTCGACGCGCTGATCGCCGAGGGCCTGCGCAACAACCTGGACCTGGTGGTGGCCGCTTCGCGCGTCGAGCAGTTCTACGGCGCGCTCGGCACCACGCGTTCGCAGCTGTTCCCGCAGATCGGCGCCGATGCCAGCGGCAGCCGCACCCGGGCGAGCGAGAAGACCATCAGCCCGGTACCCGCCGTCAACCCCTACAACGCGGCCCAGGCCACGCTGCTCGCGAGCTGGGAGATCGATCTCTTCGGTCGCACGCGCCGGCTGACCGAAGCTGCGACCGCCGAGCTGCAGGCGAGCGAAGCCTTCCGCCGCGGCACCGTGCTGTCGGTGGTGGCCGCGGTCACGACGGGCTATGTGCGGCTGCGCGAGCAGGACCGCGAACTCGAGGTCGCGCGCAGCACGCTGGGCCTGCGCAAGGATTCGCTCGACCTGTTCGAGCGCCGCTTCAAGGGCGGCGTGGTGTCGGCGGTCGAGGTGAGCCAGGCCCGTTCGGAATACGCCACCGCGTTGCGCGCGGTGCCGGTGCTGCTGCAGGCCATCTCCGAGCAGGAGAACGCGCTGTCGATCCTGATCGGGCGCGACCCGGGGCCGATCGCGCGCGGGCGCAGCATCGACGTGCTGGTGGCGCCGGCCGTGCCCGCGGGCCTGCCTTCCGAACTGCTCGACAGGCGCCCGGACATCCTCCAGGCGGAGCAGACACTGGTCGCCGCCAACGCGCGCATCGGCGCGGCCAAGGCGGCTTACTTCCCGACCATTTCGCTGACCGGCGCGTTCGGGCAGGCGAGCCGGTCGCTGTCCGACCTGTGGGGCGGCCCGGCGCGGGTCTGGAGCTATGGCGCCGACATCAGCCTGCCGCTGTTCACGGCGGGCGCCATCGCGGGCCAGGTGGAACGCGCCGAGGCCGAGCAGCGCGCGGCGATCGCCCAATACCGCAAGACCGTTCAAGCGGCCTTCAGCGAGGCTGCGGATGCGATCGCGGGCATCTCCAACTCGCGCGAGGGACTCGACGCGCAGCAGATCCAGGTCGGGGCGCTGGTCAACTACGCGCGGCTCTCGCGCAAGCGCTTCGAAGGCGGCTACACCAGCTACCTCGAAGTGATCGATGCCGATCGCAGCCTGTTCAATGCCCAGGTGCAACTGGCGAAATCCCAGGGCGACGTGCTGCTGCAGGCGGCGGCGCTGTACAAGGCGCTGGGCGGCGGCTGGGTGGACCTGGCGAACCAGGACGCGCCGCAGCCCGCGGTTCGTCTGGGCGAGTGGCCGCGCCTTGTGCCTTGAAACACGGTCGAGGGCGAGCCCGCGCCCGCGACCCTTGTCATCGAAATCTGACAGCGTCCGCCCGGGTCGCTGACTTGTGCGTCTTTCCACCGCTCCCTAGCATCGACCGCACCCGGGGGGGCTTGCGCTTGCTTGCGACCCTGCCCGGTCCACAAGAGCAACGAGGAGACATGCATGAGTTCATGGAAGCAGATCGCTGCCTGCGCGGCCGGCGCGATCGTGATCGCCGCTTGCGGCGGTGGCGGCGGGGGCGGAGTGCCTTTCGTCCCGTCGTCCAGCGCACCCCCGGCGGCCAATCCGTCGCCCTCCGCCGAGGCGCCTCCATCGACGGCGGTGCCGTCGAAGATCTCGCTGCAGGTGCTGTCGAGCAAGCCCGAATACGTGTCGGGCGGGGATGCCCGCATCGCCGTGTTCGCGCCTAAGGCGGAGCACGAGCAGGTCGAGTTGTGGCTCAACGGCGCGAAGATCGCTCCCAGCCTCGCTTCGAGCGCGGACCGGCTCGAAGGCCTGGTCGCCGGGCTGGTGCTCGGCGCGAACACGCTCGAACTGCGCCACAAGACGCGCGGCAAGCTGGACACGCTCACGCTGACCAATCATCCGATCACCGGCCCGATGTTCGCGGGACCCAAGCAGGAGCCCTTCGTCTGCACGGTGTTCACCGACCTGGGCAAGGAGCCGCTGCCTGACACCAGCGACCCGAAGTACTACGCGGTCAAGGACAGCGGCGGCGCCACCATCGGCTACAGCCGCAACTGTTCGATCGAATCCTATGTGCGCTACTACTACCTGCCCATCGGCGGCGCCAGCCACAAGGACTACCTGCCGATGCCGACCGACGGCTCGCGTCCGGCCAACATCGCGAAGACCCGGCTGACCGACGGACGGGAAGTCGACTTCATCGTGCGCTGGGAGCGCGGCACGATCAACCGCTTCATCTACCAGTACGTGATGCTCGCGCCCTTCGGCGAAGACCCGACGCGGCCCGACCTGAGCCTGTGGAACAAGCGGCTGGTCTATCACTTCCAGGGCGGCGTGGGCTTCGGCCACTACCAGGGCGGGCCGGACACTCGCGCCGGACTGGTCGAGGCGATCGGCAAGGGCTATGCCATGGTCCATTCCACCGGCACCCGCACGGGCGAGCACTACGACATGATCCTCGGCGGCGAGACCGCGCTGATGACCAAGGAAGGCTTCATCAAGCGCTACGGCGTGCCGCTCTACACGGTCGGTCTCGGCGCCTCGGGCGGCGGCATCCAGCAGTACCTGTATCCGCAGAACCATCCGGGCCTGATCGACGCGGCGATCGCGCAGCAGCCCTATCCCGACATGGTGGGCCAGATCCCGCACGTGGGAGATTGCGAACTGCTCGAGTACTACATGGACGTCACGGACCGGGCCAACGGCAAGTGGACGAGCTCGATCAAGAACCGAACCTGGCTGGTGGGCATGAACGCGGAGGAGGGGGTCGCCAACCCCTTCTTCGGGCTCCAGGGCTATCTGCCGAACGTCAGGATGGCCACCGGTTCGACGGAATGCCGCAAGGCCTGGATGGGCCTGACGGCCGGCGCCATGAACCCGAAGTTCGATGCCGACGACATCCTGGTCAAGGGCGCCGCGCGGATGGACATGGCCGCATTCGGCCCCATTCCGTTCAGCCACTACGACGACGTGCGCAACGTCTACGGCATCGGCGCCGACGGCTACCCGCGCTCGACCTGGGACAACGTCGGCGTGCAGTACGGCCTGCAGTCGATGAAGAACGGCAAGATCTCCACGGCCGAGTTCCTGGACCTGAACCTCAAGGTGGGCGGCTGGAAGCGGATGAGCGAGATGGTGGGCGAGGGTTTCCCATACAACGGCACCAGCGCGGCGGAGCAGCAGAAGGCCGCCACCGTGCCCGGCTACTTCGACCCCTGGGGTGCGCGCAACATGAACCAGTGGAACCCAGCCACGCCCGACGTGCCCGCGCCGCGCACGCATGGCGACCTGGACGCCATCAAGGCGCTGCAGCGCTCGGGCCTGGTCTTCACCGGGAAGACCGACATCCCGACCATCGACTGGCATCCCTACCTCGAGGAGAAGCTGGACATGCACAACGTGCACCAGTCCTTCGCGATCCGCAAGCGCATCCGCGCCAAGATGGGCAGCTCCGACCACCAGGCGATCTGGTTCACCGAGACGCGCGGCGCGGGCCCCGACTTCAACCAGACGCCGATGTCGCTCGAGGTGATCGACGAGTGGATGACGAAGATCCGCGCCAATCCGGCCCGCAGCGTCGCCGACAACCGGCCCGAGCGTGCGGTGGACAGCTGCTTCGACAAGAGCGGTGCGCTGATGGCCAAGGGCGCCGAGGTCTGGGACGGGGTGCTCGACACCAAGGCCAAGGGCGTCTGCACCCAGGCCTTCCCGATGTACGGGACCTCGCGCATCGTGGCCGGCGGGCCGATCGAGGGCGGCATCTTCAAGTGCGCGCTCAAGTCGGTGGACGCGGCGCTCGCCGATGGCACCTATGGCGCCTGGAAGCCCGCCCCGGCGGAGATCCAGAAGCTCAATGCCATCTTCCCCGAAGGGGTCTGCGACTTCGCGAAGCCGGGGCAGGGCGCGCCCTGAGGCGTGSGGATGCCGCKTTGGGACGCGGCATCCGCGGCTGTTTCGGTGATGAGGTTCGATGCGGGGGCAAGGGGGGCCGAATGGCCCCGGACCCCGCATGAAGGCTGGAAAGTTGGTGGAGAGGAGGAGGATCGAACTCCCGACCTCCGCATTGCGAACGCGGCGCTCTCCCAGCTGAGCTACCCCCCCAACGCAATCCGAATTCTAACCAGAACCGGCCGATTCTTGCACGCCGGCATGTCAAGATGCGCGCCTCGTCGACCCCACGGAGCATGAGCAGATGGTTTCGTCCGATCCGTCCTGGCTGGACCGCATGTACAACAACCGGGCGCGCGTGCCGGACCATCCGGCGTACTTCGAGCGCTGGGCGGCGGAATCCGCCGCGACCCGCGCCGCGCTGGCTTGCCGCGTCGACCTGCGCTACGGCGACGGGGCGGGCGAGACCCTCGACGTCTGCCCGGCGCCGGTGCCGGACGCTCCGGTGCTGGTGTTCATCCACGGCGGCTACTGGCGCTCGCTCGACAAGAGCCAGCACTCCTTCATCGCGCGCAGCTTCAACGACCGCGGCGTCTGCGTGGTGCTGCCGAACTACGCGCTGTGCCCCGGCACGGCCGAGCAGCCGGTGGGCATCGACGATATCGCGCTGCAGATGGTGCGCGCGCTCGCATGGACCTGGCGCCACGTCGCGGCGCACGGCGGCGACCCCTCGCGCATCACGGTTTCCGGCCATTCGGCGGGCGGCCACCTGGCGGCGATGCTGCTGGGTTGCGACTGGAAGGCCGTGGCGCCGGATCTTCCCGTGCAACTGGTGCGCAACGCGCTGTCGATCTCGGGCGTGCACGACCTGCGGCCCTTGCAGCACGCGCCCTTCATCGCCGATGCATTGCGCCTGACGGACGACGCCGCCCGGCGCCTGAGCCCGGCGCTGTGGCCGGCGCCGGCGCGCGGCCGGCTCTGGGCGATCGCCGGTGGCGACGAGAGCGAGGAGTTCAAGCGCCAGAACGCGCTGATCCGCGACGCCTGGGGCGCGCGGACCGTGCCGGTGTGCGAACTGATGCCGGGGCGCAACCATTTCAGCATCGTGGATGCGCTGGCCGACCCGGGACACCGGCTGCACCGGCTGGCGGCGCAACTGTTGGAGGCCTGAGGCCTCGCCTTTACATGAGCAAGTGCTCGCCCGCGTTGTCGCCGCCCAGCATGACGTAGTTGACCTTGCGGATGTCCATCAGCTTGCGGCCGCCCGCGTAGCTGATCGAGCTCTGGATGTCCTGCTCCATCTCGACCAGCGTGTCGGCCAGCTTGCCCTTGATCGGCTCGAGGATGCGCTTGCCCTCGACGTGCTTGTACTCGCCCTTGTTGAAGTCGCTGGCCGAGCCGTAGTACTCCTTGAAGAGCGTGCCGTCGACCTCCACCGTCTGGCCCGGCGATTCCTCGTGGCCCGCGAACAGCGAGCCGATCATCACCATCGAGGCGCCGAAGCGGATGCTCTTGGCGATGTCGCCATGGTCGCGGATGCCGCCGTCGGCAATGATCGGCTTGGTCGCGACGCGCGCGCACCACTTGAGCGCCGACAGCTGCCAGCCGCCGGTACCGAACCCGGTCTTGAGCTTGGTGATGCAGACCTTGCCCGGGCCGATGCCGACCTTGGTGGCGTCGGCGCCCCAGTTTTCCAGGTCGATCACGGCCTCGGGCGTGCCGACGTTGCCGGCGATCACGAAGCTCTTCGGCAGCTTCTTCTTGAGGTAGCCGATCATGTTCTTCACGCTGTCGGCGTGGCCGTGCGCGATGTCGATCGTGATGTATTCGGGCTCCAGGCCGGCGGCGACCATCTGGTCGACCGTGTCGTAGTCGGGCTTCTTGACGCCGAGCGAGATCGACGCGAACACGCCCTGGGCGTGCATGTCCTTGACGAACTTCAGGTTGTCGAGGTCGAAGCGATGCATCACGTAGAAGTAGCCGTTCTTCGCCAGCCAGGTGCAGATGGTCTCGTCGACCACGGTCTTCATGTTGGCCGGCACCGTCGGGATGCGGAAGCTGCGGCCGCCCAGCGTGACGCTGGCGTCGCATTCCGAGCGGCTTTCCACCACGCATTTGCGCGGCAGCAAGAGAATGTTGTCGTAATCGAAGATCTGCATAACCAAGCTCCTGTAAGGGTGAATTGAGCGCTTGGTCCGGCCGGTATTCGGGCGTTCTCGCGAAAGGAAAACGCGCACAAAAAACCGGGCGCAAGAAACTTGGGCCCGGTGACTGATTTTACACGCCCGGCCCGAAGAGGAGGCAACGGCCCTTCATATACCCCCCATACGCAGTGCTTTCTACAATCGACGGATGTTCACCGACCTCGCGGCCGCCGCAGATTCGCCGCTGCTCCAGAATCTCAACCCCGAGCAGCGTGCCGCCGTGACGCTCCCGGCCGGCAATGCGCTCATCCTGGCTGGCGCCGGTTCCGGCAAGACCCGGGTGCTGACCACCCGCATCGCCTGGCTGCTGCAGACCGGCCAGGTGTCACCGGGCGGCATCCTGGCCGTCACCTTCACCAACAAGGCCGCCAAGGAAATGATGACGCGCCTGGGCGCGATGCTGCCGGTCAATGTGCGCGGCATGTGGATCGGCACCTTCCACGGCCTGTGCAACCGCTTCCTGCGTGCGCACTGGAAGCTCGCCAACCTGCCGTCCACCTTCCAGATCCTCGACACGCAGGACCAGCTCTCGGCCATCAAGCGCCTGATGAAGCAGTTCAACGTCGACGACGAGCGCTTCCCGGCCAAGCAGACCCAGTGGTTCATCGCCGGCGCCAAGGAAGACGGCCTGCGCCCGCGCGACGTCGAGGTCCGCAGCGACGACGACCGCAAGAAGGTCGAGCTCTACCAGTTGTACGAAGAACAGTGCCAGCGCGAGGGCGTGGTCGATTTCGGCGAGCTGATGCTGCGCAGCTACGAACTGCTGCGCGACAACGATCCCGTCCGCGCGCACTACCAGCGGCGCTTCCGCCACATCCTGATCGACGAGTTCCAGGACACCAACCGGCTGCAGTACGCCTGGATCAAGATGCTCGCGGGCACGACCACCGAAGGCCGCTTCGTGCCGAGCGACAACAGCGTGATCGCGGTCGGCGACGACGACCAGAGCATCTATGCCTTCCGCGGCGCGCGGGTGGGCAACATGGCCGACTTCGTGCGCGAGTTCGACGTCTCGCACCAGATCAAGCTCGAGCAGAACTACCGCAGCTTCAGCAACATCCTCGACTCGGCCAACGCGCTGATCAGCCACAACACCAAGCGGCTGGGCAAGAGCCTGCGCACCGACCAGGGCCCCGGCGAGCCGGTTCGGGTCTACGAGTCGACCAGCGACTTCGCCGAGGCGCAGTGGATGGTCGAGGAGATGCGCCAGCTGGTGCGCGACGGCATCGACCGCAAGGAGATGGCCGTGCTCTACCGCAGCAATGCGCAGAGCCGGGTGATCGAGACCGCGCTGTTCAACGCTTCGGTGCCGTACCGCGTGTATGGCGGCCTGCGCTTCTTCGAGCGGGCCGAAATCAAGCACGCGCTGGCCTACCTGCGGCTGCTCGAGAACAAGGACGACGACACCAGCTTCCTGCGCATCGTCAACTTCCCGCCGCGCGGCATCGGCGCGCGCAGCATCGAGCAATTGCAGGACGCGGCGCGTGCGGCCGGCCGCTCGATGCACGACGCCGTGAACGCGGTCGGCGGCAAGGCCGGCGCCAACCTGTCGGCCTTCGTCGCCAGGATCGACGTGCTGCGCGAGCAGACCGAGGGGCAGTCGCTGCGCCAGATCATCGAGCTGGTGCTCGACCACAGCGGCCTGATCGAGCACTACAAGGCCGACCGCGAAGGCGCCGACCGGATCGAGAATCTGGAGGAACTGGTGAACGCGGCCGAGAGTTTCGTCACCCAGGAAGGCTTCGGCCGCGACGCGGTGGCGCTGCCGGTCGACGAACTGCGCCAGTCGCCCGCCAGCCAGGGCCTGGACCCGAACCGGCCGCTGCTCGACGAACCCCTGGCGCCCGACGCCGAGACCGGCGAAACCCTGAGCCCGCTGGCCGCCTTCCTGACCCATGCGGCGCTGGAATCGGGCGACAACCAGGCCCAGGCCGGCCAGGATGCGGTGCAGCTGATGACGGTGCATGCCGCCAAGGGCCTCGAATTCGACTGCGTCTTCATCACCGGCATGGAGGAAGGCTTGTTCCCGCACGAGAACTCGATGAGCGACAACGAGAGCCTCGAGGAGGAACGGCGGCTGATGTACGTGGCCATCACGCGTGCGCGCCAGCGGCTCTACATGAGCCACTCGCAGACCCGGATGCTGCATGGCCAGACCCGCTACAACCTGAAGAGCCGCTTCTTCGACGAGCTGCCCGAAGGCGCGTTGAAGTGGCTGACGCCGAAGAACCAGGGCTTCGCGCCGTCGGCCTTCGGCTACGGCGGAGGCTATGCCACGACGCGCGGCGGCTCGGGCGGTTTCAGCCGCGACAGCTTCGCCAGCCCGCCGGTGCCGCCGCAGAAGGCCGCGCCGTCGCACGGCCTGCGCTCGGGCATGCAGGTGTTCCACAACAAGTTCGGCGAAGGCACGGTGACGGCGTTGGAAGGCAGCGGCGACGATGCGCGGGCGCAAGTCAATTTCCCGCGCCACGGCGTCAAGTGGCTGGCCCTGTCGGTGGCCAAACTGACCCCCGTCTGATCCCCTGACCCCTGACGGCCGGCGCAGCCAGGCCGTTGTTGGTGAAACACCGCGGAACCGGCTTTGCCGGGCCGCCGGTGTTGCCCCCCGGTAGGGGGGTGGGCGGCTACACGCAGTGAGCCAACCTGGGGGGCGAGCCTATTCCGTGAAACTGTCGCGGAACGTGAACCAGGTGCTGGTGAAGAACATCGCCGCCATCACCAGCGCGCCGCCGATCATCAGGGCGCCGCCGATCGCCGCGGCGCCTTCGCCGGCGCCCATTACGCCGACTGCGACCAGCAGGCTGGCGACCAGGCTCAGCACGATGCCGGCACCGATGAAGACGCCGACCCAGGCCAGGCCGAAGACGGTCAGGGCGCCGAAATTCTTGAAGCAGGCCACGAAGCTGAAGAACAGGCTCTTGGCCGGCGGCACGCGGTGCCAGTGGACCAGCGCCGGCGCATGCCAGAAGGCCAGCGACAGCGGCAGGTACAGGCCCATGGCGATCCACAGCGCGACCTGGAATTCGGTCGATTCGGCCAGTTCGCGTGTGAGCGGGCCGCCGAGCAGGTAGACGCGGGCGAATTGGCCGCCGTCGGCCAGCGCCGAGATCGCCATGACCAACAGGAACAGCGCGGCGTAGAGCGCGCCCAGCACCGCCATCGGCCGCACGTCGGCGCGAATCGCGTTGAGGGCCGCCAGGAACACGGTGCCGGCCGGCGGTTTTTCGGGCCCGGAGGCCTGCTGCGCCGCCGCCATGAGGCCCAGCGTCATGGTCGGCAGCAGCATCAGGGCGATGGCGGCGCCGATCAACGGCACCTGCGAGGCGATCGACACCATCGCCATGAAGAAGAAGAACAGGGAGATGAAGGCCAGCGGCTGCTTCGCGAACGCCTTGAGCCCGCTACGGACCCACAGCACGCCGGTACGCGCCGGCACGAGATTGAGTTTCATCGGATCCGGTCAGGCGGCCAGCGCATCGGCGCCGGACGCAAATTCGAAGGAGGCGTGAGCCCGTTGCCGCAGCACGCGCTCGAAATGGGTCGGGTCGTGGGCCTTGAGAATGCTCGCCTCGCGCGGCAGGTGGAAGTCCCACAGGCGCGAGATCCAGAAGCGCAGCGCCGCGGCCCGCAGCATGGCGGGCAGCAGCGCACGCTCGGCGCCGGTCAGGGGGCGCACGGTGCCGTAGGCGGCCAGCAGGGCGTCGGCCCGCGCGGCATCGTGGCGACCGCTGGCGAGGTCGATGGCCCAGTCGTTCAGGCACACGGCGAGGTCGAACAGCCAGCTGTCGGCGCCGGCGAAGTAGAAATCGAAGACACCCGTGAGGCGCGGCGCGTCGGCGCTGGCCTGGGCGTCGAACATCGCGTTGTCGCGGAACAGGTCGGCATGCACCGGCCCGCGCGGCAGCGCGGCATAGGCCGAGGATTCGGCCACGTGGTTCTGGTAGGCCAGTTCGCTGCGCAGCAGCGCGGCCTGGGCCGTCTCCAGGTAGGGCAGCACCACCGGCGCGGTGTCGTTCCACCATTCCAGGCCGCGCAGGTTGGGCTGGATGCGGGGGTAGTCGCGGGCCGCCAGGTGCATGCGCGCCAGCATCCGGCCGAGTTCGGCGCAATGGGCGGCCGAAGGCGCCAGTTCGCTCTTGCCCTTCAGGCGCTGGACCACGGCCGCCGGCTTGCCGGCCACCGTGTGAAGCAGTTCGCAAGGGGCGCTGGCGGGAATCGACAGCGCGTGACCCTTGGGCGGCGCGACCGCCGGGTCGGCCACCGGCTCGGGCACCGGGATGCCGCGCGCCGCCAGGTGCTTCATCAGGCAGAGGTAGTAGGGCAACTGCTCGGCGCCGAGGCGCTCGAACAGGGTCAGGACGAACTCGCCGGACTCGGTGCTGGCGAAGTAGTTGGTGTTCTCGATGCCGCCCTCGATGCCCTTGAGGGCGGTCAGGGGGCCGAGACCCAGGCGCTGGACGAGCGCGTCGGCTTCGTCGAATCCGACTTCCGTGAAAACCGCCACTGCGCGCTCAGAACTTGAAGACGTTCCACCAGACGCGCGAGCCGCCTTCGCCCGAGCTGGAGTCGGACTGGCCCTGGTTGCGCACGCGCTCTTCGGCGTTGGGCATGACCTGGTAGGCCGGGGCGTTGTTCTTGGGCTTGACCGTGATGTCCTGGGTCTGGCCGCCGACGCGCAGTTCGTCGATGGTGGCGCCGCTGTCCTCGGTGTGGATGCGCTCGATCTTCTGGTTCTGTCGGCCGGCCGCCTTGTCCGGGTCCTGCTGTCCCTGGGCGGGCGCCGGGGCCGGCGGCTGCGGGTTTTGCGCAAAAACGACAGCGACGGGCGCGGCGCAGGCCAGCGCGATCGTGGCGAGGCGAACGAGGAGCATGGAGGAGGACATGCGTGGGATTGTAGGTCCGCGCCCGGTCCGGAGATAGAAGTAAGTGCCGATCTTTTCCGCCTTCCGGGGGAGGCCGCGGGGCACGGCAAAATGGCCCGATGACCGACAAGAAAACGCTGCTGCTCGTCGACGGATCGAGCTACCTCTATCGCGCCTTCCACGCGATGCCCGATCTGCGCGCCGTTCCGGGCGACAACAGCAGCCCGGCCACCGGGGCCATCCGCGGAATGATCAACATGATGCAGGCGCTGCGGCGCGAGGTGCGGGCCGACTACGCGGCCTGCGTCTTCGACGCGCCCGGCAAGACCTTCCGCGACGACTGGTATCCGGACTACAAGGCCAACCGCTCGCCGATGCCGGACGACCTGCGCAGCCAGGTCGAGCCGATCCACCAGGTGGTCCGGATGCTCGGCTGGCCGGTGCTGTGCGTTCCCGGGGTCGAGGCCGACGACGTGATCGGGACGCTGGCGCGGACTGCCGCCGACCAGGGCATCGAGGTGATCGTGTCCAGCGGCGACAAGGACATGAGCCAGCTGGTGGACGAGCACATCACGATCATCGACACGATGAACGGCAAGAAGCGCGACGTGGCGGGCGTGACGGCCGAATTCGGCGTGCCGCCGAAGCTGATGATCGACTATCAGACGCTGGTGGGCGATACCGTCGACAACGTGCCCGGCGTCCAGAAGGTCGGCCCGAAGACCGCCGCCAAGTGGCTGCTCGAGTACGGCTCGCTCGAAGGCCTGATCGCGCGTGCCGGCGAGGTCAAGGGCCAGGCCGGCGAGAACCTCCGCCAGGCGCTCGACTGGCTGCCCCAGGGCCGGCGCCTGGTCACCATCCGCACCGACTGCGATCTCGGCGAACACGTGGGTGGCCTGCCGGCGCTGGAGGCGATCGCGATCGGCGTGCAGCAGACCGATGCGCTCAAGGACTTCTACGAGCAGTACGGCTTCAAGAGCCTCGTGAAGACGCTCGAGGCGCATGCGGTGCCGCCCGAGCTGATCGAGAAGGAGAACCAGAAGCGCAAGGCTGCCGATGCCAATGGCGACCTGTTCAGCGATCCGGCGCAGGAGGCCGCCGAGAAGGTCAGCAACCTGGCCTACGACACGGTCATGACCTGGGAGGCCTTCGACGCCTGGCTGGCGAAGATCGAGGCCGCCGAACTGGTCGCGCTCGACACCGAGACTACCTCGCTCGACGAGATGCGCGCCGAGATCGTCGGCCTGAGCTTCAGCGTCAAGCCCGGCGAGGCGGCCTACATCCCGGTGGCCCACAACTACCCCGACGCGCCGGTGCAGCTGCCGCGCGACGAGGTGCTCGAGAAGCTCCGGCCCTGGCTGGAAAACGGCGCGAAGAAGAAGCTCGGCCAGCACGTCAAGTACGACCGCCATGTGTTCGCCAACCACGGCATCGAGGTGCGGGGCTATGCGCACGACACCATGCTGCAGAGCTATGTGCTCGAGGTGCACAAGCCCCACGGCCTGGCGAGTCTCGCCGAGCGGCACCTGGGGCGCAGCGGCATCGACTACGAGGACCTGTGCGGCAAGGGCGCGCACCAGATCTCCTTCAGCCAGGTGGCGATCGACAAGGCGGCCGAGTATTCCTGCGAGGACTCCGACCAGACGCTCGACGTGCATCGCGTGCTCTGGCCGAAGCTCGAGGCCGACGAGAAGCTGCGCTTCATCTACGAGCTGGAGATCGCCTCCAGCGAGACGCTCTACCGGATCGAGCGCAACGGCGTGCTGATCGACGCGCCCACGCTGGCGTCGCAGAGCAACGAACTCGGCAAGCGCATCATGGCGCTGGAGCAGGAGGCCTACGAGCTCGCGGGCCAGCCTTTCAACCTCGGCTCGCCGAAGCAGATCGGCGAGGTGTTCTTCACCAAGCTCGGCCTGCCGGTCATCAAGAAGACGCCGAGCGGCGCGCCGAGCACCGACGAGGAGGTGCTCGAGAAGCTGGCCGAGGATTTCCCGCTGCCGGCCAAGATCCTCGAACACCGCGGCCTCTCCAAGCTCAAGGGCACCTACACCGACAAGCTGGGCCTGCTCGCGAACCCGCGCAGCGGCCGCGTGCACACGCACTATGCGCAGGCCGTGGCGGTGACCGGGCGGCTGTCGAGCAACGACCCGAACCTGCAGAACATCCCGATCCGCACGCCCGAAGGCCGGCGCGTGCGCGAGGCTTTCGTGGCGCCTGCGGGCCGCGTGATCGCAAGCTCGGACTACTCGCAGATCGAGCTGCGCATCATGGCCCACATCAGCGGCGACGAATCGCTGCTGCGGGCCTTCACCGAGGGCATCGACGTGCACCGCGCGACCGCGGGCGAGGTCTTCGGCGTGCCGGTCGACCAGGTGTCGAGCGAGCAGCGCCGCTATGCGAAGGTGATCAACTTCGGATTGATCTACGGCATGAGCAGCTTCGGCCTGGCACGCAACCTCGGCATCGAGACCAAGGCCGCGGCTTCCTACATCGAGCGCTATTTCGCGCGCTACCCGGGCGTGAAGGTCTACATGGACGAGACCAAGGCGCTGGCCAAGGAGAAGGGCTATGTGGAGACCGTGTTCGGCCGCCGGCTCTACCTGCCCGAAATCAACTCGCCCAATGGTCCGCGCCGCGGCGGCGCCGAGCGGGCCGCGATCAACGCGCCGATGCAGGGCACCGCGGCCGACCTGATCAAGCTCAGCATGGTCAAGGTGCAGCAGGTGCTGGACGCCGAGCAGCGCGGCACCCAGATGATCATGCAGGTGCACGACGAACTGGTGTTCGAAGTGCCCGAAGAGGAAGTCGAGTGGGTCCGCACCGAGATCCCGCGGCTCATGGCGGGCGTGGCAGACCTGAAGGTTCCGCTGCTCGCGGAAATCGGCTTTGGTCCCAACTGGGACAAAGCCCATTGAACACATCCAAGGAAGACATGCATCGAATGAATCGCTCCAAAATCGCCACCTTCGCTCTCTGCGCCGCCTGCGCTGCCTGGATGGGCAGCGCCTTCGCCGCCCCCGACGAGCGCATCGTCGCGCTGGCCGCCAAGGAGAAGCCCGCCTTGCTCGAGACCCTGAACCAGCTGGTCTCGATCGAGTCCGGCAGCCGCGACCTCGAGGGCCTCGACAAGATCGCCAACCTGATCGCCGACAAGTTCCGCGCGCTCGGCGGCCAGGTCGAGCTGATCGATCCCTCGGCCGAGGCCTACCGCATGGAAGACACGCCCGAGAAGATCGGCAAGGTCGTGCGCGCCACCTTCAAGGGCACCGGCAGCAAGAAGATCATGCTGATCGCCCACATGGACACGGTCTACCAGATCGGCATGCTGAACAAGCAGCCCTTCCGCGTCGAGGGCGACAAGGCCTACGGCCTGGGGATCGCCGACGACAAGCAGGGCATCGCGGTGATCGCCCACACGCTGGCGCTGCTGAAGGCGATGGACTTCAAGGAGTACGGCACGCTCACGGTGCTGATCAACGGCGACGAAGAAATCAGCTCGCCCGGCGCCCGGAATCTGATCACGCGGCTGGGCGGCGAGCACGACGTGGTGATGTCGTACGAAGGCTCGTCGGTGAGCGGCGACAAGCTCTCGCTGGCCACCGCGGGCATCGCCTCGGTCACGCTCAACGTGACGGGCAAGGCCTCGCATGCGGGTTCGTCGCCGGAGCAGGGCGTGAACGCGCTGTACGAGCTGTCGCACCAGATCCTGCAGATGCGCGACCTGTCCGACCCGGCGACCGGGCTCAAGATGAACTGGACCATCTCGCGCTCGGGCAGCAACCGCAACGTGATCCCGGCCAGCGCCACGGCCGGCGCCGACGTGCGGGTGCTGAAGGTCAGCGACTACGACCGTATCGAGCAGCAGATCCAGGAGCGCGTCAAGAAGCAGCTGGTGCCGCAGGCCAAGGTCGAGATGAAGTTCGAGCGCCGCCGTCCGCCGCTCGAGGCCACCGACGCTTCGCGCGCGCTGGCGCTGCATGCGCAGCAGATCTACAAGGAACTGGGCCGTGAGCTTGGCGCGGACGACAAGGTCGCCGGCGGCGGCACCGATGCCGCCTTCGCGGCATTGAAGACCAAGGCGGCGGTGGTCGAGCGCTTCGGCCTGCAGGGATTCGGCGCCCATTCGGCCGATGCCGAGTACGTGCTGATCGATTCGATCGAGCCGCGGCTGTACCTCTCGGCGCAGTTGATCATGGACATCTCGCGCGGCAAGGTCGGACGCGCGGCGCCCTGATGTGAAAAGCCTCCACGCTGCGCACCTCGTATGGTCGCCGCCCTCCGAGGGGGTGCAGGCCTTCCTTGGGGTGGCCCGGCGCAAGGCCTGATCCCATGCGGCTGCGCCACATCGAGGTTTTCAACGCGATCATGCTCACCGGCAGCGTGAGCGCCGCGGCGCGGCTGATCAACATCACGCAGCCGGCGGTCAGCAGGACCCTGCAGCATGCCGAGATCCAGCTCGGCTTCCCGCTGTTCCAGCGCGCCAAGGGCCGGCTCGCGCCGACCACCGAGGCGTTGACGCTGTATCCGCACATCGAGCGGCTGTTCGCGCAACTCGACGAGGTGCAGCGGCTCGCCGCCAACCTGCGCACCGCCAGCGAGGCGGGCGAGCTGCGCATCCTGAGCGTGCTGGCGCTGAGCTACGAGGTGCTGCCGCGCGCGCTCAAGCGATTTCGCGAGCAGCATCCGGCGATCGCGGTGACGGTCGAGTCGCTGCATTCGCCGCAGATCATGTCGGCGCTGTTGCTGCAGGAAGCCGATGTGGGCTTCGCGTTCAGCCCGGCGGTTCACCCCTCGCTGACGCAGGAGGACCTGGCCGACAGCCGCATGGTCTGCATCGCGCCCAAGGGCATGCTGCCGCAGCCGCTGCTGCGCAACGGCTCGGTGGCGCTGCACGATCTCGCGAAGCTGCCGGTGGTCGGCCTCGACAGCCGCGACCCTGTGGGCACCAGCTTGAGCCAGGCCTGCCGGCAGGCCGGTGTGGGCTTCCAGGCGGTGGTGACGGTGCAGACTTACCACGCGGCGCTGGCGATGGCACATCACGGGCTGGGTGTGGCGCTGGTCGACGGCTGCACCGCGAGCTCGGCCGATCGGGACAAGGTCGACGTGCTGACGCTGGAGCCGCACATCCCAGTGCCGATCCGCGCGCTGCGCTTCGCCGGGCGGCCGGATTCGGTCGCGGTGCGAAGCATCACGCGGTTCATGCGGGAGGCGATCGAGGGGATGAATTAGCTGGTGCGGAATGCGGTTGGGTGTCGTGTGCCTTGGAAGCACGCCCGGCATGCGGTGCGGGCCCGTCGACCCCACTGCGCCGGCCCTTCGGGCTGCCTTGCGGTGCTCGCTTCAGGCGGGGTCCGCGCAAACTCGCTTCGCTCAAACACGCGCGGCCCTTCTTCCGCCTGAAGCTGCGCTCCTCAGCGGCGCAGAGGGGATCGCCGGTCCCGCACCGCATGCCGGGCTCAGGGGGTTCAAAGGCCCGTGACGTCGGCCGGCCCGGGGCATAGCGCCCGCGCCGTCGCACGACCGAAAACCCTATCTCTCCAGCGTCCCCAGCGCCTCCGCGACCCGCTCCGCCGACCCGAACGCCAGCGTGAACCCCAGCGCCCCATGCCCGGTGTTGAAGACCATGTTGGACGGCGCCCCCTCCAGCCGGCCGACGATCGGCACGCCGGTGGGGGTGGCCGGGCGCATGCCGGTCCAGGGGTGCAGCGCCTCCATCCGGCCGGCCTGCGGAAACACGGCGCGCGTGGCCTCGGACAGGGTCTCGATACGGGCCGCCGGAATGCTCGCGTCATGCCCGACCAGCTCGGCCATGCCGGCCACCCGCAGGCGCGATCCGATGCGCGCGAACACCACCTTGCGGGCGCTGTCGGTCACGCTCACCTGCGGTGCCGCGCCCGGCGCCGGATCGACGTCGACCGTGATGCTGTAGCCCTTCAGTGGATAGACCGGCAGATAGGCGCCGAGTTGGCGCCCGAGCCGATGCGAGGCGGTCCCGAGCGCCATCACGAAGGCATCGGCCTCGATGTCGCCTCCGGCGGTCTGCACTGCGGCCACACGGCCGCCGCGCAGGTCGAATCCGTGGATCTCGGTGTCGAACATGAAGCGCACGCCGCGTTCACCGAGCGCTCGAACGAGTTCCGTGCAGACCTTGAGGCAGTCGGCCGCGCATTCGCTGGGCGTGTGGATGGCGCCGGCGATCTGCGCCCGGTAGCTGGCCAGCGCCGGCTCGATGGCCACGCACTCGTCGGCCGTGACCAGGCGCTGCTCGCTGCCCATCGCGCGCTGCAGTTCGAGCTGCCGTTGGGCGCCCGCCAGCGACGCCGCGCCGGCGTAGAGCACCAGCTTGCCGCTGGCGGAGAAGTCGCAATCCGGCGCGACGTCGGCGCGCATGGCCTCGAAGGCCGCGCGGCTCTGCGCCGCGAGCGCCAGCAGGCGGGCCGTGCTCTCGCGCGAGGTGCGGGCGTTGCAGGCCGCCAGGAAGGCCAGGGCCCAGCGCCACTGCAGCGGGTCCAGTTGCGGGCGCAGCTTGAGCGGGGAGGAGGGCGAGAGCAGCAGCTTGGGCAACTGCTTCCAGATCGACGGGTCGGCCAGCGGCTGCACATACGAATAGCTCAGCTGCGCGCCATTGCCGCCGCTCGCGCCGCCGCCCGGCGCCGCGCGGTCGATCACGCTGACCTGGTGACCCTGGCGGTTCAGTTGCCAGGCGGTGGCCAGGCCCACGATGCCGGCCCCCAGCACGCAGACGTGCATGACGCTCTTCCTCTCGCTGTTTCGGATCGGTCGACTCTAGGCCGGTGCCGCCGCGCCGGGAAATGCCAAAAGAACGACGGCCCATAGCCAAAGCACATGGCATGGCCAGCCCATAACTTTTGGTCATGGGCGGCGGTGCAAAAGGAATTGTGACCGGCGCGTGAATGATTCCTACACTGCGTCACCTCCCACCAGCCGAAAGGGCTCGCATGAAACTCTCCGCAACGATGGCTGCCGTTCTCCTCGCCGTGGCCGCCACGGGCGTCCAGGCCGCCGACACCCTGGCCAAGATCGCAGAGACCGGCAAGATCACGCTGGCCTACCGCGAATCCTCCGTGCCCTTCAGCTACCTCGACGGCCCGAACAAGCCGATCGGCTTCTCGGTCGAGCTGTCCAACGCGGTGGTCGAGGCGGTCAAGAAGAAGCTCAACAAGCCCAACCTGGAGGTTGCGCTGATGCCCGTGACCTCGCAGAACCGCATTCCGCTGATCACCAACGGCACCATCGATCTCGAGTGCGGATCGACCACCAACAACACGGCGCGCGCCAAGGACGTCAGCTTCGCGATCAACCATTTCTACACCGGCACCCGGCTGCTGGTGAAGAAGTCCTCGAAGATCAAGAACTACGCCGACCTCGCGAAGAAGACCGTGGCCAGCACCACTGGCACCACCAACGCCCTGGTCATGCGCAAGTACAACGCCGAGAAGAACCTCGACATGGACATCGTGCTCGGCAAGGACCACGCCGACGCCTTCCTGCTGGTCGAAGGCGACCGCGCCGCGGCGTTCGCGATGGACGACATCCTGCTGTTCGGCCTGATCGCCAACGCCAAGAACCCGGGCGACTTCGAGGTGGTCGGCGACGCGCTGCAGGTCGAGCCCTACGGCTGCATGCTGGCCAAGGACGACCCGGCCTTCAAGAAGCTGGTGGACGACACCTTCATCGGCCTCATGAAGAGCGGCGAGTTCGAGAAGATGTACACCAAGTGGTTCATGCAGCCGATCCCGCCCCGGGGCGTGCCGCTCAATCTGCCGATGAGCCCGCAGCTGCGCGAGAACATCCAGTCGCCGAGCGACAAGCCCGCGACCTGAGGGGCAGGGCAAGCGGGCCCGCGCCCGCCGGCTGCGCGCGCGGGGCCGGCCGGTGGGCGGACCGGCCCCGATTCGCATACAGTGCGGCCTGCGCCTCGTGCGCAGCCCCTTTCCTCCGACGATTCAACAGGAGTCCGCCGCATGCCCCATCACCAGACCGGATCCGATCAGCAAGCCGAATTCGATTCGCTGCGCCCCGGCGACAGCACCGCGCACGGCGCCACGCGGCGCACCGCGCTCAAGGCCGCGATCGGCGTCGGCTATGCCGCCGCGACGCTGCCGATCGCGGCGCAGACCGTGGTCAAGACCTCGGCCGACGGCCTCGTCGCCGGGCCCGTGACGTACACGGTCAACGGCTTCGAGGTGCCGGCCTACGCAGCGGCTCCGGCGGGCAAGACCGGCCTGTCCGTGGTGCTGGTGGTGCAGGAGATCTTCGGCGTGACCGAGTACGTCGCCGACACCTGCCGCCGCTTCGCCCAGGCCGGCTACCTGGCGATCGCGCCTGAACTCTATGCGCGGCAGGGCGACCCCAAGGGCTACACCGACATTCCGAAGCTGCAGGCGGACATCGTCAGCAAGGTGCCCGACGCCCAGGTCTTGGCCGACCTCGACGGCGCGCTCAAGTACGCGGCCGCCCATGGCGGCGACGTGAGCGATGCCGCCATCACGGGCTTCTGCTGGGGCGGACGCATCGTCTGGCTCTATGCGGCGACCGGCAAGGTCAAGGCCGGCGTGGCCTGGTACGGGCGCCTGGTCGGACAAGCGAGCGAGCGGACGCCGAAGCATCCGGTCGATGTCGCTGCCGGGCTGCAGGCGCCGGTGCTGGGCCTCTATGGCGGGAAGGACCAGGGCATCCCCCTTGACACGGTTGATAAGATGAAGGCTGCCCTGACCACCGGAACCCCGGCGGCCCGGGCATCGCAGTTCGTCGTGTACCCCGAAGCGGGCCATGCCTTTCATGCCGACTACCGGCCCAGCTACGTCAAGGGAGCCGCCGAGGACGGCTGGAATCGCGCCCTGGCCTGGTTCAAAGCCAACGGCGTGGCCTAGCCGCGTCCGTCAGCCGCGTTCCGCCGAAAGCCGTCCGATGGGCGGCTTTTGTTTTTGCCTCCAAAGCGCGAAGCCGTCATGAATTTGTTAGCCATCATCGCCGCGACCCTGGTCGCGGGCATCGGAAGTGTCTGGATCGCCGCGTTGCTGCTGCGCGTGGGCGTGCGCAGCGGCGCCGGCGGCGTCAACCCGCAGCATCTGCTGAGCCTGGCGGCCGGCGCCTTGCTGGCGACCGCCTTCATGCACCTGCTGCCCGAAGCCTTCGAGAGCCGCATCGAGCCGGGGGTGCTGTTCGGGGTGCTGCTGTTCGGGCTGGTCTTCTTCTTCCTGCTCGACAAGGCCGAGCTGTGGCATCACGGGCATGAGCATCATCAGGGACACGAGCACGAGCACGAGCACGAGCACGAGCACGGCCACGCGCATCCGCACGGCCATGCGCATGAGCATGAGCATGCGCATTCGTCACGGGGTGGCGGCTGGGCGGTGCTCACCGGCGACAGTGTGCATTGCTTCGGCGACGGCATCCTGATCGCCTCGGCCTTCACCGCCGACCTGCGCCTGGGGATGGTGGCTGCGATCGCGGTGCTGGCGCACGAGGTGCCCCACCACATCGGCGACCTGGTGGTGCTGCGCCAGAGTTCGCCCAACCATCGCGCGGCCCTGGTCAAGGTGTCGCTGGCCGGCACCATGACCGCGCTCGGCGGACTGGTCGGCTGGTGGCTGGTCGACCAGCTCCATGGCTGGCTGCCCTACTTCCTGGTGCTGGCGTCCAGCAGCTTCGTCTACGTCGCCCTGGCCGACCTGATTCCGCAACTGCAGAAGCGGCTGCCCGCGCGCCAGACGGCCCTGCAGATCGCCTGGCTGGTGGCAGGGATCCTGCTGGTCACCTTGGTGAGCCGGCTCGCGCATGCCGATCACGACCATGCGCACGACGGGTCCGACCCCGACCACGCGCACGAGACCTCGGACCACAAGCACTGAACGGAGACCCGGGGCTTTCCGGGGGAGCGCTTTGCCCCTGCACCGACAAGGCTGATTCGGCAGGGCCGCCCAAGGGGGTGCATCATGCGAAGCATCAGCCAAGGAGCCCGATCATGAGCAGCGCCGACCCCCCTCTGCGTTCCGGAGAAGCCGCAGACGAACCCGAGATCGACGAGTCCGATGACGCCTTGCCCGAGGAGGAAGAGGAATTCGGTTCGTCCGAGGCCGAGGCCACGGACGAGCTCTCCGAAGAGACCGGCATCGACCTCACCGACGCCAGCGAACTCGACGCCGACAACGTGCCGGCCGACGAGGAGTTCGATCGGGTGATCCAGGCACCGGACTGACGCTCGCCCCCAGGTTGCCCCGCACTGCGTGTCGGGGCGCCCACCCCCTACCGGGGGCAACACCTGCGGCCCGGCGAAGCCGGTTCCGCGGTGTTTCACCAACGGGCCTGGCTGCGCCGGCCTTGGGTCAGCTCTCCAGGGTGAAACCGATCTTCAGAGTCACCTGCCAGTGGCCGACCTTGCCGTCGACCACGTGGCCGCGGGTCTCGGTCACCTGGAACCACTGGATGTTGCGCACCGATTCGCTGGCCTTGGCGATGGCGCGGCGCACGGCGTCGTCGCTGCTGGTCGGCGAGGAGCCGGTGAGTTCGAGAAGCTTGTAGACGTGGTCCGACATGGCGGTCTCCTTTTTGAGGACGCCATGGTGGCACGTCCGGGCGGTCTGTGGGCGGCTCCCTATACTTCCGGCGCATGCGCAACCTTGAATTCGGAATCACCAGGGCCACTTCGGTCTTCTTCACGCTGCTGACGGCGGCCCTGCTGGCCGGCTGCTATGCCCCCGTGCGCCTGATGCCCACCCCCGTGAGCTTCAGCAACGGCGACATCGATCCTTTCGAGAAGATCGGCGAGAAGCTGCAGACCACCGAGGTCCCGGTGCTGTACGCCACCAACCGGCTGGCGCTGATCGAGCATCCGGATCCCGTGCACACCATCGTGCCCACCGACGATCTGCGCATGGGCGTGGCGCACGTCCGGGTCGGCGACGAGACGCTCGACTGGGAGACCCTGCACCGGCTCTCCACCAGCGCCGATCCCGACGAGCGGCCGATCGTCCAGCTCGAGCGGCTCGAACAGTTGGCGGTGCTCAAGTCCGATGAAGAGGTGAAGAACTCACCCGAGGCGCAGGCCTTCTTCGCGCTCGTGAACAAGGCCCTGGCCGCGAGCCCCAACAGCGAACTGCTGATCTACGTGCATGGCTCCAACAACACGGTGCCGCGCGCGGCGGCCCAGGCGGCGCAGTTCCGCCACTTCACGGGGCGGCGCATGGTGGTGCTGGTCTTCATGTGGCCGTCGGCGGGTTCGATCCTGCGCTACCTGACTGACGTCAACAACGCGGCCAGCACGGTCGAGCCCTTCTCGCGGATGGTCGAGCTGCTGGCCGAGAACACCACGGCTTCGAAGATCGACGTGCTGGCCTACAGCGCCGGGGCGCAGGTCCTGAGCCCGGCGCTGGTTCGCCTGGGCACGCCGCGGCCCGGCGAGACGCGGGCCCAACTGCAGCAGCGGCTTCGGCTGGGGCAGATCTATTTCGCCGCGCCCGACATCGACACCCGTCGCTTCGTGAACGAACTGGGCGGGTACATCGACATCATCGAGCGCGTGAGCATCGCGGCCAACCTCAACGACTCGGTGCTTCGCTTCGCGGCCATCGTCGGCCGGGCCTCGCGCGCGGGCCGCCCCGACGTGACCGAGCTGGACGAGGAGCAGACCCGCTTCCTGGTGGAGGCGTCGCGCAAGCTGCGCTTCGACCTGATCCGGGTGGACCCGAAGGACATCCCCAATTTGCCTGAGAGCTCTCACGCGTTCTGGTACGACGATCCGTGGGTCAGCGGCGACATGCTGGCGCAGTTCCTGCTCAACGCACCGCCGCCGCGGCGCGGGCTCGACGAGCAGCTGACGCCCGGCGGCGCGCGCTACTGGCGGTTCCCGGCCGACTTCTACGACCGGATCTACCGGCTCTTCAGCCGCTGAAGACCGCCTACGGCTTCGGACTGCCGCTGTACTTGGTGACGCTGTCGGCCGTGACCTGGTAGCCGCTCACGCCCATCATCGAGTCGTTGCGCACGGTCTGGAGCTTGCCCGTGACCCACACCGTGTCCATGGCGCGGAACTTGGCGCCCTGCTTCGGGCGCACGTGCAGGATCTGGTTGGCCGGCGGCGGCGGCGTGTGGATGCAGGCGCCGAAGTAGGGCACCAGCAGGAACTCGGTGACTTCCCCCTTGTTCTCCTCGAGCGGCACGATAAAGCCCGGGATCTTCACCTCGACCCCGTTGAGCGCCGGGTTGGTCGGCGCGTTGTTGGAGACTTCCTGCAGCTTCATGAGCAACTCGTTGGCGCGCGGGTCGCTGTCGTCGAGCTTGCTCAGGTCGATGCCCTTGAGCTCCTTCATCGGATCCCAGTCCTTGGGCACCAGTTCTTCCCAGCTGATGAGGCGCGGCTGCCCCGGCACGGCCTTGGCCTCGGCGGCCTTGCCGCCGAGCGGCTGGGTCGGCGAGGTGGCTTGCGGCGCGGGACCGGCAGCGAGTGCGCCGCCGGCCATCGCCAAGGCGAGCAGCGTGAGAAGAAGAGGGCGCAGCGTCATGTTCATATCCTCGGTGAGAGGCCATCGGCCAGCGAGAGCCGGTAGGCCCGGATGCCCGGCAGCAGGCTGGCCAGCCATCCGGCCGCCACCAGGCTCGCGAGCAACAGCCATTCGTTCAGTGTAGGTCCGGACAGCGAGAGCGCGAGTCCGAAGTGCGATTGCAGCCAGGGCGACAACCCGGCAATGCCGAGCACCGCGAGCGCGATGCCGAGCACCACGCCCAGCAGCGTCACGATGGCGCCCTCGAGGGCCAGCAGGGCGAGCACGTGGCGCAGGCTGGCGCCGACCGCGCGCAGCACCGCCAGTTCGCGGCGCCGTTCGTTGAGGCTCGCCATCACCACCGACACCAGCCCGGCCAGGCTCACCAGCGCAACCAGCGCCGACATCAGCAGCAGCGCGTTCTCGCCGACGCCGACCACGCGCCACAGTTCGTCGAGCGCCACGCCGGGCAGGATCGCCATCAGCGGCTCGCCGGCATAGGTCGAAACCCAGCGCTGCACCGCGAACACGGCGGCCCGGTTCTTCAGGCCGACCAGCGCCGCGGTCACGGTCTTCGGCGTGAGGTCGAACTTGCGCACCTGCTCGGCCGGGATCCTGAGGCCGGGCATCGGCGCGCCGCCCATCCATTCGAGATGGATCGCCTCCATCGCCTCGAGCCCGATGTGCACCGTGCGGTCGACCGGCGTGCCGGTGCGCGCGAGCACGCCCACCACCGTGAACGGCTTGTCGGCATGCTCGGAGACGTTGAGCTCGCCGCTGCCGTGCGCCAGCGTGATCTTCTGGCCGATGTGGTAGCCAAGCGCATCGGCGACCTCGGCGCCGACCACCGCGTCGAACAGCTCGGCGAAGGGCTTGCCCTCGCGCAGCGCGAGCGGCTGGCGGTTGCCGAAGCGGAAGTGCTCGAAGTAGGCGGGGGTGGTCGCCAGCACCGAGAAGCCGCGGTGCGAGTCGCCGAGCGACAGCGGCACCACCCAGTCGACGCCCGGGTGCGCGGCCAGCGCCTGCACGCTCTTCCACTGCATGTTGTTGGTGGCCGCGCCGATGCGGAACACCGAATACAGCAGCAGTTGGGTCGAGCCGGTGCGGGCGCCCACGATCAGGTCGGTGCCCGAGACGGACGAGGAGAAGTTCTGGCGCAGCTCGGTGCGGATGCGCTCGACGCCGAGCAGCAGGAAGGTCGCGAGCGCGATCGACAGCACGGTGAGCGCGAGCGTGAATCGGCGGTTCCAGGCGCTGCGCCAGGCGATCCCCAGCAGGGCGCTCATTCGAGCCCCCCCGCCTGCCGATTGATCTCGGGCAACAGCACGTGGCGCGAGAAGCGCCCGGCGATGCGCTGGTCGTGGCTCACGAAGACCAGCGCGCTGCGGTTCGCCTCGCAGGCCGCGAGCAGCACGTCGAGAAAGGCTTCGCGCCGGTCCTCGTCGAGCGCCGAGGTGGGCTCGTCGGCGATCACGACTTCGGGGTGCCCGATCAGCGCGCGCGCGGCGGCCACGCGCTGCTGCTGGCCGACCGACAGATGCATGGCCTGGCGCTGCCACAGGCCGGCGTCCAGGCCCATGCGGCCGAGCAGGTCCCGGGCCTGCGCGCGGGCCGAGCCGTCGCCCGAGGCCCGTGCCATGCGCCGGCCCGAGAAGCGGCAGGGCAGCAGGACGTTGTCGAGCACGCTCAGGTAGGGCAGCAGGTTGAACTGCTGAAAGATGTAGCCCACGTGCGCAACCCGGGCGCGGTCGCGCGCGGCGCCCGAGAGCCGGGCCCAGTCGTGGCCGAGGAGCTTGACCTGGCCGGCGTCGGCGATCAGCACGCCGGCCAGCAGCGACAGCAGCGTGCTCTTGCCGCAGCCGCTCGGGCCATGCAGGAACACGGCCTCGCCGGCATCGACCTCGAAGCGCTCGATGTCGATGCAGGGCCGCTCGGCGCCGGGCCAGCCGAAGCGCAGCATCTGCGCCGAAAGGACGAGGCTCACCGGAGAACCTTCGCGCGGCGGCGCTTCGGCGCTCGCCTTCGGAGCGGCAGGATCACTTGCTCCAGGCGAGCCGCGTGGCCGGCCGCTTCAGCGTGCGCTTGAACTGGCCCTGCGGTGCGGCGATCTGTGCCTCGATCTGGCGCGGGCCCTTGAAGGCCGCGAACAGGTCGATGTCGATGAACTTGGCGGCCGCTGCATTGGTGCAGTTGAAGGCGAAACTGCCATCGAGGTCGGCGTGGCCTTCGCCGGCTCCTTCCTCGCCCTTGCCCAGACCCAGCGCCGCGGAACGCAGCGTCACCGGGCCCAGCTTGCAGTTGGCGCTGGGGTCGATCTTGAAGAGCTCGCCGGCCGCGCGGAGCTGCGCGACGGCTTCCTCGGCCGTCTTCTTCTCGGCCTCGGTGCGGGGCGCGCGCTCGAAGCCGACGAAGTTGTCGAGCGGGGACTCCATCTCGATGACGATGGCCGGGCCCTCGATCACGACGTTGAGCCTGATCTGGCCATGGACATGGGCGGCCGGGGTCTGG
Organism: Variovorax sp. M-6; assembly: GCF_052114385.1. Lineage (NCBI taxonomy): Bacteria > Pseudomonadati > Pseudomonadota > Betaproteobacteria > Burkholderiales > Comamonadaceae > Variovorax > Variovorax sp. M-6. Next base: position 328,796 of record NZ_JBFREQ010000001.1, on the reverse strand, counting down.
GCCGGTGCGGCGAAGGGTGTCGCCAGGAAGGCGGTGAGGGCGAAAGTCAGGAGTGGTCGTCGGGACAGTGTCATGCTTGGGCGCCTTGCCGGGTCGGCAGCCCCGGCGTGTTGCTCCATTCGCTCCAGCTGCCGGCATAGAGCGCGGTCGGCCCGAGGCCCGCGATCTGCATGGCGAGCAGGTTGGGCACGGCGCTCACGCCGCTGCCGCACTGGTGGACGACCGTCGCGGGATCCCGGCCCGCCAACAGGCTTTCGAACTCGGCGCGCAACTGCGCGGCCGGCTTGAACTTGCCGTCGGGGCCGAAGTTCTCGGTGAAGGGCCGGTTCACGGCCCCCGGGATGTGACCCGCGATCGGGTCCAGAGGTTCCACCTCGCCGCGATATCTTGCGCCGGCGCGGGCGTCGACCAGCGTCTGGCCGGCCTGCTCGAGCCGCGCCGCCACGGTTTGCGTGTCGACCAGCTTCAGCAGCGGCTCGCCGGCCACGAAGTTCGACTGGAAGTGCGCGGGTTCCTCGCGGTTCGTGACCTCGCCGCCGGCCGCCTGCCAGGCCGGGAGCCCGCCGTCGAGCACGGCCACGGCGTCGTGGCCCATCCACTTGAGCATCCACCAGAGCCGGCCGCAGTAGTTGGCGCCGTTGCGGTCGTACACCACCGCCTGCATGCCGTTGGCAAAACCGACGCTGGAAAGCCAGGCCGCGAAGCGCTCGCGGCTCGGCAGCGGATGGCGGCCGCCCGAAGCCGGCGGACCGTCGTCGCGCGCCACCACCACGCCGTGCGCGCCGGGCACGCCGTGCTTGGCGCTGAGGTCGGTGTCGAGGTTGGCATAGACGGCGCCCGGAATGTGGGCCGCGCGGTACAGCTGCGGGCCGGCGTCGGGCTTCATCAGCTCGAAGCTGCAGTCGAACACCATCGAGGCCGTGCCGCTGGCCAGCAAGGTCTTCAGTTGCTCGGCGGAAATCAAGGTAGTGAATGAAGGGTTGTGCATCATGGCCTCGACAAGAATCAGATTGTCCAACGGTATTCGGGCCCTCTGCCTGTTCGTGAAACAGCGCGGAACCGGCTTTGCAGGGCCGCTGCTGTTGCCCCGGCAGGGGGTAGGCGCCCGACACGAAGTGCGGGCAACCTGGGGGGAGCTTAATGCTCTTCGGCCGGGGCCTTGGGCAACGAGCGCTGGCGCAGCACGGTGGCGGCGATACCGCTGGCCACGATCAGCGCCATGCCGGCCCAGCCCGAGGCGTCGATGCGGTCGCCGAACAGCAGCACACTGTAAATCGCGGCGAAGACGATGCCGGAGTATTGGAGATTGGCGACCACCAGCGTACCGCTTTCGGTCTTGGCGCTGGCGTAGGCGCGTGTCATGCAGAGCTGCCCCAGCGCCGCCAGCACGCCGACCGGCAGCAGCCACAGCGCATGGCTCCAGGTCCAGCTGGCCCAGGGGGTGGGGCCGTCCAGCAGCGTGCCCAGGCCGCCCGCGACGGCCGAGCCGACCGCGAAATAGAACACCGTGCGCGCCTCGGGTTCGCCGAGCCGCGACAGCGCCACCACCTGCATGTAGGCAAAGGCGGCCGTGAGGCCCGACAGCAGGCCCAGGAGTCCGGCGAAGCCCTGGTTGTCTCCCACCGTGGGCTTGAGCATCAGGACGACGCCGCCGAAGCCGGCCAGCACCGTGAGCACCAGCGGGCCCTGCAGCGGCGGCCGCGGCAGGCTGCCGTCACGGCCCGGCGTCGGCACCCAGGCGAGCAGGGCGCCGCCGACCAGGAAGGCCGCGATCCAGACGCTGCTCATGTAGTTGAGCGTCATCGCGGTGGCCAGGGGCATGTGGGCGATGGCATAGAACCAGGCGCCCAGCGACACGACGCCGATCAGGCTGCGCCAGGCGTGCATGCCGGGATAGCGCGTGCCCAGCGTGACGCCGCGGCTGCGCGCCAGCACCCAGAGGAACACGATGCCGATCAGGCCGCGATAGAACACCAGCTCGGCGCTGGAGAACCAGGCCGAGGCGTATTTCACGCACACGCCCATGGTGGCGAAGATCAGTGCGCCCAGCACCATCCAGAGCGCTTGCATCAGGCGCTGAGCCCCAGCCTCGCCCACTTCGTGTGGCTCGGGCACCCCCTTCCAGGGGGCAACACCCGCGGCCCGGCAGAGCCGGTTCCGTGGTGTGTCACGAACGGGCCTGGCTGCGCCGGCCGAACGAAGTGGGCAAGCCTGGGGGGGAGCTCATTTCTCGGCGGTACCACTCGTGGAACTGCTGCATGCCGTCTTCCATCGGGCTCTGGTAGGGGCCGCTCTCGTCGTCGCCGCGCAGCATCAGCGCGCGGCGGCCGGCGTCCATGCGCTCGGCGATCTCGTCGTCCTCGACGCAGGTCTCCATGTAGGCGGCCTGCTGGGCTTCGACGAACTCGCGTTCGAAGGCGACGATTTCCTCGGGGTAGAAGAACTCGACCATGTTGAGCGTCTTCTGCGGGCCGACCGGATGCAGCGTCGAGACCGTGAGCACGTGCGGATACCACTCGACCATCACATGCGGGTAGTAGCTGAGCCAGATCGCGCCGTACCGGGGCGGGTGACCGTTGCGGTACTTCAGCAACTGCTCTTGCCAGCGCTGGTAGACCGGACTGCCGGCGCGGCCCAGCCGGTTGGCCACGCCCACGGTCTGGACCGAGAAATGGTGGCCGAACTCCCAGCGCAGGTCGTCGCAGGTGACGAAGCTGCCCAGCCCCGGGTGGAACGGGCCGACGTGGTAGTCCTCGAGGTAGACCTCGATGAAGGTCTTCCAGTTGTAGTTGCACTCGTGCAGCTCGACGCGGTCGAAGGCGTAGCCGTCGAAATCGAGGTCGAGGCGGGGACCGATCTTGCCGAGGTCGGCGGCGACGTCGCGTCCGCGGCCATTGGCGTTCTGCTCGAACAGCAGCCCGTTCCACTCGTTCAGCGGGTAGTTGTGCAGGTTGAGGCAGGGATCCTGCTCGAAGTGCGGCGCGCCGATCAGGGTGCCGGTGGTGCGCTTGTCGGCGGCCGCGTAGGTCCAGCGGTGCAGCGGACACACGATGTTGCCGCCTGCCTGGGCGTCGAGCTGGCCGCGACCTTGCAGGATCAGGGCCTGGCGATGGCGGCAGACGTTCGAGATCAGCTCCACCCCCTTGGGCGTGTGCACCAGGGCGCGCCCCTGCTGCTCCTGGGGCAGCGTGTGAAAGCTGCCGGGCTCGGGCACCGCCAGGCGGTGGCCGACGTAGCGGGGCCCGTCGGCGAACAGCGTTTGCAGCTCGCGGGCATAGAGCGCCTCGTCGAAGTACGCGGAAACCGGAAGTTGGCTCGAGGCCTGCTGCAGTTGAAGACTTAAATCAGACATGGGTGACCTGACCAAGCTCCCCACAGGGAGAGAGAAATGGAACGGAAGGCTGCCGTCGAAAGAGCAGACGGCCCGAAGGGAGGGCGCCGGCAGGGCCGGCTTTTGGGAGAGGGGGATTGTACCCTCGGCGACCCCATTGCCTGACCTTCGCGGTGCCCACTGCGGTGAGCGCTCGCCTGGGGCGGCCGGCGCTGCGCTCTGCCCCCGCCCTAAAATGGCGCGTTTCACGCCAAACTCCTGAATGCCAAAGGTGCCATCCCCCCCATCGGCCGCCGTGCCTGCCTCGCCCGACACCGGTGCCCTGCCCGCGAGCTACGAAGCCGGGCTCCAGGAACTCGAACAACTCGTGACCGAACTCGAATCCGGCCAGTTGCCGCTCGACCAGTTGCTCGGCAGCTACCAGCGTGGCGCCGTGCTGCTCGCGTTCTGCCGCGAGCGCCTGCAGGCGGTCGAGGACCAGATCAAGGTGCTCGACGCAGGCAGCCTCAAGGCCTGGGCCGCCGAATGAGCGGCGCCCTGCGTTGGGACGCGGCGCGCCTGGCCGCCTGGAGCGAGCCGCATCTGACGCGCGTCGAAGCCGCGCTGTCGCAATGGGTCGGCGTCGACGCCCCGGCGCAGCTGGGCGACGCCATGCGCTACGCGGTGCTCGACGGCGGCAAGCGGCTGCGGCCCCTGCTGGTGTTCGCGGCCAGCGAGGCGGTGAGCGGCCGGCCTCCGGCCGCCTTGCGCGCGGCCTGTGCGGTCGAACTGATCCACGCCTATTCGCTGGTGCACGACGACTTGCCGTGCATGGACAACGACGTGCTGCGCCGCGGCAAGCCGACGGTGCATGTCAAGTTCGGCGAGGCCGGTGCACTGCTGGCCGGCGATGCCCTGCAGGCGCTGGCCTTCGAACTGCTCACGCCCGCCGGCGACGAGGTGGCGCCCGCGGTGCAGGCCCAGCTTTGCCGCCTGCTGGCCGGCGCTGCCGGCAGCCAGGGCATGGCGGGCGGCCAGGCGATCGACCTCGCCAGCGTCGGCCTGGCGCTCGATGAGGCCCAACTGCGCGAAATGCACCGGCTGAAGACCGGCGCGCTGCTGCAGGGCAGCGTCGAGATGGGCGCAGCCTGCGGCGATGCGCCATCGCTCGCGTCGCTGGCCGCGTTGCGTGACTACGGCGCAGCGCTGGGGCTGGCGTTCCAGGTGGTCGACGACATCCTGGACGTGATCGCGGATTCGGAAACCCTCGGCAAGACCGCCGGCAAGGATGCCGCGAGCGACAAGCCCACCTATGTGTCGCTGCTGGGCCTGGAAGGCGCCCGCGCGCAGGCCCGCGCGCTGCTGGACCAGGCGCTCGCCGCACTCGATCGCAGCGGCCTGGCGGACACCGGCGCGCTGCGCGCGCTGGCCCACATGGTCGTGGATCGCGACAGATAACAACAAGACACTCCCCATGGCTCCGCTGCTTCCCACCCTCCACGATCCTTCCGCGCTGCGCCAGTTCGACCGTGCGCAGCTCAAGCAACTGGCCGACGAGGTGCGCACCTGCGTGCTCGACAACGTCTCGCGCACCGGCGGCCACCTGAGCTCCAACCTCGGCACGGTCGAGCTCACGGTCGCGCTGCACCATGTCTTCAACACGCCGCACGACCGGCTGGTGTGGGACGTGGGCCACCAGACCTATCCGCACAAGATCCTCACCGGCCGGCGCGAGCGCATGCCGACCTTGCGCCAGCTCGGCGGCATCTCGGGCTTTCCGCAGCGCAGCGAGAGCGAGTACGACACCTTCGGCACGGCGCATTCGTCGACCAGCATCTCGGCCGCGCTCGGCATGGCGATGGCCGCCAAGCAGAAGGGCGAAGACCGCCATTCGGTGGCGATCATCGGCGACGGCGCGCTGACCGCCGGCATGGCCTTCGAGGCGCTCAACAACGCGGGCGTCTGCGACTGCAAGCTGCTGGTGATCCTGAACGACAACGACATGTCGATCAGCCCGCCGGTCGGCGCGCTCAACCGCTATCTGGCGCAGCTCATGAGCGGCAACTTCTACGCCGCCGCGAAGAACGTCGGCAAGACCGTGCTGCGCGCCGCGCCACCGCTGTTCGAGCTGGCCAAGCGCTTCGAGCAGCATGCCAAGGGCATGGTGGTCCCGGCCACCCTGTTCGAGCAGTTCGGCTTCAACTACGTCGGCCCGATCGACGGCCACGACCTCGACTCGCTGGTGCCCACGCTCGAGAATCTCAAGCACCTGGACGGCCCGCAGTTCCTGCACGTGGTCACCAAGAAGGGCCAGGGCTACAAGCTGGCGGAGGCCGACCCGGTGGCCTACCACGGGCCTTCCAAGTTCGATCCGGCGGTCGGCCTGGTCAAGCCCGCGACCGCGCCCAAGCAGACCTTCACGCAGGTCTTCGGCAGCTGGTTGTGCGACACGGCGGCGCAGGATGGCCGGCTGGTCGGCATCACGCCCGCGATGCGCGAAGGCTCGGGGCTGGTCGAGTTCGAGCAGCGCTTCCCCGGCCGCTACTACGACGTCGGCATCGCCGAGCAGCATGCCGTCACCTTCGCCGCCGGCCTGGCCTGCGAGGGGCTCAAGCCGGTGGTGGCGATCTATTCCACCTTCCTGCAGCGCGCCTACGACCAGCTGATCCACGACGTCGCGATCCAGAACCTGCCGGTGGTGTTCGCGCTCGACCGCGCCGGCCTGGTCGGGGCCGACGGTGCGACGCACGCGGGCGCCTACGACATCCCGTTCCTGCGCTGCATCCCGAACATGAGCGTGGCCTGCCCGGCCGACGAGGCCGAATGCCGGCAACTGCTGACGACGGCCTATGCGCAGAACCATCCGGTGGCGGTGCGCTACCCGCGTGGCGCGGGTGCCGGCGTCACGCCGCATCTCACGCTCGACGCCTTGCCGTTCGGCAAGGGCGAGCTCCGTCGCGAAGGCAAGCGCATCGCGGTCCTGGCCTTCGGCACCTTGCTCTATCCGGCGCTGCAGGCGGCCGAGGCGCTCGACGCCACGGTGGTCAACATGCGCTGGGCCAAGCCGCTGGACGTCGAACTGCTACTGAAGGTGGCGGGCACGCACGACGCGATCGTCACCCTCGAAGAGGGCGCGATCATGGGCGGTGCCGGCAGCGCGGTGCTCGAAGCGCTGCAGGCCGCGGGCGTGCAGAAGCCGGTGCTGCAGCTGGGGCTGCCGGACCGCTTCATCGAGCATGGGGATCCGGCCAAGCTGCTGGCCGGGATCGGGCTCGATGCGGCGGGGATCGAGCAGTCGATCCGCGCCAGGTTCGCCTAGCCCCCCAGGTACGCGTCCTGCACCTTCGGATTGCCGAGCAGTTCGCGTCCGCTGCCTTCCAGCACGATCTTGCCGGTCTCGAGCACGTAGGCGCGGTCGGCGATCTTGAGCGCCTGGCGCACGTTCTGCTCGACCAGGAACACGGTCAGCCCGGCCTTGTTGATCTCGCGCAGCGTGCGGAAGATGTCCTGCACGATGATGGGCGCCAGCCCCATCGAGGGCTCGTCGAGCAGCAGCACGCGCGGCTTCGCCATCAGTGCGCGGCCGATCGCCAGCATCTGCTGCTCGCCGCCCGAGAGATTGCCGGCCAGCCCGTCGGCACGTTCCTTGAGCCGCGGGAACAGCGCGTAGACATGGTCGAGGTCGGCGGCGCGCTGCGCCCGGCTGTCGCGCCGGGTGTAGGCGCCGAGCTCGAGGTTCTCGCGCACGGTCAGCGTGGTCAGCGTGGCGCGGCCCTCGGCCACCTGCACCATGCCGGAGGCGACGATCTTGTGCGGCGACAGCGCGCTCAGGTCCTGGCCGCCGAGCAGCACGCGGCCGGCCGCCTTCGCCACCAGCCCCGACAGCGCCAGCAGCGTGGTCGACTTGCCCGCGCCGTTGGCGCCCACCAGGGTGGTGATCTGGCCCTCGTGCAGTTCGAAATCGATGCCCTTGACGGCCTCGATGTGGCCGTAGGAGACCTTCAGGCCCTCGACCTTGAGCAGGGGGGAAGACGCGCTCATGCCGCTGCTCCCTCGTTGCTCGCTTCGTCCTCTTCGCGGCCCAGGTAGGCCTCGATCACCTGCGGATCGTTGCGGATCTGGTCCGGGCCGCCGCGCGCGATGATGCGGCCGAAGTTCAGCACGGCGATGTGCTCGCACAAGCCCATCACGAAGCGCATGTCGTGTTCGATCATGAAAATGGTGTAGCCACGGCCGCTGATGTTGCGGATCTCGTGCATCAGGTCGGTCTTCTCGCTGCTGTTCATGCCGGCCACCGGCTCGTCGAGCAGCAGCAGCTTCGGTTCGGTGGCGAGCGCGCGCGCGAGTTCGAGCTTGCGCTGGTCACCGTAGGACAGGTTGTCCGCGGTGTCCCCGGCCTTGTGGTCGAGCTTGACCCACGAGAGCAGTTCGCGCGCACGGTCGCGGGCGCGCTTCTCCTCGCTGCGGAACAGGCCCGACGAAGCGAGCAAGCCGAAGCCGCCATAGCGCAGCTTGGCGTGCATGCCGACCATCACGTTCTCGAGCAGCGACATCTCCTTGAAGATGCGGATGTTCTGGAAGGTGCGCGCGATGCCTCCGCGCGTGATGTCGTGCGGCTTCATGCCGGCGAGGTCGCGGCCTTCGAAGCGGATCGTGCCGCCGGTGGTCGGCAAGAGGCCGGTGGTGAGGTTGAAGACCGTGGTCTTGCCGGCGCCGTTGGGGCCGATCAGGCCGAAGATGCCGCCCTGCGGCACCTCGAGGTTCACGTCCTGGAGGACCTTGAGCCCGCCGAAATGGCGCGAGACGCCGTCGAGTTGGAGAAGAGGCGTGCTCATGCCGCAACCCCCTTGCGCCCGAACCATTGCCGGAAGCGCGCCGGGTCCCAGATGCCCTTGGGCAGGAACAGCACGATCAGCACCAGGATCACGCCGTTCACCACGAGACGGAAGTCGCCGAAGGCGCGCAGCGCCTCGGGCAGGATGGTGAGGATCACGCCACCGAGCACCGGGCCGGTCAGGCCGTTGATGCCGCCCAGCACGGTCATCGTGAGGATGTCGACGCCGCGGTCGAAGCCGAACTCGTTCGGGCCGATGAAGAAGGTCTGGTGGGCGTTGAGCACGCCGGCCAGGCCCGCGATCGCGCCGCCGAGCACGAAGGCCAGCATCTTGTGGGCGCCGACGTCGATGCCCATCAGGCCGGCGGCCGTCTCGTCCTCCTTGATGGCTTCGAAGGCGCGGCCGACCTTGGAGCGGCGCATCCGCCACAGGCCCATCAGCACCAGCACCAGCGCCAGCCCGACGTGCCACCACTGGGTGACGGGCGGGATGCCGTTGAGGCCCAGCGCGCCGCCGGTCAGCGACTCGGCGTTGAGCACCACGATGCGCACCACTTCGCCGAAGGCCAGCGTGGCCATCGCCAGGTAGACGCCCGAGAGCCGCAGCGTGGGCTTGCCGATCACGAAGGCGGTGAGCGCCGGCGCCGCGATGCCGGCCGCGATCGCGACCGGGAAGGGCACGCCGTAGGTCATCGTGAGGATCGCCGAGGTGTAGGCGCCGATGCCCATGAAGGCGGCGTTGGCCATGGCCAGCATGCCGCACGAAAGGGTGAGCCAGATCGACAGCGCCAGCAGGGCATTGGTGCCCAGCGTGAGCACCAGGTTGCTGTAGACCGACCAGAAATTGTTGAGTGCGTCCATGCCTAGACCTTGCGTTCCTGCATGGAGCCGAACAGGCCCTTGGGTCGAACCAGCAGCACCAGGAACAGCAGCCCGAACGCGACCGCGTCGCGCATCGTCGAGCCGATGTAGGCCACCGACAGCACCTCCGCGAAGCCGAGGAACAGGCCGCCGAGCATCGCGCCGCGGATGTCGCCCATGCCGCCGAGGATGATCACTGCGATGCCCTTGTGCAGCATCGGCTGGCCCATCAGCGGGAACACGGCATTGGAGTAGAGGCCGATCAGGACCCCGGCCAGCCCGCCGAGCGCGGCGGCCGCGAACGAGGTCAGGAAGAACAGGCCCTCGACGTTGATGCCGAGCAGGTAGGCCGCCTTGGGCGATTCGGCGATCGCGCGCAGCGCGCGGCCGAGCTGGGTGCGCTTGAGCGCCACCATCAGCACCGCCATCAGCACGAAGGACAGCAGGATGATGCCCAGCTCGAGTGCGGTCAGGTGCAGGCCTGCGAGATCGAGCGATTCGCCCGACACCACGCCGGCCGGGAAGCGCACGTTCTCGGCGCCGAAGATGCCCTGCACGCCGTTGTTGAGGATGATCGCGACGCCGATGGTGGCGATCATCGGGATCAGGTGGGGTGCGTTGCGCGCGCGCAGCGGCTTCAGCACCAGGAAGTCGATCAGCAGGCCCAGCAGGCCGCAGAAGACGAAGGCGAACAGCAGCCCGGCCCACAGGGGCAGATCGAAGCGCGCCATGGCCTGGACGGCGGCATAGGCGCCGACCATGAAGACCGCGCCGTGCGAGAGATTGATGACGCCGAGCACGCCGAAGATCAGGGTGAAGCCGAGCGCGAAAAGCGCATAGACGCACCCGAGCGACAAGGCGTTGACGAGTTGCTGTTCAAGCATGGAAGTTCCGTTCAGGAAGAGAGCGGGGCCGGCAAGGCCGGTCCCCGCTGTTCGTGAAACACCGAAGAACCGGCTTTGCCGGGCTTCAGGTGTTGCCCCCGGCGAGGGGGTGGGCGGCTACACGAAGTGAGCCAACCTGGGGGAGTTACTTGGAGATCACGAACTCGGAGCCCTTCGTCACGCTGACGATCGGGGTCTGCTGGGCGTCGTAGCCGGCCGGCTTGCCGGTCTTGTCGGTGGCGCGGCGGAACTGGAAGGCGCCCGTGGCACCGGTCCACTTGGCGTTCGGCAGCGCGTCGCGCAGCGCCGCACGGTCGGTCGTCAGGTTGCCGGTCAGCTTGACGCCCTTGAGCGCCTGGGCCGCGATGTACATCGCGTCATAGGCCTGCGCTGCGAACTGGTCGGGCGCGGTCTTGTACTTGTCGTTGTAGGCCTTGATGAACTTGCTGTTCTCGGGGGTCGCGTTGCTGGCCGACCAGGGGCTGCCGACGTAGAGGTTGTCGGACTGGCCCTTGGCGAGCTCGAACACCTTGACCGAGTTCATGCCGTTGCCGCCGATGATCGGCACGTTGAGGCCGAGCTGGCGGGCCTGCACCATGATCGGCGCGCCTTCGGCGAGCAGGGCCGACAGCACGATCGCATCGGCGCCGCTGGCCTTGATCTTGGTCAGCTGGGCCTTGAAGTCGACGTCGCCCTTGGCGAAGGTCTCGGTGGTGGTGACCGGGATCTTCAGGTCTTCAAGCGCCTTCTTGAAGTTGTCGTAGCCGCTCTTGGTGAAGACGTCGTCGTTGCCGTAGAGCACCGCGACCTTCTTGATGCCGGCGTTCTTGACCGCGGTCTTGATGGTCTCCGGCAGCACGTCGGCTTCGGTCACCGAGTTGCGGAACACGTGGTCGCCGATCGAGGTGATGCCGTCGGCGGTGTTGGAGGTGCCGAAGGCCACGGTCTTGGCGGCCTGGGCGATCGGGTCGGCGGCCTGGGCCGAGTTCGACAGGGTGGGGCCGAAGACCATCAGCACCTGGTCCTGGAAGATCAGTTTCTTGAAGACGTTGATCGCTTCTTCCTTCTTGCCCTGCTCGTCGGCGACGACCAGCTCGATCTTGTTGCCGTTGATGCCACCGGCCGCGTTGATCTCGGAGGCCGCCAGCTCGAAGCCGTTGCGGATCGCGACGCCGTACTGGGCGGCACTGCCCGACAGGGCTTCGGCGACGCCGATCTTCAGGTCGGCGGCTTGGGCGGCGAAGGCGGCGAAAGTCGCCAGGGCCAGCAGCGAAGTCTTGAACGGGAGGTGTCTCATTGGAATCGTCTTTCGAGGAAAGGGAGGAACGGGGGCGGCCATTTTATAAGGTGCGCGTGCGGTGATTCCTACAATCGCGCGTCCCCGTCTTGGGGGATTTCCTGGAGTTTCACTCGATGCAACGTCGTTTTCTGATTCAGCGTGGCGGTATCGCCGGCGTGCTGGCGGCCGGCATCGCGCCGGCCGCGCATGCGCAGGCGCTGACGCGCTGGCGCCTGGCGTCGAGCTTCGCCAAGTCGCAAGACCTGCTGTTCGGCGCCGCCGAGACCCTCGCCAGGAAGGTCGGCGAAATGAGCGGCGGCCGGTTCCAGATCGAGGTCCATGCCGCGGGCGAACTGATGTCGCCCCAGGGCGTGCTGGACGGCGTGCAGCGCGGCGCCATCGAGGCCTGCCATACGGCGGCTTCGTTCTTCGTCGACAGGAACGAGGCCTTCGCGCTCGGAGGCGCGATCCCCTTCGGCATGAACGCGCGGCAGTTGAGTGCATGGATGACCGAGGGCAACGGCCTGAAGCTCGCCCGCGAGTTCCACGCCGGCTTCGGTGCGCTTTATTTCCCGTGCGGCAGCGCGGGTGCCCAGCGGCTCGGCTGGTTCGCGCACGAGATCCGCAGCGTGCGCGACTTCAAGGGCCTGAAGGTCCGTTTCGACGGACTGGCGGGGCGCGTGCTCGCGCGCCTGGGCGCGGTGGTGCAGGGCCCGGCGTCGGGCGTCGACATCCGGGACGCACTCGCCAAGGGCGGCATCGGCGCGGCCGAGGGCCTGAGCCCCTACGACGACCAGAAGCTCGGGCTGCCCAAGGTGGCGCGCATCTGCCACTTCCCGGGCTGGTGGTCCGGGGCGATGCAACTCGACCTGCTGGTGCACCAGAAGGCCTTCGATGCGCTCACCGCAGAGTACAAGGCCATTCTGTCGGCCGCGAGCGCCGCGGTGCATGTCGAGTTGCTGGCGAAGTACGACGTCCGCAATCCGGGGGCGCTGCGACAGCTGGCCAGTGCCGGCGCGCAGCTGAAGCCCTTCCCCAGGCCGGTGCTGGATGCCGCCTTCAAGGAATCCATGGAGCTGTGCCGCGGACTGGGCGCCGGCAACCCGGCGTGGAAGAAGATCCACGACGACTACCGCGCCTTCCAGCAGAACCGGTTGTTCGCCGACCGCTTCACCGAGGCGCCGTTCGACGCCTTCCTGCAAGGCGCAAAGCTATGAGGCGCGCCGGGGTTTGCCCGGCTTGCGGCCGGCCGTCGCCATAATGCGCGATGCCTTCGAGTCCGCCGTCATCGACGCCGTTCGGCACCCCCGGGCTGCCGCATTCGATCGACTCGCCGGACATGCGCCGGGCCGGCCGTGAGCTGCTGTCGCTGGCCCTGATCGACGCCCGCAACCACACGCTGCATCTGCTGGCGCTCTACGAGCAGGCGCTGGGCTCATCGACGCTGGTCGTGCCCCGGGTCGAAGGTGTCGATCCGCCGGTCTGGCTGGCCGGGCATGTCGGCTGGTTCTCCGAGTGGTGGATCGCGCGCAACGCGCAGCGCGCCTTCGGCGCCGATTGCCCGGTCCGGCCGACACGGCTGGCTTCGATCGAGCCGCAGGCCGACGCGTGGTGGAGTCCCTCGCAGCGCGCGCCGGCCGACCGTGGCGCGCCCGACCTGCCGGATCTGGCGCAGACCAAGGCCTACCTGCTCGACACGCTCGAGAGCACGCTCGAATTGCTCGAACATGCGGCCGAGACCGACGCCGGACTCTATTTCTATCGCCTGGCGCTGTTTCACGAAGACCTGCGCGGCGAGCAACTGCTCGTGATGGCGCAGACCCTCGGCTTGCCGCTGGCGGTCGAAATGCCGCCGGCCGCGGTGACGCGACCGCCGCTCTCGGTGCCCGCCACCGTGTGGGAACTCGGCCTGCCGGAGACCGGCTTCGCTTTCGCGCAGGAGCGGGGCTGCGAGCGCGTCGACGTGCCCGAGTTCGAGATCGATGCCCAGCCCGTCACCTGGAGCCAGTATGTCGAGTTCGTCGACGACGGCGGCTACGACCGGCCCGAGCTCTGGCGACCCGAGGGCCTGGCGTGGCTGGCGCAGCAGGCCGAAGGGCGGCGCGGACCGCGTCACGTGGAACAGATCGGCGCGGCGCGCCATGGCACCGGGGGCTCGGTGCTGCAGCAGCAGTTCGGCCGCACGGTGCGCGCAGCGGGCAACCGCAGCGCCGTTCACGTCGCCTGGTGGGAGGCCGATGCCTGGGCGCGCTGGGCCGGCCGGCGCATGGCCACCGAGGTCGAATGGGAAATCGCCGCCCACACCGCCGCCCGCCGCGGCTTCCGCTGGGCCGATGTGCACGAGTGGACCGCCGGCACGCTGCAGCCCTGGCCCGGCTTCCGTGCCGACCCCTGGAGCATGGACACGGCGTTCGATCCCGGGCCCGCCTTCGGCCATGCCCGCGTGCTGCGCGGCGCTTCCTTTGCGACCCGCGCGCGCCTGCGTTCGTTGAAACGCCGCGGCTTCGCGCTACCCGATCGCGACGACGGCTTCGTCGGCTTCAGGACCTGCGCGCTGTGAGCGGCTGCCACAAGGAGGCCTCCAGGAGGCCAGCGGCGGTGCTCGACGAATTCGGCCAGCCTTTGCCGGCCTGAGGCCCACGCTCAGCGCTGGCCGCTCGGCAGCAGCAGGTGCTTGGCGCCGATGTGCGCTTCCATCTCGTGCATGTGGACTTCCGCGTCGGCCATGTGCTCGGCCATCAGGCGGCGCACGGTCTCGGCGTCTTCGTTGCGGTAGGCCGCCAGCAACTCGGTGTGGTAGTCGACATTGGCCTCGCCGAAGTGGTGGTGGTCGAGTGCCTTCTTGTAGACCACGAGGTCGCGCAGCAGGTCGTTGAGGAAGCGGCACATGAACGAGAGCACCGGATTGGGGCAGCTTTCGGCCAGGATGGTGTGAAACGCGAGTTCGGCTTCGCGCTGGATGCGCAACTCGTCTTCCGAGGTGGGCTCCTGGGTGCACAGGCGGATGTTCTCTTCGAGGCGCTCCATCTGCTGCGGCGTCAGCCGGCCCACCACGCTCACGGCCAGTTCGGGCTCCAGGGCCTTGCGCAACTGGTAGATGTGATGCCCGTCCAGGTGATGGAAGTGCAGGAAGTTGCGCAGCGGCTCCGAGGCGTGATCGACCGACACCTGCTGCAGGTAGGCGCCGCCGCCCGGCCCGGTCCGGATCGAAATCAGCCCGCGCACCTCCAGCGCCTTCAGCGCCTCGCGCACCGTGCTCTTCGAATAGCCGAAGAGTTCGATCAGCTCCTTCTCGTTCGGCAGCCGGTCGCCGGGCTGCTTGCGCTCGGCAACGATCCATCGCTTCACGTCTTCGACGATGACGTCCGAGAGCTTTTGCCGCTTGGGACGGTGTTGGCCCACTGTCATGCACACGCTCCATGCCCATCGGGAGATGCGCACCAGCGCGCGATCTTACTGGCGCTTCGGACAGCGCTTTTTCGTGAAGGAAGGGTGGATGCAGGCACGGCGATTGCTAACGGGTTTTCACTAGCATATTAATCCAATTTATCCGGTTAAATCGCCGCACATCGCGGAAGCCACTTTTTCACTTCACACCACGATCGGAGCGCTCAAATGCAACGCAGACAACTTCTTCAGCTGGCCGCCCTCTCGGCCGCGCCCGCCTCCCTGCTGGCCGGCCGCGCCGCTTTCGCCCAATCGGCGGACGCCATCCGCTTCGGCTGTCCGGTGCCGATGTCGGGGGCTTTCGCTGCCAACGGCAAGTTCGCCGACCTGGGCATGAAGCTCGCCATCGAGCAATACGGCAGCGTGCTCAAGCGGCCTCTGACCTACACGGTGCTCGACACCGAAGGCAAGCCGGCGACCGCGGTGCGCAAGGTGCAGGAGGCCTCGCAGCAGCAGGGCGTGCGCTTCTTCGCGGGCGGAATCCTGTCGTCGGAATCGCTGGCGATGGGCAAGGAGGCCGAGAAGGCCGGCGCGCTCTTCATCACCACGGCCGGGGCCGACGAGATCACTGGCAAGGACTGCAACAGCGCCACCTTCCGCTGGTCGGTGCCCACCTTCGGTGCCATCGAGCAGACGGTACGTCCGCTGGCGGCGGCGCTGCCCAACGCCAAGCGCTGGTACACCATCACGCCGCAGTACGTGTTCGGCGAAGGCCTGCTCGGCGCGGCCAAGGCGATCTTCCAGGAGAAGGGCATCGAGCACGTGGGCAACAGCTACCACTCGCTCAACGAGAAGGAGTTCAGCGGCTACCTCACCAACGCCGCAGCGGCCAAGCCCGACGTGCTGCTGCTGCTCAACTTTGGTGCGCAGTCTTCCGATGCGCTGCGCCAGGCGGTGAGCTTCGGGATGAACAAGAACATGACGATCCTGATGGCCTGGGCCTCGGGGCTCGAGCAGTTCGAGTCGTTGGGCGCCGATCTGTGCGACGGCGTCTATTTCGGCGCGCAGTACTGGCACACGGCCGACACGCCGCTCAACCGGGACCTCGTCAAGCGGACCGCGGACAAGCTCAAGATCGTGCCCAACTACAGCCTCGCGGGCTCCTATGTCTGCACCAAGATCCTGCTCGACGGCATTGTCAAGGCCGGCACGGTGGACCCGAAGGCCGTGATCGCAGCACTCGAAGGCATGAAGTTCGACGGCCTCACGGGCACCGAGGAAATCCGTCAGGCCGACCACCAGGTGATCAAGGACTACTACCTGCTCAAGGGCAAGGCCAAGTCGAAGATGAAGAACCCGGCCGACTTCGTCGACGTGGTCAGTTCGGGCAAGTCGTTCCTTCCGATCGACAAGACCGGCTGCAAATTGGGCTAACCCCCAGGCTTGCCCACTGCGTGTGGCCGCCCACCCCCTTGCAGGGGGCAACACCTGCGGCCCGGCAAAGCCGGTTCCGCGGTGTTCCTGGAAGGGGCAGTGCACTCAATCCCGCCACGACTCACATCTATGACCGTCTATCTGCTCCAGGCCCTCAACGGAATCGGCATCGGCATGCTGTATTTCCTGCTGGCCGTTGGCTTGTCCATCGTGTTTGGCCTGCTGCGCTTCGTGAACTTCGCGCACGGGGCTTTCTACCTGCTCGGTGCCTACCTGTGCTTCCAGGCCATGCAGTGGGGCCTGGACTTCTGGGCCGCGCTGGTGCTGGTGCCGTTGTTCGTCGGCGCGCTGGGATGGGCCGCCGAGAAGCTGCTGCTGCGCCGTGTCTACGCCAAGGCGCACGAGTTCCACATCCTCGTCACCGTCGGCCTGGCGCTCGCGGTGCAGGAGATCGTGATCGTGCTGTGGGGGCCGCTCGGCAACAGCGTGCCGACGCCCGACCTGCTGCAGGGCGTGGTCATGTGGGGCGCCTTCGTCTATCCCAAGTACCGGCTCTTCGTGATCGGCTTCACGGCCGTGCTGGCGGTGCTGCTCTGGTGGGTGCTCGAGGGCACGCGGCTGGGCAGCGCGGTCCGTGCGGGCAGCGAATCGACCGAGATGGTGTCGCTGCTGGGCATCAACGTGTTCCGCGTGTTCAGCCTGGTGTTCGCGCTGGGTGCGGCGACGGCCGCATTGGCCGGCGTGCTGGCCGCGCCGATCCGCGGCGCCGAGCCCTTCATGGGGGTCGAGGCGCTGGGCGTCGCCTTCGTGGTGGTGGTGATCGGCGGGCTCGGCAGCTTCGGCGGGGCGCTGGTGGGCGGCTTGCTCATCGGCGTGGTGCAAAGCCTCATGAGCACCATCTGGCCGCCCGGTGCGAGCCTGATGATCTACATCGCGATGGCGGCCGTGCTGCTGCTGCGCCCGCATGGCCTGCTCGGCCGTCGAGGATGAAAACCATGCCGAGAAAAATCACTTTCCTGCTGGCGCTGATCGTCGCGCTGGGCCTGCCCCTGGTACTGCGCTCGGGAACTCTCGCGAGCGAGGTCCTGATCTATGCGCTCGCGGCCGTCGGCTGCAATCTGCTGCTGGGCTACACGGGGCTGCTGTCGTTCGGGCAGGGCATCTTCTTCGGTCTGGGCAGCTACACCATCGCGATCCTGCTCACCCGGCTGCAACTGCCGATGCCGCTGGCGCTGCTCGCCGCCATCGCCATGGGTGCGCTGGGCGCCGCGGTGGTCGGATGGGTGGCCATCCGCCAGCGCGGCACCTACTTCGTGATGCTCACGCTGGCGTTCGCGCAGATGTTCTACTTCGTGGCCTACACCGCCTCGGGGCTCACGGGCGGCGACAACGGGCTGCTCGACGTGCCGCGCCCTGCGTTCATGGATACGCCCTGGAAGTACTACGCCTTCGTCGCCGTGGTGTTCCTGATCGCGTTCGGATTGCTGCTGCGCGTGTCGGACTCGATCTTCGGCCGCACGCTGCTGGCCATCCGCGACAACGAGGACCGGGCCGCCGCGGTGGGCTACAACCTGCGGCGCTTCAAGCTGCTGGCTTTCGTGATCTCGGGCGCGGTCACCGGTCTGGCGGGCGGGCTGCACGCGATGATGACCGGCATCGCGCCGCTCTCGAATGCCGAATACCACACGAGCGAGATGATCCTGGTCATCACCGTGATCGGCGGCACCGGCAACCTCTTCGCCTCCGTGCTGGGTGCGGCCTTCTATGTACTGCTGGCCGACTGGCTCTCGACCTTGTGGCCGCGATGGCTGCTGTTGCTGGGGCTGCTGCTGATCGGCGTGAGCATCGGCATGCAGCGCGGTCTGTGGGGCCTGGGCGAGAGCGCGTGGCGCCGCGTGTTCCGCAGGGCGCCGCCGCCGAAGGTCCTGGCCGGACAGGGAGAGAAGGCATGACGCAGACCGCACTGATCGAAGCCGTCGGCGTTACCAAGCACTACGGCAAGTTCGCCGCCCTCGGCGGCGTGGACCTCAGGATCCTGCCCAACACCGTGCATTCGGTGATCGGCCCCAACGGCGCCGGCAAGACCACGCTGTTCCACATGCTCACGGGCACCGGCACCACGACGGGCGGGCGGATCGTGTTCGACGGCCACGACGTGACGCGCGAGCCGGACTACCGCCGGGTGCAGCGCGGGATGGCGCGCTCCTTCCAGGTCACGAGCCTGTTCGCCAGCCTGCCGGTGCGCGAGAACCTGCGGCTCGCGGCCCAGGGCGTGACGCCGCGCCGGGCGCTCAATTGCTGGCGCGCGCCGGTCGGCGCGCTCTCCTGCGCCGACACCGTGGCGGAAGTGCTTCAGCGCATCGGGCTCGAGCGGCTGGCCGACACGCCGGCCAGCGTGCTCTCGCACGGCCAGCAGCGGCGGCTCGAAGTCGGCATGGCGCTGGCGGCGCGGCCCAAGGCGATCTTTCTCGACGAGCCGACCTCGGGCATGGGCATCGACGACCTGGACGACATGAAGCAACTGATCCGCGGCCTGCGCGACGCCCACACCGTGGTTCTGATCGAGCACAACATGAACATCGTGATGGACATCTCCGACACCGTGACCGTGATGCAGCAGGGCCGCGTCCTGGCCGAGGGATTGCCGGGCGAGATTCGCGCCGATCCGCGCGTGCGCACGGCCTATCTCGGCAACATGATCACCGGGGGGCGCGCATGAGCGGTTCCAGCACCATTCTGGAGGTCGCGAATCTCCACAGCCACTACGGCAAGAGCCATGTGCTGCAGGGCGTCTCGATGACCGTGGGCGAGGCGGAGGTGGTGACACTGCTGGGCCGCAACGGCGCGGGCAAGTCGACCACCCTGAAGAGCATTGCCGGCGCCGTCACACCCACCCGCGGCAGCGTGCGGTTCCAGGGGGCCGGCATCGCGGGCCTCCCGCCGCACCGCATCGCGACCCGCGGCGTCTGCCTGGTGCCCGAGCACCGCGGCATCTTCAAGCTGCTGAGCGTGGAGGAGAACCTGCTGCTCGGCCAGCGGCGCGATTCGCCCTGGCAGCTCGACGACATCTACCGCATCTTTCCGCGGCTGAAGGAGCGGCGCCGCAATGGCGGCGGCCAGCTTTCCGGCGGCGAACAGCAGATGCTGGCCATCGGGCGCGCGCTGATGAACCACCCGCGCCTGCTGATCCTCGACGAACCGGTGGAAGGCCTCGCACCGGTGATCGTCGAGGAGATCGTCGCCCAGCTGAAGCTGATCAAGGCCGCCGGCGTGGCGATCCTGCTGGTCGAGCAGAACCTGGAGGTCTGCGTGCAGCTGGCCGACCGGCACTACATCCTGGAGCAGGGCGTGATCGTGCACGAGGCCGACAACGCGGGCTTCGTTGCCGACCACGAAGTGAAAGACCGCTACCTGGGCGTCGGTCTCGTCTGAACGCCATCCGCCCCGCATCCTTTTCGCAAAGCCATGACTACCTCCCCCGAACTTTCCCCCGTGTCCGGCGCACCGGACGTGCGCGATCTGCGCGTCGACGGCCGGCGTCTCTGGAATTCGCTGATGCAGCTCGCCGAGCTCGGCGCCACCGAGAAGGGCGGCGTCTGCCGCATCGCGCTGACCGACCTCGACCGGCAGGGCCGCGACCTCTTCTCGCGCTGGGCTCGCGAGGCCGGCTGCGAGCTGCGCGTGGACGCCATCGGCAACATCTTCGCGCGCCGTGCCGGACGCAACAACGCGCTGCCGCCGGTCACGACCGGCAGCCATATCGACACCCAGCCCACGGGCGGCAAGTTCGACGGCAACTACGGCGTGCTCGCGGGGCTCGAGGTGATCCGCAGCCTCAACGATGCGCAGGTCGTCACCGAAGCGCCGCTGGAGGTGGCGGTGTGGACCAACGAGGAAGGCTCGCGCTTCGTGCCGGTGATGATGGGCTCGGGCGTCTTCGCCGGCGCCTTCACGCTCGAGCACGCGCTCGCGCAGCGCGACAACGAAGGCACCAGCGTGGCCGATGCGCTGGCCGCCATCGGCTATGCCGGCCCGGCTCAAGCATCGGCGGCCGCCTCCCCCGTGGGTGCGTACTTCGAAGCGCACATCGAGCAAGGACCGGTGCTCGAAGCCAACGAGCGCGTGATCGGCGTGGTCGAGGGCGCGCTCGGGCAGCGCTGGTACGACGTGGTGGTGCAGGGCATGGAAGCGCATGCCGGCCCCACCCCGATGGAGCTTCGGCGCGATGCGCTGCTGGCCGCTTCCGAGCTGGTGGTCGAGGTCAACCGCATCGCGCTCGCGCAGGCGCCGCATGGGCGCGGCACCGTCGGCTGGATCGATGCCTACCCGAACTCGCGCAACGTGATCCCGGGCAGGGTGCGGCTCAGCGTCGACCTGCGCGCGGCCGACGACACCGTGCTGCTGGCCATGGACGCGGCGCTCAAGCAAGCGACGCAACGCATCGGCGCGCTGCACAAGGTGGACATCGGCGTCGAACAGGTGGTGTACTTCCCGCCGCAGGCCTTTGCGCCGGCGCTGGTTTCGGCCGTGCGCGAAGCCGCGCAGCAGCAGGGCATGACCTGGATGAATGTGATCAGCGGCGCCGGCCACGACGCGGTGTACCTGGCGCGCGTCTGCCCGGCCGCGATGATCTTCGTGCCTTGCCTTGACGGCATCAGCCACAACGAGATCGAAGACGCGCAGCCCGACCACCTGGAGGCCGGCTGCAATGTGCTGATGCAGGCGATGCTGCAAAGCGCGGGGGTGGTGGCATCGTGAAAGTCCTGATCGCCCGGCTCAATCACGAGACCAACACCTTCTCGCCGGTGCCCACGCCGCTGGCCGCCTTCGGGCCCGACGGCCCGACCTTCGGCGAGCAGGCCTATCGCGACAACAAGGGCATGCGCACCGCGATGTCGGCCTTCATCGACCTTGCCGAGCAGGCGGGTGCGACGCTGGTCACGCCGGTGTCCGCGTCGGCCAACCCCAGCGGGCCGGTCGATGCGCAGGCCTACACCACCTTGTGCCAGAGCATCCTCGATGCCGCGCCGGGTTGCGATGCGATCCTGCTCGACCTGCACGGCGCGATGGTGGCGCAGAACAGCGTGGACGGCGAAGGCGACCTGCTCGCGCGGCTGCGCGCCGCGGCACCCCGTGTGCCGATCGGCGTGGCGCTCGACCTGCATGCCAACGTGACGGCGGCGATGGTCTGCAACGCGGACGTGATCGTCGGCTTCAAGACCTATCCACACGTCGACATGTACGAGACCGGCGAGCATGCGGGCCGCCTGCTGCTGGACCTGCTCGCCGGGCGGAGCCGACCCGCGATGCGGTGGCACCCGCTCCCTCTGATGGCCCATACGCTGCGAAGCGCTTCCTTCACCGGTGCGATGCAGCGCGCGATCGAAGCGGCGCGCGAAGCCGAAAAGGCCGAATCGCTCGCGGTGTCGATCTTCGCGGGCTTCTCGCTGTCCGACATCGAGGCGCCCTGCATGAGCGTGGTGGTGGTCGATGCGCAATCGCCCGAGCGCGCCCAGGCCACGGCCGATCGCATCGCGGCGCAGATGTGGAGCGAGCGCGAAGCTTTCGTCTACCGCAGCGAGCCCCTGGCGACATCGATCGCGCGCGCCAGGGAGATCGCGCAGGGCGCGACGCGCCCGGTGCTGCTGCTCGACCATGGCGACAACTGCATGTCCGGCGGCAGCTGCGACACCATGGACGTGCTGCAGGAAGCGCTAGCCCAGGGACTCGACGGCATCGGCGTCGGGCCGCTGTGCGATCCGCAGGCCGTAAGCGAACTCATCGCGGCGGGCGAGGGCGCGACGGTGACCGTGGCGCTCGGCAACAAGGTGTCGCTCGCAGGCATCGGCCTCGCGAAGACGCCGCTGAAACTGACGGGCACGGTGCGCACCATCGGCAACGGCGAGTACGTGATCACCGGCCCGACCTACACCGGCCAGCGCGCCAGCATGGGCCGCACGGTGCTGTTCGACATCGGCGCCGCGCGGATCGTCGTCACGGAGCGCACACAGGAACCCTGGGACATCGGTGTCTTCGAATGCGCGGGCCTCGATCCGCGCAGCGAACGCTTTCTGCTGCTCAAGTCGCGCATGTACTGCCGGCCGGTGTTCGAGCCGCTGTCCGCCGCGCTGATCGAGTGCGACAGCCCGGGGGTGACGAGCTCGGACTATCGGCTGTTTCCGTTCTCCAAGGTGCGGCGCCCGGTCTTCCCGCTCGATCCCGCCTGAGCGGGCACGCGGGCCGGGGCTACGCCTTTGCGCTCGAGTGGGATTTTTTCGGCTTGAAGCTCCACCACGGCAGCAGCGTGCTCAGCGACTCCACCTCGCCGCTGCTGGCACTCTCGTAGCCCGGCAGGGTGCCGAGCTGGTGCTGCCAGGCGGCACCGCGCAGCAGCACCAGCAGGGCCTGGATGGCAGGCTGTTCGAGCGCCGATTTGAGGCAGGCCAGGTGGTAGCGCTCCTGCACCAGCGGCACGAAGCCCAGGCCCGCGCCGAGCGCCGCCGATTCGATCCCGAGCGCCGCATCGGCCTCGCCGGCCGCCACCGCATGCGCGGCGGCCGCGTGCGAGGGCTCGTGCCGCGCATAGCCGTCGATGGCGTCGGCCGCCAGGCCGTCGCGCTCCAGCAGTTCGTCGAGCAGCACCCGCGTGCCGGTGCCGATCGACCGGTTCACGTAGCGGGCCCGGCGGGCCGCGACGTCGGCCAGGTTCTTCAAGCCGAGCGGATTGCCGGGCGCGACGATCAGACCCTGGGTGCGGCGCGCGAAGCCGATGATCTTGTGCAGTCCGGGCTTGAGCAGCGGCTTGTAGGTGCGCTGCGCGAGCGACCCGGTCGGTGGCCGCTCCAGCGTGTGGAAGCCCGCCATCACGCAGCGCCCCTGGTTCAGCGCGCTGATCGCATCCACGCTGCCGGTGAAGCGGATGTCGAGCTGCAGCCGGGCGGTGGCCGCGGCGTGCGCGCGCAGCAGCACCAGCGCATCGTCGTGGCTGGCGTGCAGGCTCAGCACGTGCGTGCTGTCGTCGAAGGCGAGCGCGAAGGCGCGTTCGAGGTCGGCATGCAGCGCCTCGATCTGCGGCGCCAGCCGGGCCTGGGCCTGGCGCTCGGCCCACAGCAGCTTGTCGCCGAATTCGGAGAGCTGGGCCGAGCGGCCCTGGTCGCCGGTCACCAGCGGATGCCCCAGCGTCTGTTCCCAGCGCTTGAGTTCGCCCCAGACGTGGCGGTACGAATAGCCCACGGCCCGTGCGGCGGCCGAGATCGACCCGTGTTCGCGCACCGCGTGCAGCAGCTCCATCAGCGGGTTGCGGATCAGCGTCCGGCCGTGGCGGCGCGGTGCGATGGCGTAGGAGAGTTCGATCTGTTGCACGAGGGAAGGGGAGCAGAGAGGAGCGCAGAGGATTATGCAGAGCCGGCCTGCCACCTATGCAAGTGATTGCATAGGTTGGCGGCGCCCGTCTGCCCATACTGCTGCGCTTCCCGCTCCACGCCCCGCATGAACACCTTCGCCGACAGCGCCGCTGCCGCCTGGCACCTCGTCGTCTCCGCCGACCCCTTGCTGCTCGCCATCGTCGGCCGCTCGCTGGCGGTCAGTGCAACGGCCTGCGTGCTGGCCTGCGGCTTCGGCCTGCTGCTGGGCGCCTGGCTTGCGGTGGCGCGCTTTCCGGGGCGCGGCCTGCTGCTGACGCTGCTCAACACGCTGCTGGCGCTGCCCTCGGTGGTGGTGGGCCTGGTGATCTACCTGCTGCTCTCGCGCTCGGGTCCGCTGGGCTTCCTGGGCTGGCTGTTCTCGTTCAAGGCGATGGTGCTGGCGCAGACCATCCTCGTGCTGCCGGTGGTCACGGCACTGACGCGCCAGACCATCGAGGATGCCGACCGCGCCCACGGCGAGCAGTTGCGCTCGCTCGGCGCCGGCAACTTCGTGCGTTCGCTGCTGCTGGTGGCCGACGAGCGCTATGCGCTGATCACCGTGGTGATCGCCGCCTTCGGCCGCGCGGTGTCGGAAGTCGGCGCGGTGATGATCGTCGGCGGCAACATCGACGGCTTCACGCGCGTGATGACCACCGCGATCGCGCTCGAAACCAGCAAGGGCGACCTGCCGCTGGCGCTGGCGCTGGGCCTGGTGCTGCTGGCCGTGGTGCTGGTGCTCAACCTGGCGATCGCGGCCGTGCGCGGCTGGCGCGAGCGGGTCGACGGCGGCATGGCCGAGGCGGCTGCCGCGCGGCGGCTGGAAGTTGCGCAATGAGCCGAACGGCCATGGCGCCGGCCCCGGGCACGCCGCTGTTCAGCCTGCATGCGGTCGAAGTGCGCTTCGGCCAGGTGCAGGCGCTGGCGGCCACCCACCTGGCCATCCATGCCGGCGAGCGGGTCGCGCTGATCGGCGCCAACGGCAGCGGCAAGAGCAGCCTGCTGCGGATGCTGCATGGCCTGGTGCCGCATGCGGCAGGCGTCTTCGTGAGCCGGGTGCCGCGCAAGGCGCAGGCCATGCTGTTCCAGCGTCCGCACATGCTGCGTGCCAGCGTGCGCAACAACGTCGCGCTGGCGCTCTGGCTGCACGGCGCGCCGTGGCGCCTGGCGCAGCGCGAGGCCGTGGCGGCGCTGAGAAGGGTCGGCCTGGCCGAGCTCGAAGGCCGCAATGCGCGCACGCTGTCGGGCGGCCAGCAGCAGCGCATGGCGCTCGCGCGGGCCTGGGCGCTGCACCCGGACGTGCTGCTGCTCGACGAGCCGACCGCCAGCCTCGACCCGACCGCCAAGCGCGAGGTCGAGGCCCTGATCGCCGAGGCCGCGCAGGGCCGCACGCTGGTGTTCGCCAGCCACAACCTCGGCCAGGTCAAGCGCCTCGCGAGCCGCGTCATCTACCTGGAGCACGGCCGCGTGCTGGCCGACCTTCCGGTCCAGGATTTCTTCGGCGGCCCCTTGCCCGCCGAAGCCCGTCTGTTTGTCAAAGGAGAACTGGTATGAAGTCGTTCAATCTGTCCCGCAGCCTGCTGTCGATGCTGGGCGCGGTGGTCGTCGCGGCGAGCGCGCTGGCGGCCCACGCGGAGACCCTCACCATGGCCTCGACCACCTCGACCGAGCAGTCGGGCCTGTTCTCGCACCTGCTGCCGGCCTTCAAGCAGGCCAGCGGCATCGACGTCAAGGTGGTCGCCGTCGGCACCGGCCAGGCGATCGACATGGCCAAGCGCGGCGATGCCGACGTGCTGTTCGTGCACGACACGGCGGCCGAGGAGAAGTTCGTCGCCGAGGGCTTCGCCGCCAGGCGCTTCCCGGTGATGTACAACGACTTCGTGCTGGTCGGGCCCAAGGGCGATCCGGCCGGCGTCATGGGCCGGGACATCGTCGCGGCGCTGAAGAAGATCGCCGCATCGAACGCGCCCTTCGTCTCGCGCGGCGACAAGAGCGGCACCGACGCCGCCGAGCGCCGGCTGTGGTCGCAGACCGGCATCGGCGAGGCCGGCCAGCCGCTGGCGAACGACAGGAAGGGCACGGGCTACAAGGAGTGCGGCTGCGGCATGGGCCCGGCGCTCAACATCGCGGCGTCGAGCGCCGCCTACGTGCTGGCCGACCGCGGCACCTGGCTCAGCTTCAAGAACCGCGCCGATCTCGCGGTGCTGGTGGAGGGCGACAAGCGCCTGTTCAACCAGTACGGCGTGATGGTGGTGAGCCCGACCAGGTTTCCCAATCTCAACAGCGCAGGCGCGCAGAAGTTCGTCGACTGGGTGATCTCGCCCGTGGGCCAGTCGACCATCGCAGCCTACAAGATCGGTGGCGAGCAGCTCTTTTTCCCCAACGCCACGCCCTGAGATGCTGCGCGCCATGATTCTTGCCACAGCATTCGCTGCGAGTGGGCCGCCGGCGGCAGCTGCCGATGCGGCCGCGATCAGCGTCTTCGCGGCCGGCAGCCTGCGCGCGCCGATCACGCAAGCCGCGCAGGCCTTCGAAGAGGCCCACCCCGGTACGCGCGTCATGCTGACCTTCGGCGCCTCGGGCCTGCTGCGCGACCGCATCGCGGCCGGCGAGAGGGTCGATGTGTTCGCCTCGGCCAACATGGCGCATCCGCAGTCGCTGGGCGCGGCCGGCGGCTGGGGGCCGACGCGCGCCTTCGCCCGCAATGCGCTGTGCGCGCTGGCGCGGCCCGGCCTCGCGGTGACGCCCGGCACGCTGGTGCAGGCGATGCTCGATCCGGCGATCAAGCTGGGCACCTCGACGCCCAGGGCCGATCCCTCGGGCGACTACGCCTTCGCGCTGTTCGAGCGCGTGGAGCGCAGCGCCGCGGCGCCTGCGGGATCGGCCCGGGTGCTTGCGGCCAAGGCGCTGCAACTGACCGGCGGGCCCGACTCGCCGCCACCGCCGGCGGGGCGCAACGTCTACGGCATGCTGGTTGCGAGCGGGCAGGCCGACCTGTTCCTCACCTATTGCACCAACGCGGTGGTCGCCATCGCCGAGCAGCCGGACCTGCAGCGCATCGAGGTGCCGTCGGCCATCCAGGTGAGCGCCGAGTACGGGCTCGCAGTGCGCAAGGACGCAGCGCCCGCGGCGCAGGCATTCGTGGATGACCTGCTGGGCGGCGCCGGCCAGCGCGCCTTGCGCGAGGCCGGCTTCCTGGCGCCCCGGTAGGCTTCAAGCCTCGGCTGCTTGCAGCAACGCGTGCAATGCGGCCACCTGGCGGCGCAGATCGTCGTTTTCGGCGGTCAGTTCGGCCACGCGCTGCTTGAGTTGTGCGACGGCGTCCTCTTCCCCGGGGGCCTCGCCCGCGGCCGGCTCCGCGCGCACCGGGCGACGGGCTTCACGCACCCGCTTGGCCGCCTGCTTGAGTTCGTCCTTGCCGCCGTTGGCGGCGGCCACCTGTTCTTCGGCCGGCAGGCTGGCCACGGCCGCCGCGGCGTTGATCGAGATCGTGCCGGACTTGACGGCGGCCACCAGCTCGGGCGCCGCCTGCTTCTGGATCTTCTCGATCATCACCACCTGGCTGCTGCTCAGGCGCGCCGCCTTGGCGATGGCTTCGCGGCTGTTCAGCGGCGCGGGCGGCGGCAGTGCCGGGTCGGCATCGAAGGGCGGATCGTCGGCGGCATCGGCAGGCGCTGCGGACGCGCGGGCCTGTCGTCCGGCCACGATCTCCTTCTTGCGCAGCGCCAGCACGCCGCGCAGGAAGTCCGAGACGCTGCGCCGGCCCAGGTGCTGGTCGATCATCCACAGGTGCACGTCCTCGAGCGACTGGAAGCGCGTGTTCTGCACCGTCTGGAACGGCAGGCCGTGCTTCTGGCAGATGCCGTAGCGGTTGTGGCCGTCCACCAGCACCTCGCCCCACAGCACCAGGGCGTCGCGGCAGCCCTCGGTCAGGATGCTGCGTTCCAGCGCTTCGTATTCCTCCGGGGTCAGGGGGTCGATATAGGATTTCAGGTCTTCGTTGACGACGATGTTCATGGAGGCAGGGTTCGGGGACGAGGGGCGGGATTCTAGGTGCAGGGTCAGCGGTCCATCGGCAGGTAGAGGCCTTCCTTGACTTCTTCCATCACGATGTAGCTGCGCGACTCGGCCGTCACGGGCAGCTTCTTCAACAGGTCGCCCAGCAGGTTGCGGTAGTCGCTCATGGCGCGCAGCCGCGCCTTGATGAGGTAGTCGAAGCCCCCGGACACCAGATGGCACTCCATCACCTCGGGCACGTGCAGCAGCTCCTGGCGCACCTTGTCGAAGACGTCGCCGGACTTGGACGACAACGTGATCTCGACGAACACCAGCAGCGTCTTGCCGACCGCCTGCGGATCGAGGCGCGCGTGGTAGCCGGTGATCACGCCCTCGCGTTCCATGCGCCGCACGCGCTCGGAACAGGGCGAGGTCGACAGGCCGATCTGCTCGGCCAGGTCGGTCATCGAGATGCGGCCCTGGCGCTGCAGGATGTCGAGGATTTTCCGGTCGGTGCGGTCGAGTTCGGTCATTTCACTCCTTGCGCCCCGTTGGAGGCTAGGCGGCAGCTGAAAACACTGTTGTTTGGCATTATTTCAGTGGAGTTTACCGGTAGTGAATTCATAACATTGACTCCTTTCCTGCTCTCTTGGGGTTTGGCGATGAAAGTGATCGTTTTGGGCGGCGGCGTGATCGGCGTGACGACCGCGTATTACCTGGCGCGCAATGGCGCCGAGGTCACCTTGATCGACCGCCAGGGTGGCCCGGCGCAGGAAACCAGCTTTGCCAACGCGGGCCAGGTGTCGCCCGGCTATTCCACGCCGTGGGCCGCGCCGGGCATCCCGCTCAAGGCCCTGAAGTGGATGTTCCAGAAGCACGCGCCGCTCGCGATCCGGCCCGACGGCTCGCTGTTCCAGCTGCGCTGGATGGCGCAGATGCTGAAGAACTGCTCGCCCGAACGCTACGCGCTCAACAAGGAACGCATGATGCGCGTGGCCGAGTACAGCCGCGATTGCCTGCGTGAGCTGCGCGTCGAGACCGGCATCCGCTACGAGCAGCGCACGCAGGGCACGCTGCAGCTGTTCCGCAGCCAGGCCCAGCTCGACGCCGTGCAGCGCGACCTCGCCGTGCTCGAGGAGTGCGGCGTGCCCTACACCCTGCTCGACCGCAGCCAGCTTGCGACGGTCGAGCCGGCCCTGGCCCGCACCGGCGACCTGCTGGCCGGCGGCCTGCATCTGCCCAACGACGAAACCGGGGACTGCAACCTGTTCACGCAGGGGCTGGCCGCGATCGCGCGCGGGCTCGGCGTCGACTTCCGCTTCAATCAACCGGTGGAGGGCCTGGTGACCGAAGGCGGCCGCATCACCGGCGTGCGCCTGGGCGGCGCCGCCAACGAGGTGCTCACCGCCGACCGCTACGTGCTGGCCTTCGGCAGCTATTCGCGCGACTTCATCGCGCCGCTGGGCCTGGACATCCCGGTGTATCCGGTCAAGGGCTATTCGCTGACCGTGCCGCTGGTCGACGCCTCGCTGGCGCCGCAGTCCACGGTGCTCGACGAGACCTACAAGGTGGCGGTCACGCGCTTCGACGATCGCATCCGGGTCGGCGGCATGGCCGAGCTGGGCGGCTTCGACCTGCGGCTGAATCCGCGCCGGCGCGAGACGCTGGAGCGCGTCATCACCGACCTGTTCCCCTGCGGCGACCTGCCGCGCGCCACCTTCTGGACCGGCCTGCGGCCCATGACGCCGGACAGCACGCCGATCGTCGGCCCGACGCGCTACGGCAACCTGTTCCTCAACACCGGCCACGGCACCCTCGGCTGGACCATGGCCTGCGGTTCGGGCAAGCTGGTGGCCGACGAGGTCATGGGTCGGCGTCCCGACATCCGCACCGACGGGCTGGCCGTCGATCGCTACCAGCCGGCGGTCTCGGGCCAGCGCGGCACCGGCCGGCCGGCCGGCGTTCCGGCCTGAACCGCGACCGGCCCGGCCCTCAGGCCAGCGCCGGCGCCGACACCTGCCGGATCCCCATCGCCTTGAGCGTGTCGGCGATCGCCGCGACCGCGCCCGGAATGCCGGCCTCGCCGAAGTGGCCCATGCAGCCGACGCGGAAGGTTTCCACCTGCGTCAGCTTGCCCGGGTAGAGGATGTAGCCGCGCTTCTTGACCTCCTGGTAGAAGGTCTTGAAGTCGTACTTCGGATCGTCCGGCGCGTGGAAGGTGACGATGATCGGCGCCTGCAGCGCCGGGTCGAGGTAGGTGCGGAAACCCTGCGCCGCGAGTCCCGCGATCAGGGTCTTGCAATTGCGCGCGTAGCGGCCGCCGCGCGCCTCGAGCCCGCCTTCCTCGAGGTACTGCGCGATGGCTTCGTCGAGCGCGGCCACCACGTGGGTCGGGGGCGTGAAGCGCCACTGCGTCGTCTTCTCCATGTACACCCACTGGTCGTACAGATCCATGGCGAGCGAGTGGCAGTTGCCTTCGCACTTCTCGAGGGTGCTGCGCCTGACGATCACGAAGCCCATGCCGGGCACGCCTTCCAGGCACTTGCCGGAGGCCGCGATGACGGCATCGAAAGGCGTCTTGCGCGCATCGATGTCGAGCGCGCCGAACGAGCTCATCGCGTCGACGATCAGTCCGCGGCCATGCCTGGCCGCCACCAGCGCGACCTCGTGCAGCGGGTTGAGCACGCCGGTGCCGGTCTCGCAGTGGACCAGCGCGACGTGGGTGATCGTCGGGTCCGCGGCCAGCGCGCGGTCGACGTCGGCAGCCAGCACCTGCTTGTCCTCGGTGTAGTCGATGGTCGTCAGCTTGCGGCCCAGCACCTTGCAGATGCGGGCGATGCGCTGACAGTAGGCGCCGTTGTTCGGCACCAGCACATGGCCGTTGCGCGGAACCAGGGTGCCGAGGGCCGCTTCCACCGAGAAGGTGCCGCTGCCCTGCAGCGGAACGCACTCGTGCGTGCCCTCGCCGTGAACGATGCGCAGCACCTGCTGGCGGATGCGCGCGGTGATCTGGTTGAAGTCGGAATCCCACGATCCCCAGTCGCGCAGCATGGCCGCCCGCGTCCGGTCGGAGGTGGTCAGCGGGCCGGGGGTGAGAAGGATCGGGTGTGAGGCTTGGCTCATGGTGTCTCCAGGTGAGGGAAGGTCCGGATGAAGGCGAAGGGAGCGTCAGGCACGTTGCAGGTTGCGCCAGGCCTGGGTGCGGGCGAGCATCACGCGCGTGAGCAGCGCATAGGCCACGCAGACGATGGCCGAGGTGACGACGATCAGGCTGGCGAGCGCCGCGGCCGGACCGATGTCGCCGGCTTCGTCCAGATGCATGATCGCGACCGACGCGAGGATGGTCTCGGGCGAGTACAGGAAGATCGCGCAGGACAGGCTGGCCATCGAGACGACGAAGTAGTAGCGGCCGATGTCCAGGATGGCGGGCAGGCAGACCGGCACCGTGACGCGCAGGAAGGTCTTGAAGAAGGGCACCTTGAGCGAGGCGGACACGGCTTCGAATTCGTTGTCGATCTGCTTGAGTGCGGTGACCGCGGTCAGGTGGCTCGAGGTGTAGTAGTGGACGATCGTCGACATGATCAGGATCGCCATCGTCTGGTAGAGGAAGTTGAGCGGGTTGGCCGGATGATTGAAGAACATCACGTAGCCCAGGCCCAGCACCAGACCGGGCACCGCCATCGACAGCACCGCCATCAGGTGCATCGCGCGCCGCATCAGGCCGAGGTTGCGCGTCTTCTCGATCAGGTAGGCCCCCACGAAGACGATCAGCGAGCCGCCGATCGCGGTGGAGATCGCGAGAACCAGGCTGTTCGTGTAGGCCGCCGCCATGTCGCTGTCGACCAGCGCGAAGTGATAGTGCTTGAGCGTGAACGACAGGTTGTAGGGCCAGAGCGTGATCAGCGAGGTGTAGACCGCCATGCCGATCGTGGCCAGCAGCAGCGTGCAAACCCCCACGCAGAACAGCGCCAGCAGCGTATCGGCCAGGCGGCGCGGCTTGGGGCTGAACGGCACCGAGCGCGCGGTCAGCTGCGCCTTCAGCTTGCGCCGCACCGTGTAGTCGATGGCGAACGAGAGGATGGACGGCACCAGCAGCAGCAGGCCGACCACCGCGCCCATCGAGAAGTTGTGCTGGCCGACCACCTGCTTGAACACGTCCACCGACAGCACGTTGAAATTGCCGCCGATCACCTTCGGCGCGCCGAAGTCGCTGATGACGTAGGTGAACACCACCGTGGCGGCGCTGATCAGTCCGTACTTGCTGGAGGGCAGGGTGATCGTCGTGAACTGCCGCCAGGCGGGCGTGCGCAGCGCCGTCGCCGCTTCGTAGAGCCGCCCGTCGGCCAGCGAGAGCGCGGTGACGAGGATCATCAGCGCGTGGGGGAAGGTGTTGTAGACCTCGGCCAGGATGATCCCGGGCGCGCCATAGATCGAGGCACTGCCGAGCAGGAACTTGAGCGCGCCCTGGTTGCCGAACCATTGCACGAAGGAGATGGCCGAGAGCAGCGACGGCGCCAGCAAGGGGATCAGCGCAATCAGCCGGAAGCTGGCCTT
Source organism: Variovorax sp. M-6 (assembly GCF_052114385.1). Classification (NCBI taxonomy): domain Bacteria; kingdom Pseudomonadati; phylum Pseudomonadota; class Betaproteobacteria; order Burkholderiales; family Comamonadaceae; genus Variovorax; species Variovorax sp. M-6. Next base: position 296,857 of record NZ_JBFREQ010000001.1, on the reverse strand, counting down.
GAAGGGCGTGGGCAGGCAGCTGCGCGTCAGCGCGTAGGCGCAGACGAAGGCCGCGGGTACCGAGATCAGCACCACCACGGTCGAGACCCAGATCGAGTTCCAGGCCGCGCGCATCAGGCTCGGGGTCTGGAAGTAGGTGATGAAGTGGGCGAGGCCGACGAAGCGGCCGTCCTTGCCCAGCACGGCGTTGACCAGGATCGAGAACAGCGGCGCGATCAGGAAGACGAACAGCATCGCCATCACGGCGAGCAGCACGGCGCGGGCGATCAGCTCGTCGCGGCTCCAGCGCGGGCCGGCGCGGCGAGCCCAGGCGGCACCGGCCGGATGAACGCGTGCCAGTGTGTTCATTGCGACGTCTTCCTGTCGCAGAAAGCCCGGATGCGGTTCGCGCGCAGCGCGATGTCGATGCGGTTGCCTTCACGGATATCGAGGTCGTGCAGCTGGTTGAGCGAGAAGTGCAGGCCCAGGCTCTGGCCGTGCAGGGCGTCGGCGGTGACCTCCGCGATGCACAGGCCGCCGAGGAACTCGACCTTGGTGACCAGTGCGCTCAGGCGGTTGGGCGTGTCGGGCCCCAGGTGCTCGGCGATGCGATCTTCCGGCCGCAGGTAGAGGTTCACGGCGTCGCCGGGCACGAAGCCGCTGTCGCAGGCGTCGCACTGCAGCTCCATGTCGCCGACGCGGAAGAGGTTGCCGCCCAGTGCGTGGCCGCGCAGCACGTTGACCTTGCCGACGAAATCGGCGACGAAAGGCGTGGCGGGCCGCTCGTAGATGTCCATGGGCGTGCCGACCTGTTCGATGACGCCGTGGTTCATGACCACGATGCGATCGGCCATCGACAGCGCCTCCTCCTGGTCGTGCGTGACCATGATGGTGGTGATGCCGACCTGCTTCTGCAGCCGGCGGATCTCTCCGCGCAGGCGGATCCGCTCCAGCGCGTCGAGCGCCGACAGCGGCTCGTCCAGCAGCAGCAGGCCCGGCCGCGTGGCCAGCGCGCGTGCCAGCGCGACGCRCTGCTGCTGGCCGCCCGAGAGCTGGCTCGGATACTTCGTCCCCGAGGTCGGCAGGCCCACCAGCGTGAGAAGCTCGTCGACGCGCGCCTTGATCTCCGCCTTCCTGGCCTTGCCGTTGACCAGGCCGTAGCCCACGTTGTCGGCGATGGTCAGGTTGGGGAAGAGGGCGTAGGACTGGAACACGATGCCGTAGTCGCGCTGGTCGGGCGGCAGCCAGGAGACATCCCGCCCGTTCTGCAGGATCTGTCCCGAGGTCTGCGTCTCCAGCCCCGCGATGATGCGCAGCAAGGTGGTCTTTCCGCAGCCGGAAGGGCCGAGAAAGCACAGCATCTCGCCGGCCTTCACGCGCAGATGCACGTCGCGCAGGGCGCTGAAGGATTCGAAGTCCTTGCGGATGCCGACGACTTCCAGCGCGGCGGTGGCTTGCAGTTCGTCTGCGATGAACTTGGCGGCGGTCATATCCATTTTCGGTAACTCCGGGACGCACGGAACGCGAACCCCTGCCAGGAACACCGCGGAACCGGCTTTGCCGGGCCGCTGGTGTTGCCCCCGGTAGGGGGTGGGCGGCTACACGAAGTGAGCCAACCTGGGGGTGCGTCTAATTGCTTTTTGCTTCGGCCTTGCCTTCGTAGCGCTTGCTCCACTCGGCCAGGATGCGCTCGCGGTTCTTCGCCGCCCAGTTGATGTCGTTCTTGGCCAGCAGCTTTTCGTAGTTCTCGGGAATGCCTTCGAGCTTCTTGGCCACCCCCGGGTAGGCGACCACCGCCCACCAGTTGGCGGTGATCTGGTTGGCTTCCTTGCTGGCCATCCAGTCGGCCAGGCGCTTGGCCTGCTCCATCTTCTTGCTGGTCTTCATGAGGCCGGTGGCCTCGATGTCCCAGCCCAGTCCTTCCTTCGGAAAGACCAGCTCGACCGGCGCGCCCGACTTCATGACCTGGTGGGCCCGGAACTCGAAGGAGATGCCGATCGGAAACTCGCCGGCGCCGGCTTGCTTGCAGGGCTTGGAGCCGGAGTGCACGTACTGCGCGATGTTCTCGTGCAGCGCGTCCATGTACTTCCACCCCTCGGCTTCGCCCCACATCTGCAGCCACGCGGCGACGTCGAGATAGCCGGTGCCGCTGGAGGCCGGATGCGGCATCACGATCGCCCCCTTGTAGATGGGCTTGGTCAGGTCCTTCCAGCTCTCGGGCTTGGGCAGGCCGCGCTTCTTCGCCTCGACCGTGTTGAAGCAGAGGGTGGCCGCCCAGACATCCATGCCGACCCAGGCGGGCGGCCGCTTGCTGTCCGAATACTCGGGCGACAGCTCCTTGAAGCCCTTCGGCTCGTAGGCCACCAGCATGCCTTCCTGTTCCAGCAGGGCCAGGCTGCTGGCGGCGACGCCGGCCACCACGTCGGCCTGGGGATTGGCCTTCTCGGCCAGCAGCTTGGCGGTCACGATGCCGGTGGAGTCGCGCACCCACTTGATCTCGATGTCCGGGTTGGCCTTCTCGAAGCCGTCCTTGTAGAGCTTCATCGCATCGGTTTCGAGCGCGGTGTAGACCAGCAGGGAGGTTTTTTGCTGTGCCAGCGCGGCGCCGGCGGCGACGCCCAGCACCACGGCGCACAGCGCCATGGCGAGGCGGCTCGTGCTCTTTCTTGCGTTCATCGTTCACTCCTGTAGAGGGGATTGGCTTGTCACGCCCGAGCTCGTTGCCTCGCGTCGGTGAATCCAATGTAGAACGTCGATTGATGACTGTCAATAAAAAATTGTTGACAGTTTGCAATCCAGAGCCAAGAATACAGCCATGCAAACGAACAAATCGACCGCGGCGCTGGCGTTCCTGCAATCCAGCTCGCTTCCGATGCTGGTGCAGGAAGAAATCGAACGGCTCATCATGACGGGCGAGCTGGCCGTCGGCAGCCGCATCAACGAAAGCGAGCTGTCCCTGCGCTTCAACACCAGCCGGGGGCCGGTCCGCGAGGCCCTGCGCGCGCTGGAGGAGGCCGGCCTGGTTCGCAACGAGAAGAACCGCGGGGTCTTCGTGCGCGAGATCGCGTTCGAGGAAGCCGACGAGATCTACGAGCTGCGCGAGGCGCTGGAGGAGATCATCGGCCGGCGCGTCACGCGCGCCATCGCGCCGGATGCGCTCGCTCGCCTCAAGGCCATGCTGGAGCCGATGAAGTCGGCCGCCCAGGCCTCGGACCTGGAGCAGTACGCGCAGCTCAACCTGCAGTTCCACGAAATCCTGCTCGACACCGCGGGCAGCCAGAAGCTGACCGAGACCTACAAGCGCCTGATCAAGGAACTGTCCCTGTTCCGGATGCGCGCGCTCGATGGCGGCGGCGGGCTGCGCGTGTCGGTCGACGAGCACCGCGAGATCGTCGAGGCCATCGCTTCGGGCGATGCCGAGCATGCCGGCCGCGTGATGCGCAAGCACGTGGCCGGGAGCCGCGCGCGAATGCACAAGGCCCTGGGCCGTGCCGACATCGCGCAGTCCGCGTCAACGACTCACTCACCTACCAAGGAAGCTTGAAATGACACCGCAGAGCCTTGAAGTCAACGCCAGGAACTACCGCTGGATGAGCCGCCCCGTGGTGGTGGTCTGCGTCGACGGCTGCGAGCCCGCCTACCTCGACGCCGCGGTGACTGCCGGTGTCGCGCCCTACCTCGGGCGCATCATGAAGACCGGCGCCAATCTGCTGGCCGATTGCGTGGTGCCCTCGTTCACCAACCCGAACAACCTGTCGATCGTCACGGGCGTGCCGCCGGCGGTCCATGGCATCTGCGGCAACTACTTCTTCGACCGCGAGATCGGCGAGGAAGTCATGATGAACGACCCCAAGTACCTGCGCGCCGGCACCGTGCTGGCCGCGTTCGCGGATGCGGGCGCCAAGGTGGCCGTGGTGACCGCGAAGGACAAGCTGCGCAAGCTGCTCGGCCACCGCATGAAGGGGATCTGCTTCTCTTCCGAGAAAGCCGACCAGGTGACGCTGGCCGAGAACGGCATCGACGACGTGCTGGGCCTGGTGCGCATGGAAGTGCCATCGGTGTACAGCGCGGAGTTGTCCGAATTCGTCTTCGCCGCCGGCGTGAAGCTGATGGAGACGCGCCGCCCCGACCTGATGTACCTGTCGACCACCGACTACGTGCAGCACAAGGCCGCGCCGGGCAGCCCGGCCGCCAATGCCTTCTACGGCATGATGGACCGCTACCTGGCGCAGCTCGACGAGCTCGGCGCCACGATCGTGCTGACCGCCGACCATGGCATGAACGACAAGCACGACACGGACGGCAAGCCCAACGTGATCTACCTGCAGGACGTGCTGGACGGCTGGTACGGCGCGGGCAAGGCGCGGGTCATCCTGCCCATCACCGACCCCTACGTCGTCCACCACGGCGCGCTGGGCTCCTTTGCCACCGTCTATGCGCCCGACGAAGCCAGCGCCGGGCAATGGATTGATCGCATCGGGCAGGTGCCCGGCATGGAAGCGGTGCTGTCGCGCGCCGAGGCCGCGCGGCGCTTCGAACTGCCGCCCGACCGCATCGGCGACATCGTCGTCGTCAGCGAGCGCAGCACGGTCATCGGCACTTCCGCCAGCCGGCACGATCTTTCCGCGCTGGAGGTGCCGCTGCGTTCGCATGGCGGCGTGTCCGAGCAGCGCGTGCCGCTGATCTGCAACCGGCCGGTCGTCGGCGTCTCCAGCAGCCGCCGGCTGCGCAACTTCGACGCCCTCGACCTGGCCCTGAACCACGCCCAGTAAATCGTCCGGATCCACCACCATGAACCAGCCCATGCCGAAGCCAGCCGACATCCATTGCGAAGCCTTGCGCATCGCCGGCGAGCGCGTCTATCGCGACGAGGTCATCGAGGTCCGCTATCCCTACACCGGCGAGGTGATCGCCACCTGCCCCAAGGCGACGCTGGAAGACGTGCGGCGCGCCTACCGCATCGCGCGCGACTACAAGCCGACGCTGACGCGCTACGAGCGCTACAAGATCCTGATGCGCGCGGGCGAGATCATCGCCTCGCGCCTCGACGAGATCTCGCGCACGATCACGCTCGAATCCGGCCTGTGCCGCAAGGACTCGCTGTACGAAGTGGGCCGCGCTTCCGATGTGCTGCTGTTCGCCGCCAACCAGGCGCTGGTCGACGACGGCCAGGTGTTCTCCTGCGACCTCACGCACCATGGCAAGAGCCGCAAGGTCTACACGCTGCGCGAGCCGCTGCTGGGCGTCATCACCGCCATCACGCCCTTCAACCATCCGTTGAACCAGGTGATCCACAAGGTGGCGCCGGCCGTCGCGACCAACAACCGGATGGTGCTGAAGCCCAGCGAGAAGACGCCGCTGACCGCCTTCATCCTGGCCGACATCCTGTACGAGGCGGGGCTGCCGCCGCAGATGCTGTCGGTGATCACCGGCGACCCGCGCGAGATCGCCGACGAGATGCTGACCCATCCGGACGTCGACCTCGTGACCTTCACCGGCGGCGTGGCGATCGGCAAGTACATCGCCGGCAAGGCCGTCTACAAGCGGCAGATCCTCGAGCTCGGCGGCAACGACCCGATCATCGTGATGGAAGACGCGGACATCGAGGAGGCCGCCACGCTCGCGGCCAGCGGCTCCTACAAGAACTCGGGCCAGCGCTGCACGGCCGTCAAGCGGATGCTGGTGCACGAAGCCGTGGCGGACCGTTTCGTCGAGTTGCTGGTACAGAAGACCGAGGCGCTGAAGTACGGCGATCCGATGGATCCGGACACGGACATGGGCACCGTGATCGACGAGGCTGCCGCGATCCATTTCGAGGCGGTCGTCAACGAGGCCATCGCGGGCGGCGCCAAGCTGCTGTGCGGTCACGTGCGCCGGGGCGCCCTGTATGCGCCGACGGTCCTCGACCGCGTCGACCCGGAAATGACGGTGGCCAAGCACGAGACCTTCGGCCCGGTGTCGCCGGTGATCCGCTTCGGCAGCATCGAGGAAGCGATCCGGATCTCGAACGGCACGGCCTACGGACTGTCGTCGTCGGTGTGCACCAACCGCCTCGACTACATCACGCGCTTCATCCGCGAGCTCAATGTCGGCTCCGTCAACGTGCGCGAGGTGCCGGGCTACCGGCTCGAGCTCACGCCCTTCGGCGGCATCAAGGACTCGGGCCTGGGCTACAAGGAAGGCGTGCTCGAGGCGATCAAGAGTTTCACCAACAGCAAGACCTATTCGCTCCCCTGGTAGCCATGAGCCTCACCATTTCCGACATCGTCGGCCTGTTCGAATCGAAGGGCGATGCCCAGTACGACGGCGAGCCCGTGACGCAGCTCGAGCACGCGCTGCAGTCCGCGCACCTGGCCGAGCAGGCCGGCGCCGGCAGCGCGCTGATCGCGGCTTCGCTGCTGCACGACCTGGGCCATCTGCTGCACGATTTCGGCGGCACGCCGACGCAGCAGGGGCTGGACGACCTGCATCAATACCGCTGCCTGCCTTTCCTGCGCGCCCTGTTCGGCCCGGCGACGCTGGAGCCGATCCGCCTGCACGTGGATGCCAAGCGCTTCCTGTGCGCGCGCGAGCCAGGCTACCTCGAGGCGCTGTCGCCCGACTCGAAGCGCAGCCTGGCGCTGCAGGGCGGAGTCTTCAGCGACGCGCAGGCGCAGGCCTTCGAGGCCTTGCCTTTTGCCGGCGATGCGGTCGAGTTGCGGCGCTGGGACGACAGCGCGAAGTCGGCCGACGCCGACATGCCCGGTCTCGCGCATTTCGTCCGCCATCTGGAACTCTGCGCCGCCGAGCACCAGCGCGCCGTGGCCTAGCCATGCGGCCCTTCTGGATCGAGCAGGCGCTCTTCAACGACGGCGACCTGGCGCCTGCCTTGCAAGGTGCGCAGCGTGCCGATGTCTGCATCGTCGGCGGCGGCTTCACGGGGCTGTGGACCGCGATCCAGGCCCGGCAGCAGGATCCGTCGCTGGACATCGCGATCATCGAGAGCGACCTCTGCGGCGCCGGCGCCAGCGGGCGCAACGGCGGCTGCCTGCTCACCTGGTCGGCGAAGTTCTTCACCTTGCGACGGCTCTTCGGCGAGGCCGAGGCGATCCGCCTCGTCAAGGCGTCGGAAGCGGTGGTCGACCACATCGCGGCCTTCTGCCGCGCGCACGGCATCGACGCCGAGCTGCGGCAGGACGGCACGCTCTACACCGCGACCTCGCAGGCCCAGATCGGCACCCTCGATCCGGTGATGCGGGCGCTGGAGGACTGCGGCATCCACTCCTACCGCGCGCTGCCGCCCGAAGAGGTGGCGCGTCGCTCGGGTTCGGCGCGCAACCTCGCGGGGGTGTACTCGCCCATCGCCGCCACGGTGCATCCGGGCAAGCTGGTGCGCGGCCTGCGCCGGGCGGCACTTGCCATGGGCATCCGCATCTACGAACGCAGCCCGATGCTGGACTTCAGCCGTGGCCACCCGGCCGTCGTGCGCACGCCTTGCGGCAGCATCGAAGCGAAGAAGCTGGTGCTGGCGCTCAATGCCTGGATGGCGCGCAGCCTGCCGCAGTTCGAGCGCACCATCGCGGTCGTGTCGAGCGACATGGTGATCACGGAAAGATGCCCCGAACTGCTGCGCGAGATCGGCCTCGACAACGGCATTTCGGTGCTCGATTCAAGGACCTTCGTCTACTACTACCGCAGCACGGTCGACGGCCGGGTCATGCTGGGCAAGGGCGGCAATACCTTCGCCTGGGGCGGCCGCATCGCGCCGGTCTTCGACCAGCGTTCGCCTTACGAGGCGGAGCTGACGCACGCACTGCATTCGTTCTTTCCGGCCTTGCGCGAGACGCCGATCACGGCGAGCTGGAACGGTCCGTCGGACCGGTCCGTCACCGGCTTTCCCTTCTTCGGCAAGCTCGATGGCGCGCCCCACATCTGCTATGGCTTCGGCTATTCCGGCAACGGCGTCGGCCCCAGCTACATGGGCGGCCAGATCCTTTCCTCCATGCTGCTGGACCAGGACAACGCGTGGACCCGCAGTCCCTTGACGCAGGGGCCCTTGGGGCACTTCCCGCCGGAACCGATTCGCTATGTCGGCTCCATCGCGGTGCGCAACGCGATCCGCCGGAAAGAGCGCGCGGAAGACGAAGACCGGCAGCCGTGGATCGTGGACCGAATGCTCAGCAAGCTGGCGAACGCGGCCGGCAAGGCCGACAAAGCCTGAGCTGGATTTCGGGCGCCCGCGCCCGACGTGCGCGCGCAGGCCCATGACCTCCCAGGTCATCGACCCGCGGCGCGGTCGGCACGACCATTCGTTCACCCCGCGCTGTTGCGGGTCGTGAACACCGAAAGGAACCGCCATGAACACCGCCACTCCCGAAGCAGCCCGTGTTGCCGAGCACTACATCGCCGTCTGGAACGAGATCGATGCCGAGCGCCGGCTGAAGCTGCTCGAAGCCCACTGGACCGAAGACGCGCGCTATGTCGATCCGCTGATGCAGGGCAGCGGCCGAACGCAGATCAGTGCGCTGGTCGGCGGCGTGCACCAGCGCTTTCCGGGTTTCCGCTTCGCGCTCAAGGGCCAGCCGGACGCGCACGGCGACCAGCTTCGCTTTTCCTGGACCCTCGGGCCGGATGGCGCCGAGGCCCTGATCGAGGGCACCGACTTCGCGCAATTGGCGGGCGGCAGGCTGCGGTCGGTCACCGGCTTTCTGGACAAGGTGCCGGTCGGAGCGTGATGCCAGGCCGTCGCCGGGCCGCCAGCGCGGCGAAGCCCGCGCTTCGCACGGACGGGCGGCCTGCAGCTGCCCCCTTGGGGGGCAGCGAGTACACGCAGTGACGGAGCGTGGGGGCCACGGTTCACTCGACGATCGCCACGCCCTTGACCTGCGCATGGACGCGCATGCCGACGGCCAGCGCCAGCAGATCGGCCGACTTGCGCGTGATGCGCGCCAGCATCCGCGCGCCGCCCACATCGAGGCCGACCATCCGCTGCGCCGGCCCGTCGTCGGCGAGGTCCGCAATCGTCGCCGGCAGGATGTTGAGCACGCTGGTTCCCTCCTGCGGCTGCAGCGTCAGGCTGACATCGCGGGCCTGGATGCGCACACGCACGCGCTGGCCGACGCCGACGCCGCTGTGGGGCAGGCTCAGCGTGCCGCCCGTGAACGCGACCTGGACCAGGCCATAGTCTGCGTCGACGCTCGTCACGACGGCCTCGACCACCGATCCCGCGGCGTCGCCGTGCGCCAGCGGCAGGTCGAGGCGGGTCATCAGTTCATGGGTCGGCCCGCTGGCGATCACGCGCCCGGCGTCCAGCAGCACCAGGTGGTCGGCCAGCCGCGCGACCTCGTCGGCCGAGTGGCTGACGTAGAGCACCGGCATGTCGAGTTCGGCGTGCAGCCGTTCGAGGTAGGGCAGGACCTCGCGCTTGCGTGCCAGGTCGAGCGAGGCCAGCGGCTCGTCCATCAGCAGCAGCTTCGGGCTGGTGGCCAGGGCGCGTGCGATGCCCACGCGCTGGCGCTCGCCGCCCGACAGCGTGTCGGGCCGGCGCGCCAGCAGCGGGCCGATGCCCAGCAGTTCGACCGCCTGCGCGAGCGAGACCCGGCGCAGCGCCGGCGCCACCCGCTTCATCCCGTATTCGAGGTTGCGCCGCACGTCCAGATGGGTGAAGAGCCGCGTCTCCTGGAACACGTAGCCCAGCGGCCGCCGGTGCGTCGGCAGGAAGATGCCTGCGGCGTCGTCCTGCCAGACTTCGCCGTTGACCGAGACCAGGGCGCCCGGCGCGCGCTGCAGCCCCGCGATGGCGCGCAGGCAGGTGGTCTTGCCGCAGCCCGAAGGGCCGGACAGCGCGGTCACGCCGCGGCCGGGCAGGGCCAGGTCGACCTGCAGCGAGAAGGCGGGGAAGTCGACCGCCAGGCGCAGCCGCAGGCCCTCGGAGGTCGGCGCCCTCATCGCCGCCGTCCCGTCGGATTGAGCGCATACAGCGCCAGCAGCACCAGGAACGAGAACACCACCATGCCGGCCGCGAGCCAGTGGGCCTGCGTGTATTCGAGCGCCTCGACGTGGTCGTAGATCTGCACCGAGATCACGCGGGTCTTGTCGGGAATGTTGCCGCCGATCATCAGCACCACGCCGAACTCGCCCACGGTGTGGGCGAAGCCCATCACGATGGCGGTCAGGTAGCCCGGGCGCGCCAGCGGCAGCACCACGCTGAAGAAGGTGTCCAGCGGCGAGGCCCGCAGCGTGGCGGCGGCTTCGAGCGCCGGCTCGCCGATGGCCTCGAAGGCGTTCTGGATCGGCTGCACCACGAAGGGCATCGAATAGACCACCGAGCCGACCACCAGTCCCGCGAAAGTGAAGGGCAGCAGGCCCAGGCCGAGCCATTGGGTCAGCGCGCCGAGCGGCCCGTTGGGCCCCATCGACACCAGGAAATAGAAGCCCAGCACCGAGGGCGGCAGCACCAGCGGCAGCGCCACCATCGCGCCGATCGGACCTTTCCAGGCCGAGCGGGTGCGCGCCAGCCACCAGGCCAGCGGCGTGCCCAGCAGCAGCAGAACCAGCGTGGTGACCGAGGCCAGCTTCAGCGTCAGCGTGACGGCGCCCAGGTCGGCGGCGGTCGGCATCGTCGCGCGGGCCTCAGACGTCGTAGCCGAAGGAGCGGATCACCGTTTTCGCGCCGTCGGTCTTGAGGAACTCCATCAGGGCCGAGGCCGCGGCGTTGTCCCTGGCGCGGCCCAGCAGCACCGCATCCTGGCGGATCGGGCTGTGCAGCTCGGCCGGCACGACCCAGGCCGAGCCGTTCTTGATCTTGCCGCCTTCCCAGACCTGCGACAGCGCCACGAAGCCGAGCTCCGCGTTGCCGGTGGAGATGAAGCTGTAGGTCTGGCCGATGCTCTCGCCCTGCACGAACTTCGGTTCGAGCTGGGCCAGCAGGCCGAGCCGCGTGATCGTCTGCACCGCGGCCGCGCCGTAGGGCGCCAGCTTGGGCGCGGCGAGCGCGAGGTGGGCGAACTTGCCCGTGCGCAGCACCTCGCCCTTGCCGTCGACCAGTTCGGGATTCGCGGACCACAGCACCAGCTTGCCGGTGGCATAGGTGAAGCGGCTGCCGGCCACCGTGGCACCGTCCTTGTCGAGCCGGGCCGGCGTCTCGTCGTCGGCGGCCAGAAACACGTCGAAGGGCGCGCCGCCCTGGATCTGGGCGTAGAACTTGCCGGTGGCGCCGGAGGACAGCACTGCCTTGTGGCCGGTCGCCTTCTCGAAATCGGCGGCCAGCACCTTCATCGGTCCGAAGAAGTTGGCCGCGACGGCCACCTGCACTTCGCCCGCATGGCTGCAGAGCGAGAAGCAGAAGGCGAGGAGGCCGGCGGCGATCAGGCGGGGGGAGCGGCTGGTTTTCATGGCGGTGGAGGTGTGGCGTGGTTCGCTATTCATGAATGGAATAGCGTGAGTGTAGGGCAGCCGGCACAATCCGCGCATGGCATCACCCCGTTTCGGCGACGCGCTCGGCCACGGCATGAGCGACAAGCGCATCGACATCCTTCGCGGCATCGGCCGCACCGGCAGCATCTCGCAAGCGGCGCGCGAGGCCGGCGTGAGCTACAAGGCCGCCTGGCAGGCGGTCGCCACCCTGACCAATCTGGCGGGCGTTGCGCTGGTGGAGCGGGCGGTCGGCGGGGCCGGCGGCGGTGGCGCTTCGCTGACCTCGCATGGCACGCATCTGCTCGAACTCGCCGATGCGCTGGCGGCGGCACGGCGCACGGTGCAGGAGCGCGCCGGGGCGCTGGCGGGCGCCGGCAGCGCGGTGGCGCGGCTGGCGATCCGCACCAGCATGCGCAACCAGTTGCCTGCGACCGTGGCCGCGGTCGAGTCCACGGGCCGTATCGTGCGGGTCGGCTTGCGGCTGGGCAATGCCCAGACCATCGCCGCCCGCATCACGCAGGAGAGCGCCGAGTTGCTCGGGCTTGCCGAGGGGATGGCGGCGATCGCGTTGTGCAAGGCGACCGCCGTGCGCATCGAGCGCGCCGGCACCGCGAGCCGGAGCAAGGGCAACCAGCTCGGCGGCGTAGTGGCCGGCGTCGCGCGCGGCGAGGACGGCGACGAGATCTCGGTGGCGCTCGAAGGGGACCTGCAGCTGGTGGGATTCGCGGCCAGCGGCAGCGCCTTGCGCACCCGCCAGCGCGTCACCGCGATCGTCGACGAGTCGGCCGTCGTGGTGGCGCTGCCGGGCTAGGAAGCGGCGAGCTCCAGCCGGGCCAGTTCCTGCCGGATCAGCTCCGCGCTGCCGGGCCGCACCAGCCGCCCGAGCTCTTGCCCGTCGCGCATGAAGATGAACGTGGGCCACAGCTTGACCTTGAACGAGCGTCCCAGCGCGCGCCCGCTTCCGTCCTCGATCTTGAGATGCCGCAGCGAAGGCGCGTCCACCAGTGCCTCCGCCAGCAGCGGCTGCGCCGCCTTGCAGAAGCCGCACCACGCGGTGCCGAACTCGACCAACGTGGGGCCGGAGAGAGCGTCGACCTCCGCACGCGAAGGCTCGCCCGTTGCATAGCTTGAATTCATAGCTGGATTCTGCAGTAGCCGCGCCGCTGCCGCTCCGCCGGCCGGCGAAGCCCGGCCCGTTGGTGAAACACCGCGGAACCGGCTTCGCCGGGCCGCTGGTGTTGCCCCCCGAAGAGGGGGTGGGCGGGCTACACGAAGTGAGCCCAACCTGGGGGTCAGCTAATCAGTCTTCCATTGGCACTGATGACCGCCACGTCCACGAACTGGCTGCCTTCGCGGTTGCCCCGGCCGAAGTTGATCTTCACGCCGCCGAGGTCGTAGCCCTCGATGTGCTCGAGCCCCGCGATCACGCCCGCGCGCGTCGGCGACGGGCCGGCGCGGCGCAGGCCTTCGGCCAGCACGCAGGCGTCCATGTAGCCTTCCAGGCTCGGCAGCGAGAACTCCTTGGAGCCGCTGGCCAGCATGTCGGCCTGGTAGCGCCGCACGATCTCGTACTTGGTGGCGAACGGCGAGGGCACGACGATCGCGAAGCCCAGCCCGTGCGCCAGGTCGCCCATGGCGCCGAGCGCACTGGCGGTGATCGACAGGCCGTAGGCGCTGCTCTTGCCGCCTGCCTTGCGCAGCGCGCGAACGAAGGCCGGCGCGGTGCCGGCCAGGCCGATGATGACGATCTGCGGCGCGGCCGCGGCGATCTTCGCGGCGGCCGGATCGACCTCCATGCTGGTGGTGCCCGGCGTGCTGGCGATCACCGCCGGCTCGAGCTTGACCTTGGCCAGCGCGGCCTTGAAGCCCGCCAGCAGCGACTGCCCGAGCGGATCTTCCGAATAGACGATGCCGATGCGCGACTGGCCGAGCACGGCTGCGGTGGCGATCAGCCGGTCGAGTTCCTGGTCGTAGTTGGCGCGCACCCAGAAGGTGTTGGGCGAGGCCTTCTTGCGCAGCGACACGGTGCCGGTGTTCGGGCCGACGACCGCCATGCCGGGAACCGCGTCAATCACTGCGGCCGCCTGGCGGGTGCCCAGCGGGTGCAGCATCGCCAGCACCGAGCTGTCGGCGGCGAAGGCGAGCGCGTTGTCCTTGGCGATGTCGGGCTTGAACTGGTCATCGGCCAAGATCAGCTCGACCTTCGTGCCGTTGATGCCGCCGGCGCGGTTGAGTGCGTTGAAGTACGCCGACGAGCCCACGAACAGGCCGGCGCCGTTGGCCTTCTCGACGCCGCTGTTGTCGAAGGTGGCGCCGACGCGGATGCTCCTGGCCTGTGCGAAGGCCGGCCATCCCAGGGCGGCCGCGGCACCCACGCCGACGCTGCCGGCCAGGCGCGCGATGGCCTGGCGCCGGCTGGGCATCGACGGCATGGATAGAGATCGGGCCTTGGATTCGCTCATGGTCAACGTCCTGTCGAGCCGCCGGGTCGGCGATCAATTTTTAGCAGACGCTGACAATAGCAACAAAATGTAAGAAAGTCACTAGCAATGACCCCGGCCCAGCTTGCGGTAGACCGTGGCGCGGCTGATGCCGAGCGCGCGCGCCGCCTGCGCCACATTGCCGCGGGCATCGTCCACGGCCTTGCGGATCAATGCCGACTCGACGTCGCGCAGTCGCGGAAGCGGGTTTGCCGCCGTGGCGGCCGGTGCGCCCCGCTGCGGCATCCGGGGCCTGGCCTGCACCCGCAGCCCCGACCATAGCGGCACCTCGAGCACCGGGTCGCCGCGTCGCGCGGCATCGAACAGCATCTGCGGCGGCAGCGCGAACAGGTCGTTGCAATGCAGGGCCGGGCGGCTGCCCAGCGGCTGGTGCAGCATGTGGCGTGCGGCCGCATTGGCGCCGGTCACGTTGCCGTCGGCGTCGATGCACAGCAGGCCCTCGGTGTCGGCGCCCACGCTGCTGCCCGGCCAGCCGATCTGCAGCAGCAGCTCGCAGGGGTGGCCCTGCACCAGCGCGTTCTCGATGCTGCGGGCCGAGGACGCCGCCAGGTGCCGCAGCTCGGGCCGCTCGACCACCTGTACGCCGGTCAGGTCCAGCATGCCGATGCAATCGCCCTGCGGGCCGAAGAGCGGCGCGCCGGCGCAGCTGTAGATGCTGGTGTCGTCGAAGAAGTGCTCGCCGCGATGCAACCACACGGATTCGTGCTCGGCCAGCGCGGCGCCGATCGCCGTGGTGCCGACCGCGCGCTCCGACAGGTCGACGCCGATGCGGGCGATGTCGCGCGCATGCCGGGCCGCCGCATCGCTGCCGGACGGCAGGGCGCCGACGTCGACCACGATGCCGTCGGCATCGGTCAGGATCGCGAAGTAGCGCGTGTCCGCGATCGCGCGCGAAAGCCGGTCAAGCACCGGTCGCGCGGCCAGCAGCAGCGCTCGGTTGCGTTCGGCCACCTGTCGCGCGCGCGGCGCCGAGACCGGGTCGAAGCTCACGCGTTGCTGCGGCCGGTGGCCGGCCGCCAGGCAGCGCTGCCACGAACGCACGAGCCAGGGCTCGACGCGCGGGGCGAGCGGTTCGGCCGGGCGCTCGCCATCAATCCATTCGCGTCGCGCCTGGGCAATGGTGAGGGAGCGCTCGGGCAGGGGCGAGGCGGAGGGGGGTGTCATCGTGTGGAATCGGGCCCGGAGGGGCGCCTGTTCGGAGGCTCGCCGCAAGGCAAGCTGTTTCATTTTGAGAATTTCGAAGGCAACGCGCAAGCGCCTAGGGTTTTGCCTAGGATGGTGCCCCGGTCGGGCGTCCAAGATTCATGCGGCCGATTCAGCCATCACCTATACGGAGACAGCCAACATGCAGGTTCCTTTCACGGTCAACGGCCGCGAAGTCACGGTCGACGCGCCCCCGAACACCTTCCTCGTGCAAGCGATTCGCGAGCATCTCCACCTGACCGGCACCCATGTCGGCTGCGACACCGCGCAGTGCGGCGCCTGCACGGTCCACGTCAACGGCCGGGCCGTCAAGTCGTGCAACGTGCTGGTCGCGCAGGTGGCCGGCGCCACGATCACCACGATCGAGGGCATCGCCCAGGCCGACGGCACCATGCACCCGATGCAGGCGGCCTTCAAGGAATGCCACGGCCTGCAATGCGGCTTCTGCACGCCCGGCATGGTGATGAGCGCCATCGACCTGTGCACGCACCATCCCAAGTCGAGCGAGACCGAGATCCGCGAGCTGCTCGAGGGCAACCTGTGCCGCTGCACCGGCTACCAGAACATCGTCAAGGCGGTGCAGATGGGTGGCGAGGCGATGTCCGCCGCGCCGGCCAAGTCCACCGCCACGGCCTGAGGAGCACGACATGGGCGCACCCGATTTCGCAGGACTGCCGCACATCGGCGAGTCACTCAAGCGCAAGGAAGACTACCGCTTCCTGACCGGCGCCGGCCAGTACACCGACGACATCGACCTGGCCAACCAGACCCATGCCGTGTTCGTGCGCTCGCCGCACGCGCACGCCACCCTGAAGTCCGTCGACACCGCGGCCGCGCTGAAGATGCCCGGCGTGGTCGGCATCTTCACCGGCAAGGACATCGAGGGAAAGATGGGCGGGCTGCCCTGCGGCTGGCTCATCAACAATCCCGACGGCACGCCGATGAAGGAGCCGATGCACCCGATCCTCGCGATCAACAAGGTGCGCTACGTCGGCGACCACGTCGCGATGGTGGTGGCCGAGACCGTCGAACAGGCCAAGAACGCGGCCGAGGCGGTGGTGGTCGACTACGACATCCATCAGGCCCTGGTCAGCGTGGCCGATGCAGCGAAGAAGCAGAGCGGCGTGACGATCCACGACGAGGCGCCCGACAACCAGTGCTACAAGTGGGCGATCGGCGACAAGGCTGGGGTCGATGCCGCCTTCGCCAATGCGGCGCATGTCACCAAGCTCGATCTCGTCAACAACCGGCTGATCCCGAACGCGATGGAGCCTCGCGTCGCGATCGGCAGCTACAGCCGCGCGAACGAGGAGTACGTCCTCTACGTGTCGAACCAGAACCCGCACGTCGAGCGGCTGCTGATGACCGCCTTCGTGCTCGGCCTGCCCGAGCACAAGGTGCGGGTGATCGCGCCCGACGTCGGCGGCGGCTTCGGCTCGAAGATCTATCTCTACGCCGAAGACGTGTGCCTGACCTGGGCCTCGAAGCAGCTCAACCGCAGCATCAAGTGGACCGGCGAGCGTTCCGAGTGCTTCCTGTCCGATGCGCACGGCCGCGACCACGTGAGCCATGCCGAGATGGCGATGGATGCGCAGGGCAAGTTCCTGGCGCTGCGGGTGCACACCGATGCCAACCTCGGCGCCTACCTGTCGACCTTCTCGACCGCGGTGCCGACCATCCTCTACGCGACCCTGCTGGCGGGCCAGTACGCGACGCCGCAGATCTACGTCGAGGTCGACGCCTGGTTCACCAACACCGCGCCGGTCGACGCCTACCGCGGTGCCGGCCGCCCCGAGGCCACCTACCTGCTCGAGCGGCTGGTGTCGCGCTGCGCCTGGGAGATGAACCTGGGCCAGGACGAGATCCGCAAGCGCAACTTCATCACCACCTTCCCCTACCAGACCCCGGTGGCGCTGCAGTACGACACCGGCGACTTCCATGCCTGCATGAACAAGTCGCAGGCGCTGGCCGACGTGGCAGGGTTCGCCCAGCGGAGATCGGCCAGCGAGGCGCAGGGCAAGTTGCGCGGCATGGGCTACTCGAGCTACATCGAGGCCTGCGGCATCGCGCCGTCGAACATCGCGGGTGCACTCGGCGCGCGTGCCGGCCTGTTCGAATGCGGCGAGATCCGCGTCCATCCCACCGGCAGCGTGACCGTCTTCACGGGTTCGCACAGCCACGGCCAGGGCCACGAGACCACCTTCGCGCAGGTGGTGGCGGCGCGCCTGGGCATCGCGGTCGAGGCGGTCGACGTGGTGCACGGCGACACCGGCCGCGTGCCCTTCGGCATGGGCACCTACGGCTCGCGCTCGATCTCGGTCGGCGGCGCGGCGATCATGAAGGCGCTCGACAAGATCGAGGCCAAGGCCAAGAAGATCGCGGCCCACCTGATGGAGGCGAGCGACGCCGACATCGAGTTCGCCAACGGCGAGTTCACGGTCAAGGGCACCGACAAGAAGATCCCCTTCGGCCAGGTGGCGCTGACGGCCTACGTGCCGCACAACTACCCGCTCGACAAGCTGGAGCCCGGCCTCAACGAGACCGCCTTCTACGACCCGACCAATTTCACCTTCCCGGGCGGCACCTACATCTGCGAGGTCGAGATCGACAAGCAGACCGGCGAGGTGCGGGTCGATCGCTTCACCGCGGTCGACGACTTCGGCACCATCATCAACCCGATGATCGTCGAGGGCCAGGTGCACGGCGGACTGGTGCAGGGCATCGGCCAGGCACTGATGGAGAACTGCGTCTACGACGAGAGCGGCCAGCTGCTCACCGGCAGCTTCATGGACTACGCGATGCCGCGCGCCGCCGACTTCCCGCAGTTCAAGCTCGACACCGTGTGCACGCCGTGCACCCACAACCCGCTGGGCACCAAGGGGTGCGGCGAGGCCGGGGCCATCGGCTCGCCGCCGGCGGTGATCAACGCGGTGCTCGACGCGCTGGCACCGCTGGGCGTCAAGGACTTCGACATGCCGGCCTCGCCGCACCGCGTCTGGGAGGCCATGCAGAAGGGCCGCCCCGTCGCGAATGCGCAGCCCTCGTCGGCCGCCAGCACCCAAGGCCGGCCCGCTCCCTGAACACCCGGAAGGAAATCACACCATGTATGCCTTCACCCTCGAACGTCCCACCAGCCTGGCCGATGCGGTCAAGCTCGCCGAAGCCGGCGCCAAGCCGCTGGCCGGCGGCCAGACCCTGCTGGCCTCGATGAAACTGCGGCTTTCCGCTCCGGAGCAGCTGGCCGACCTCAGCGGCATCAAGGAGCTCACCGGCATCAGCAAGGCCGGCGATGCCTTCCTGATCGGCGCCATGTCGCGGCACCTGGATGTCGCCAACCACGCCGAGATCAAGGCCGCCTATCCGGCGCTCGCGGACCTGGCGTCGGGCATCGGCGACCGGCAGGTGCGCGCCATGGGCACGCTGGGCGGCTCGGTCGCCAACAACGACCCGGCGGCCTGCTATCCCAGCGCGGTGCTGGCCTCCGGCGCCACGGTCATCACCAGCAAGCGCGAGATCGCGGCCGACGATTTCTTCCAGGGACTCTTCACCACGGCGCTCGAAGACGGCGAGCTGATCAAGGCGATCCGCTTCCCGATCCCGCAGCGGGCCGCCTATGTGAAGCTGCGCCAGAAGGCGTCGAACTTCCCGCTGGTCGGCGTGTTCCTCGCGCAGTACCCGAGCGGGGTGCGCGTGGCGGTCACCGGCGCGGGCAACGGCGTGTTCCGCCACAAGGGACTCGAGGATGCGCTGAACAAGGCCTTCACGCCCGAGTCGGCGGCCGGCGTCAAGATCGACGCCAGCGATCTCAACAGCGACCTGCATGCCTCGGCCGACTATCGGGCCAACCTGATCTCGGTGCTGACGCAGCGCGCCGTGACGAAGGCGCTCGGATAAGCTCATCGAGATGATCGACACCACGCCTGCCACGACCTCATCACCGTTCCCCTCCATCGATGCGGTCGTGCAGGCGCTGCAGGGCGTCGGTTACTACGCCGATCGGCGGCTCGCGACCGCGGTGTTCCTGGCGCTCAAGCTGCAGCGGCCGCTGCTGCTCGAGGGCGAGCCCGGGGTCGGCAAGACCGAGCTGGCCAAGGCCCTGTCGGCCGCGCTCGGGCGCGAGTTGCTGCGCCTGCAGTGCTACGACGGCCTGGAGCAGCGCGAAGCCCTCTACGAGTGGAACTACGCGGCGCAGCTGCTGCACATGCGCGCCGCCGAGGCGCATGGCGCATCGAGCGACATCGAGTCCGAGGTCTACCAGCCGCGCTACCTGATCCGCCGTCCGCTGCTGCAGGCGCTGCAGGCGCCGGCCCCCGGTGCGGTGCTGCTGATCGACGAGGTCGATCGCGCCGACGAGCCCTTCGAGGCCTTCCTGCTCGAATACCTCGGCGAGTACCAGGTCAGCATCCCCGAGCTGGGGACGGTGCGGGCGCTGGTGTCGCCGGTCACGCTGCTCACGAGCAACCGCACGCGCGAGCTCAATGACGCGGTCAAGCGGCGCTGCCTCTATCACTGGCTCGACTATCCGGAGCGGGAGCGTGAGCTCGCCATCGTGCGCGCCCAGGTGCCGCAGGCCGGGGCGGTGCTTTCGGAGCAGGTCGCCGCCTTCGTCGGCCGGCTGCGCACGGCGCCCTTCGCGAGCGCCTTCCAGCGCGCGCCGGGCATCGCCGAAAGCGTCGAATGGGCCAAGGCCCTGATCGCGCTCGACACGGTCGAGCTCGACCCCGAGGTGGTGGTCGACACCGCCGGCATCCTGTTCAAGCAGCGCGACGACGTCGCCGCGCTGACGCGCGAGCTGGCCTCCGACCTGCTCAAGCCCGAGGAGGAGGCCACCTCTTGACCGAGCGCGTGCAGCAGCTCGGCGATGCGCGCCGCGGCAAGCTGGCCGGCAATCTGGCGGGCTTCGGCCGCGCGCTGCGGCGTGCCGGCGTGCGCACCGACGCGATGCGCATCGGGCTGGCGGCCGAGGCCGCGATGCTGGTCGGCGTCGACAGCCGTGGCGATTTCGCCGCCGCGATGGAGGCCGTGATGATCAGCCGCGAGGAAGACCGGGAGGTGTTCCGCGAGCTCTTCGATGCCTGGTTCCGCGATCCCGAGCTGGCCAACAAGCTGCTGGCGCAGATGCTGCCCAGCGCCGAGGGCAAGGCCGAGCCCTCGAAGCGCCGGCCGCGGGTGCGCGAGGCGCTGGCGGCGCCGCGCGACGCGGTCAAGCCGGCCCAGACCGAACGCGAGATCGACTTCGACGCCGCGATGACGGCCAGCGACCGGCAGCGGGTCCACCATGCCGATTTCAACGCGCTGGGCGCCGCCGAGTACCGGCTGGTCGAGCGCCTGGCGCGCGACATCTCGCTGCCGGTGCCGACGCTGCCGTCGCGGCGGCTGCGGCCCGCGGGCGACGGCGGCGTGCACTCGCGCATGCATTGGCCCGGGGTGCTGCACGAGGCCGCGCGCACCGGCGGAGAGATGCTGCGGCTGCCGCGGCTGTCGCGTCGCCGGCAGCCGCTGCCGCTGCTGGTGCTGGTCGATGTCTCGGGCTCGATGGAGCGCTATGCCCGGCTGCTGCTGGCCTTCCTGCATGCGGCGACGCGGCGCTCGGGCCGGCGCGACGTGTTCGCCTTCGGCACCCAGCTGACCGATCTGACGCCGGCCTTCCGCATCGCCGACACCGACGCGATGCTGGCCGCGGCCAGCGCAGCCATCGACGATTTCGCCGGTGGCACCCGGTTCGGCGACTCGCTGGCCGAGCTGCGGCATCGCCATGCGCGCCGGCTGACCGGGCGCCGCACGCTGGTGCTGGTGATCAGCGACGGGCTGGACACCGGCGAGCCCGAGGCGCTCGAGCGCGAACTGCTGTGGCTCAAGCGCCATTCGCGCCGGCTGCTGTGGCTCAATCCGCTGCTGCGCTACGAGGGCTATGCGCCCCTGGCGCGCGGCGCGGCGGTACTGCACCGCCATGCGGATGCGATGCTGGCGGTTCACAATCTCAATGCCCTCGAACAATTGGCCGCGAGCCTGGCGACGCTGATGCGCGCCGGCCGCTAGCGCCGTCACTCTCCCACGACATCCAAGAAGGAACCCATCATGGAAATGCTCGGCAACCGCCGCCTCGGCGTCACGCAGCAACAGGCCTGGGAGGCGCTCAACGATCCCGAGACGCTGAAGAAATGCATCCCGGGCTGCGACAAGTTCGAACTCACCGGCGACAACGAGTACTCGGTCGGGCTGGCGCTCAAGATCGGCCCCGTGTCGGCCAAGTTCAGCGGCAAGGTCACGCTGGCCGACATCGAGGCACCCGACAGCTACAAGCTGTCCTTCGAAGGACAGGGCGGCGTCGCCGGCTTCGCCAAGGGAGCCTCGAGCGTGTCGCTGAAGCCGGTGGCCGACGGCAGTGCCGGCTGCGAGCTCGACTACACGGTGCAGGCGCAGGTCGGCGGCAAGATCGCGCAGATGGGCCAGCGCCTGATCGACGGCGCCGCCAAGTCGACCGCGGACGACTTCTTCAAGCGCTTCGATGCCGAGATGCAGAGCCGCTACGGCCCGCCGCCCGAGGAGGCGGTGGACGAAGCGGCGGCCCCGGCCGAAAAGACCGGCGCCATGGCGGGCTTCATGCAAAAGCTCGGCATCGGCAAGAAGGCCGCGCCCGAGCCGGACAAGGACGCCGGCTGAACAGCGAGCGGCAAGCAGGAACAAGCGATATGGAAAACCTCGACGTCATGGTGCTGCGCACCCTGCGCGACTGGCGGCTCGCCGGCCGCCGCGCGCTGCTCTCGACCGTGGTGCGCACCTGGGGTTCGTCACCGCGTCCGATCGGCTCGATCATGGCGCTGGCCGAGGATGGCGCGGTGGTCGGTTCGGTCTCGGGCGGCTGCATCGAGGACGACCTGATCGCACGCTACAGCCGGGCGCACGGCGACGGCGTGATGCCCACCGGCGCCCCGGCGCTGGTCAAGTACGGCATCACGGCCGACGAGGCGCACCGCTTCGGGCTGCCGTGCGGCGGCACGCTCGAACTGCTGCTCGAGTACGACCCCGACGCCGCGTCGCTGCAGGCGCTGGTGGCGGCGCTCGAGCAGGGGCGCCTGATGCAGCGCACGGTCAGGCTGGCCGACGGCAAGGTCGCGCTGGCCGAGGCGGCAACGCCGGCCGCGCTGTCGGTCGACGACACCGCGCTGGTCAACACCTTCGGCCCCGAGTACCGCATGCTGCTGATCGGCGCCGGCCAGCTGGCCGAGTACCTGGCGACGATGGCGAAGTTCAGCGGCTTCGCGGTCACGCTGTGCGATCCGCGGGTCGAATACCACACGGCCTGGTCGCTGCCGGGCGTGGCCATCACCACCGAGATGCCCGACGACGCGGTGGTCGCCTTCAAGCCCGATCGCCGGACCTGCGTGGTGGCGCTCACGCACGACCCCAAGCTCGACGACCTGGCGCTGCTCGAGGCGCTGCAGAGCGAGGCCTTCTATGTCGGCGCGATCGGCTCGAGGCGCAATGCCGAGGCACGGCGCGAACGCATGATCGAACACTTCGAGCAGACCGAGCAATCGCTGGCCCGGCTGCGCGGCCCGATCGGCATCTACATCGGCAGCAAGACGCCGCCCGAGATCGCGGTCAGCGTGATGGCGGAGATCCTGGCCGTGAAGAACGCGGTGGCCCTGCCGCGCGAAGCCGCGGTCGCGGTGGCCAAGGCCGCTGCCGCCTGAGCGCGTCGACGCGGGGCCGGCCCGTGGGGCGGGCTCAGCGTTTGCGCGGACCGAGGAGTTCGGCGAGAAAGGTCGTGTTGCGACGCATCGCCCGCTGCATCTTCCGCGATTCGCGGGCCTCGGTCCTGGCCATCGAGAACGCGAAGGCACCGGCGATGAGCGCGAAGCAGACGGCCGTCGCGACCAGGAGGCCGATCGGTCCGGCCAGATGGTAGGCGAGGGCGACGACTGCGATGTTGAGCAGGAGGATGAGGGCGCGCATGGACCAAAAGGCTATCAGAGAAGGATCGCGCGGCGCGTGAAATAGTGCCGAATCCGGCCCTTGGGTCACGCTATTCCGCCGCGCCGGGGACTCCGCCCGCCGGCCCCTCGAAGGCGGCGAGCAGCAAGGGCGTGAGGCCGTGCATGTCCATCGCCCCGGCCCGCATCGGCAGCAGGCCCGGCGTGAAGCCGGCGGCCTCCAGTCGCTTCAGCAGCGAGGCGTCGTTGCTGATGACGTGGACCGGCACCTCCCACGAGGCATTGCGCCCGCTCACGCTCGCCATGGGCTGGTGGTCGCCGATCACGATGGTGAGCATGTTGGGTGGCGCGCGGCCGTCGAGGTAGTCGCCCAGCCAGCGGAAGGTGTAGGCCAGCGATTCGAGGTAGGCGGGCACCGGTTCCAGCCAGGAGACCGGCGCGGCCAGGGCGTCGGCGACCTCGGCCGGCGTGTAGGCATCGGCGCGCAGCAGCCGGGGCCAGTCGCTCACGTAGGGCGCGAGCGGCCGGAACGGAGCGTGGCTGGCCAGCGTCGGGAAGACGACCAGCCGCGGTGCACGGCGCCCGGGCGGCAGCGCCAGCTCCTGGGCGTGCAGGAGCGCCATCGACGCCTGGTCCGGCACCTGCCAGTGGCCGACGGCCGCTCCGCGGTAGCCGATGCTGCGGGCATCGGCGTAGCGGTCGAAACCATAGAAGCTGCCTTCGGGCCAGGGCCGCTGCAGGCCGGGCATCCAGCTCACCGTGCGATAGCCATGCCGCTTGAACTGGCGCACCAGCGTCGGGCGGTCGGTGGTCAGCAGCAGTTCGTAGTCGCCCGGATCCCGGGTGTCGACGCCGCTCAGCAGCGCCGAGTGGGCGAGCCACGACGCGCCGCCGAAGGTCGGAGAACGCACCCGCGCCGATACCGCCTGGCGCCCGCCGGCCTGCAGCGACCGGGCCAGCTCTGCACGGTGCGGCGCCAGCCATGCCGCCTGCCGCGGATCGTCGAGCGTGCTGGCGCCGTAGGACTCGGCGAAGATCAGCAGCACGTCGGCGCCGCCGAGGCCCGCCAGCGCGCTGTCGAAGGCGGGGCTGGCCGACAGCCGCGAAGCCGCGTGCCCGGGCGACCACAGGCCTGCGAGCAGTTCCGCCTGGCGCGCGACGATCGGCGCCACCGGCATCGAGAAGAACCAGCGCGTGTCGCGGCCGCCGATGCCCTGCAGCGCGAAGGCCGCGAGCAGGGCGGCAGCGGTCAGGCCGATCGCGGGCTGCGGCCGTCGCCAGGCCAGTTCGCGCGCGAGCATCGACCAGCAGCGATGCACGATGGCGTACACCGCTGCCAGGGCGATCGCCAGCGCGGCGGCGCCGAGCGCGATCTGCCATCCGGCTGCCTTGCCCATCCGCAGCACCTCGAACACATGCCGCCCGTCCCAGTACAGGTGGATCTGGCGACCGAAGACCGCCGACGCCGTGACCTCGGCGTAGCGCGTCGCGACCCAGAACACGGTGAGGATCGACAGCGCGCGCAGCAGCCCGATGCCGGCGAATCCGCGCAGCCGGATCAGCAGCGTCAGCGCGGCCACGGCCATGCAGAGCTCGAAAGACAGGCGCAGGCCCGGCAGCGCCCACCAGGTCGGCCAGAGGTTCTCCAGCGTCAGCAATGCATTGAGCAGCGCGAAGGGCAGGCCGAAGCGCAGCAGCCAGCCTCCCCACCCGGGCCACGGCTGCGCGGCCCTCACTTGCGCTGCGCCTCGAACTCGATGATCAGCGGCACCTCGTCGCCGACCCATCCGTTGCTGACGCCGTAGTTCATGCCGTGGCTGCTGCGCTTGAAGCTGCCGCGCGCCGAGACACCCATGGTGTAGACCTTGTCGATCGGCGAGGGCCCGCTCTTGTTCCAGGTGGCCGTGAGGGTCAGCGGCTGCGGCCGGCCCAGCAGCTCGAGCTGGCCGGGGATCTCGAAGGTGCGTTCGCCGGTGCGCCGGGCGCTGTCGGCCGTGAACACCATGCGCGGGAACTGCGCCGTGTTGAGGAATTCCGCGCTCTTCAGGTGCTGGTCGCGCTTGGCGTAGTTGCTGAACACGCTCTGGGTATCGACCTCGATGCGCAGCTTGCCCAGCGCGCCGGTGGCCTCGTCGAACTCGTAGCTGCCGCGCGCGGCGCGGAACATCCCGAGCACCTTCGCATAGCCCAGGTGGTCAACCAGGAAGGCCACCGTGATGTGGTTCGGGTCGAGCTCGTAGTGCGCCAGCTCGGCCCGCGCGGGGGCGGCGGATCCGATCAGGCAGAGCAGGGCGAAGGCGCTCGCGGCGCGGAACCGGGAGAAGGTCATGGCGCAGGCTCCGGCTTCGAAGGGCGGGCGCCCGGGCGATGGCGCTGGCGGGCCAGCCACGCCAGATCGGCCGCGAAGGACGCGCTCAGCGCCGCCAGGCTGGCGGCGGCGATGGCGCGGCTCCATGGCGGCGCGACGATCGGCCCGAGGCAGACGATCAGGCTGGTGATCTGCGCCACGCACACCGCCTTGCGCCGCTGGCTCGGCGGCAGCGGGCGTGCCAGCCAGGGCAGCGCCCGGGCCGCCAGCACGAAGGCGTAGCGCATCAGTCCCGCGGCCAGGATCCAGGCGCCGGCCTTGTCGAAGTGAATCACCAGCAGGGACAGGACCAGCACCAGCAGTGCGTCGGTCTCCATGTCGAAGCGGGCCCCGAAGTCGCTCGCCAGGCCCTGGGCGCGCGCCAGCGGTCCGTCGAGCGCATCCCACAGCGCCGCGGTGGTGGCGACGGCGATCGCACCCCAGGCCAGGCTGGTGGGGTCGGTGAGCGGTTCGCCGATACCGGCGGCGAGCAGCGCGACCAGCGCCAGCCGTGCCAGCGTCACGCGATTGGCGGCGCCGAAGCGTGGATGCGGCGCATGGGCCGGCAGGGCCCGCAGGACCAGGGCGAAGCCGAGGCCGAACACGGCCAGCGCGCGGACGCCGAACCAGGGGCCGAGCCCCGCCGCGAGGTTCACGCCGGCGGCCAGCACAAGGAGCAGCGTCAGGCAGGGCAGCGCCTCGCGCCAGGCATCGCGGCGCAGCACAGTCTGCGAGGGCATCGCCTTAAGATCGCATTCCATGGTTTGACACTGGGATCGCTCGCGACCTGCGGGCGCTGAAAAACGAGCATGCCAGCATATTCGCCTCCTGTCTTGTCCGCCGAATCCCGCGCCTGCTGGATCGAGGCGCCGGGACGGGCGTCGATCCGCGTCGAGCCGGGGCGCGCGCCCGGCGCCGGCGAGGTGCTGGTCCGGGCGCTGCACAGCGGCATCAGCCGGGGCACCGAGCTGCTGGTGTTTCGCGGCGAGGTGCCGGCCAGCGAGTTCCATCGCATGCGGGCGCCTTTCCAGGAAGGCGCCTTTCCGGCGCCGGTCAAGTACGGCTATCAGAGCGTCGGCATCGTCGAGCAGGGCCCCGATGCGATGCGCGGCCGCGCCGTCTTCTGTCTTCACCCGCACCAGACCCGCTACGTGGTGCCGGCCGAGGCGGTGCATCCGCTGCCCGAAGGCCTGCCGCCCGCGCGCGCCGTGCTGGCCGCCAACATGGAGACCGCGGTCAATGCCCTCTGGGATGCGGCGCCGCGGGTGGGCGATCGCATCGCGGTGGTGGGCGGCGGCGTCGTCGGCTTGCTGGTCGCGTGGCTGGCAGGTCGCTTGCCCGGCTGCGAGGTCGAGCTGGTCGATGTCCAGGCCTCCCGGCGGGCGGTGGCCGATCGGCTCGGCGTGGCCTTTGCGAAGCCGCAGGACGCCCGCCCTGGCGCCGATCTCGTGCTGCATGCCAGCGGCCAGCCACAGGGCCTGGTGACGGCGCTGCGGCTGGCGGCCTTCGAGGCCACGGTGGTCGACCTCAGCTGGTATGGGCAGCGCGAGGTGCCGCTGCCGCTGGGCGAAGCCTTCCATTCGCAGCGCCTCGTGCTCAAGAGTTCGCAGGTCGGCCAGGTCGCGGCGGCCCAGCGCGGCCGCTGGTCGCACCAGCGCCGGCTCGCACTGGCCTTGTCGCTGCTGCGCGATCCGGTGCTCGACCTGCTGGTCACGGACAGCGCGCCCTTCGACCGGCTGCCGGAGGTGCTGGCCCACCTCGCCGCCGGTGCGCCGGACACGCTGTGCCAGCGCATCGACTACCCCTGAACCGCAGAGGAATCCCCGCATGTACAGCATCAACGTCCGCGACCATTTCATGATCGCCCACAGCTTTCGCGGCGAGGCCTTCGGGCCGGCCCAGCGCCTGCATGGCGCCACCTACGTGGTCGATCTCGAACTGCGCCGCGCCGAGCTCGATGCCGACGGCATGGTGGTCGACATCGCGCGCGCGACCGAGGCGCTGCACAGCGTGCTGGGCGAGTTCAACCTGCGCAACCTCGACGACGATCCCGCCTTCGCGGGCCGGAACACGACCACCGAGTTCATGGCGCGCGTGATCTTCGATCGCATCGCCGCATGCATCGAGGCCGGCGATCTCGGGCCCCATGCGCACGGGCTCTCGGGCCTGCGCGTGCGGCTCAACGAATCGCACGTGGCCTGGGCCGCCTACGAGGGCGCATTGCCGGCGCGCGCGGATTGACCGCGCGCTGCAGCTTCCTGGTGCCGGGCGATCTCGGCACCCGAACCGGCGGCTATGCCTACGACCGGCGCATCGTCGACGGCCTGCGCGCGGCGCGCTGGCAGGTCGAGGTGCAGTCGCTGGGTCCCGGCTATCCGGCCCCCGATGCGGCGGCACGGGCCATGGCGCGTGGCGTGGTCGAGGGCCTCGCCGACGACACGCTGGTGGTGGTCGACGGTCTGGCCTTCGGCGTCATGGCCGAGCTGGCGGCCGCGCACGCGCAGCGGCTGCGGTGGATGGCGCTGGTGCATCACCCGTTGTCGCTGGAGACCGGACTCGCACCCGGACGGCAGCGCGAACTGTTCGACAGCGAACGGCGCGCGCTGGCCTCGGCGCGCGGCGTGATCGTCACCAGCCGCGCCACCGCGCGGGCGTTGGCCGCCTTCGAGGTCGATGCGGCACGGATCGCCGTGGTCGAGCCCGGCACCGACCCCGCCGCGCTGGCGCAGGGGTCGGGCCCGGGCGAGCTGGCGCTCTTGTGCGTCGCCACAGTGACGCCGCGCAAGGGCCACGCGCTGCTGGTCGAGGCGCTGGCCGCGCTGCGGGATCGCCCGTGGACGCTGCATTGCGCCGGCAGCCTCACGATGGACCCGGCCTGCGCGGCGGCACTGGCCGGTGCCATCGACGCGCATGGGTTGAAGGGCCGGGTGCTGCTCCATGGCGAGCGCGACGAGGCCGGATTGCGCGCGCTCTACGCGGCGGCCGATGTCTTCGTGCTGCCCTCCTTTCACGAAGGCTACGGCATGGCGCTGGCCGAGGCGCTGGCGCACGGGCTGCCGGTGATCAGCACGCTGGCGGGCGCCATTCCGGACACGGTGCCGGCGGCGGCGGGCCTGCTGGTCCCGCCGGGCGAGGTCGATGCGTTGCGGGCCGCCTTGCAGCGCGTGCTGGAAGACGCCGACCTGCGCGCGAGGCTCTCCGAAGGCGCGCGCGAAGCCCGGCGCCGCCTGCCGACCTGGGCGGACAGTGCGGCGCGATTCGCCGCCGCACTCACGGCCGCCGGGCGCGCGGCATCCGCATGACCGGCTTCAGCGCCGACTGGCTCGCGCTGCGCGAGCCCTTCGATCGGTCGGCGCGCGCCGCATCCGCCGCCGCCTTCGATCTGCCGGCGCTGGCACTGCGCCTGCGCCGCGGCGACCCGGTCCTCGGCGTGCTCGACCTGGCCTGCGGCACCGGCGCCAATCTGCGCGCGCTGGCGCCCCGCCTGGGCGGCGTGCAGCGCTGGCTGCTGGTCGATCACGACCCGCTGCTGCTGGCCGCGCTCCCCGGTGCGCTCGCGGCCTGGGCCGAGGCCGAGGGCTTCCTGTTTCGCCGTGAAGCCGAGGGTCTCGGCATCGAGGGGCCGGGCTGGCGCGCCGAGGTGCAGCCGTTGCGGATCGACCTTGTGCAGGACCTGGCGGCCTTGCCGCTGGCCCAGGTCGGACTGGTCACGGCGTCGGCGCTGCTGGACCTGGTGTCGGCGGACTGGCTCGACGACTTGCTGGCCCGTGCCTGCCATGCGGGGCAGGCGCTGCTGTTCGCACTGACGGTCGATGGGCGCTTGGACTGGACGCCGCGTGTGACGGGCGACGATCGGCTGGCCCGGCTCTTCGCGGCGCACCAGCGGCGCGACAAGGGATTCGGCGCCGCGCTCGGCGGCGCGGCGGTGGACCTGGCCGCCGATCGACTGCGCGCGCTGGGCTGCGAATTGAAGCTGGCGCCCAGCGACTGGGTCATCGACGGCCGCGAGGGTGCGCAGGCGCAAGCCATGCTCGCCGCGATGTTGGCTGGCATCGCTGCCGCGGTTCGCGCGCAGGATCCGGGTGCCGCCGCACTGGCCACCGATTGGGAAGCCCGGCGCCTGCGCCTGCTCGCACGCACCCGTCTTCGCGTCGGGCACCGCGAGCTGCTCGCGACGCTGCGTTAGGCGCGCTGGCCGGGCATCGCCGCACGCAGGTCCAGGTCCCACAGCACGTCGGCGCCCATGCGAAACACGCGGCCCGGCGGTCGCAGGCAGTCGCGCATCGCGGTGCTGCGCGGCAGTTGCAGGCCGGGTCGGCCGGCGCCGATGATCACCGGTGCGATGCTCAGGTGCAGCCGGTCCAGGCAGCCCTGCTCGATGAAGCGCGACACCGTGACACCGCCGCCCTCGACGAACAGCACGCCGAGCCCGCGCCGCAGCAGGGCCGCCTGCAGCGCACGCAGGTCGGCGCTGCCATCGGCCCGGGTCAGGCCGGGCACGCCCAGCACCTGGTCGGCGCCCACCCGTTGCGCCGCTTCGGCCGCGCGGCCGGCATCGCAGGCGAGCAGGGTGGGGGCCTGGCGGTCGCAGAAGACGCGCAAGATCGCCGGCAGCCGCAGGGCCGGATCGAGCAGGACGCGCACCGGATGCGGGCCGGGCACGCGCCGCGTGGTCAGTTGCGGGTTGTCGATGGCCGCGGTCGCGGCGCCCACGACGACCGCGTCGCACAAGGCGCGCAGGCGATGCAGGTGCACCAGCATCTCGGGTCCGTTGACGTAGTTCGAGTCGCCGCCGTGCGTGGCGACACAGCCGTCGAGGCTCTGGCCGAGTTGGCCGATGGCCCAGGGCGTCCCGGCGGGCGGGCGATCGAGCACGGGCTTGAGCAGGTCGAACAGTTCGAGGGCTTCGTCGTCCCACAGCCCCTGCAGCGCAAAGCCCCGCGCCGCGCTCCAGGCGACCGGGGATGGAGCGTCCGGCGGTGCCGTGCGGCCGCTGCGCCGCTGCGCCGCGATCTCCAGGCACAGGGGCCACAGGGCATCGATGCCGGGGAGGGTGGAAGGAGATGTCCTCATCATGGAAACGGGCCTACCAGCGAGGCGTGTAGTAAGGATCGTCCTGCCCGTCCCGCGATGCCTGGGCACCGCGGTCGAGCGCCAGCGCGACCGCGGCCGCGACCCAGATCGCCGCCACCGCCGCGACGATCAGCACGTCGACCGCGCGGCGCCGAAGTCCGCGTCGCGCCCATCGCACCATCGGCCCGGACAGCAGGGCGCCGGCCAGCAGCAGCAGCACCGCGGGCTCCACCGGCGTCAGCAGGGCCACGCCAAGTGCCAGCGTCAGCCAGGCGATCACCGAGACCACCGCCGCGCAGACGCCGAAGCCGATGCGGGCCGCCGGCCACAGCCACAGCGCGCAACCGGCGATGGCGGCCGCAATCGACAGCCCGAGCTCGAACAGCAGCGCGGACCCGGAGATGAAAGCCACCGCGGCCAGCCCCAGGCTGGCCACCAGGAGACTGGCGGGCGCGGCGGCGTGCTCGGGCGGCGAGCTCAGCACGGCGCCGATCACCGCCGCGCCGACGGCCCAGGTGGCGATTTGCAGCGTCAACGGCGGGTCGCCGAGTCCTGCCAGCACCAGTGCCCATAGGACGCAGCTCGCGAGCCAGGTGGTGCGCATCGCGGCGCGCATGCCTTCCAGGCCCACGCCGAGCAGCGCGGCGGCGGCGTAGATCCAGGGCAGCTCCTCCGTCAGGCTGCCGGGCCACAACTGCCATCCGAGCACCCAGGCCGAGGCGACGATGATCGCCGGGGCCACGCCGGCTGCGGCCCAGCGCCGGCCGTGCACCGCACCCAGGCCGGCGCGCAGCAGGCCGGTGACCGCGAAGGAGAGCATGAGCGGCAGCGCCAGGCTCTCGAACAGCGGGTGATGGAAGTTCATGCCGGGCGGGTCGAGGTCGACGGCGAGACGCCTTGCGCCAGGGCTGCATCGTGCTGCGCCGCGAGCGCGCGGCAAAAGCCCTCGCGTTGCTGCAGACGCTTCCAGTAGGCCGCCACCGCGGCCGGAAAGCGCGGCACCAGGTCGAGCTCGTCGGCCAGCATCAGCGCATAGCCGACCGAGATGTCGGCGACCGTGAAGCGGTCGGCGGCGAGGAATTCGTGCTGCGCCAGCACCGCGTCGATGCCGCGCAGGCGGGCGATGAACCACCTGGCGTAGTCGTCCACCGCCTGCGGCAGCTTGCGCGCGTCGGGCTCCAAGCGGCCGTAGCGCAGCACGATGGTCTGCGGGAAGGTCAGCGTCGCCTCGCCGTGATGCAGCCAGTTGAGCCAGGCGCCGAAGCCGGGCTCGCCCGGAAGCACCGCCAGCCCGCGCCGATTGTCCGGGTCGCAGCGCTGGGCCAGGTACTGGCACATCGCCGACGACTCGGTCATGCGGGTGTCGCCGTCGAGCAGCAGCGGCACCGTGCCCAGCGGATTGAGATCGAGGTAGCTGCGCTGGAGTGCACGCGGCGGGAACGGCAACATCCGCAACCGGTAGGGCGCGCCGAGCTCTTCGAGCGTCCAGAGCGGGCGGAACGAGCGTGCGCTGACGCAGTGATAGAGCTCGATCATCCCATTACCTTTTCTCGCAGTTCGCGCTTGAGGATCTTGCCCACCGGGCTGACCGGGAACTCCGCCATGATCTCCAGCCGCTCGGGCAGCTTGAAGGAGGCGATGTTCTGCCGGCGCAGGTAGGCGATCAGTTCGTCGAAGCCGAGCGTCGTGCCCGGCTGCAGGATGACGCAGGCGCAGGCCCGTTCGCCGAACACCGGGTCGGGCAGGCCGATCAGCGCGACGCCCTTGACCTGTGGCAGGCCGAAGATCAGGTTCTCGATCTCGTCGCAGCTGATCTTCTCGCCGCCGCGGTTGATCAGGTCCTTGCGCCGGCCCTCGGTGAACACGTGGCGGCCGCGCTTGCGCACGATGTCGCCCATGCGGTAGAAGCCGTCGGCCGTGAAGGCCTCGGCGTTCTTCTCGGGCGCCTTGTAGTAGCCGCGGATGGTGTAGGGGCCGCGCGTCACCAGCTCGCCGGCTTCGCCGTCGGGCACTTCATGGTCGTCGTCGTCCAGCACCTTGATCTCGTCGTGCTCGCTGACCGGCGCGCCGGAGCTCTCGAGCAGCAGCGCCTGCGGGTCGTCGAGCCGGGTCATGTTGATCAGGCCTTCGGCGGTGCCGTAGATCTCCTGCGGCGTGCAGCCGAACTGCGCGGCCACTCGCATGCGCAGCTCGGGCGCGAGCCGCGCGCCGCCGTTCTGGATCACCTTGAGCGAGGAGAGGTCGAAGCGCTTGGGCACCTCGCTGTCGAGCCAGCTGGCGATCAGCGGCACCACGCCGGCGATCACCGACACCCGCTCTCGTTCGACGCCGGCGAACAGCGTCTCGGCGCCGGTGCCGGTGGCGATCACCACCGTGCCGCCCGCGAAGAAGGTGCCGAGCAGGCCCGGCGAGGCCAGGTTGTAGTTGTGGCCCAGCGGCAGGATGGCCATGAAGACGGTGTCGCGGTCGAAGCCGGCGGCCCGGGCGCAAAGGCGGGCGTTGAGCACGTAGTCGTTGTGGGTGCGCGGGATCAGCTTCGACACCGAGGTGGTGCCGCCGGACAGCAGCATGGTCGAGACCTCGTCGGGCGAAGGCCGCACGGCCCCGAGCCGCGCGATCGACGCGTGGTCGGTGACCGCGTCGCCCGCGATCAAGGGGTCCAGTGCGCGTTGTCCCGGCGCGGGTTCGCCGGCGACGATCAGGTGGCGCAGCGACGAGAACTCGGCGGCCAGCTCGGCCGCCATCGGGCGGTAGTCGAAGCTCCCGATCATGTCGGGCAGCAGGTAGGCGCTCGCGCCCGAGGCACGGACGAAGTGGCGGACCTCGGCATGCCGGTGCGCACGCAGCGCCATCACCGGAATCGCGCCCATCCAGTTGAGCGCGAGGTAGGCGATCACGAATTCCGGCACATTCGGCAACTGCACCACGACGCGCTCGCGCGGCTTCAGTCCGAGATCGAGCAAGGCCACCGCGAGGCGCCGCGAATCACGGACCAGTTCCTCGTAGCTGATGCGCCGGTCGCCGAAGACCAGCGCCACCTTGTCGGGCGCCGCGCGCATGCTGCGCTCGACCATCTCGGCCACCGTGAGGTCTTCCCACAGGCCGAGCCTGCGGTATTCGCGGGCGGCCTCGGCGGGCCAGGGGACACAGCCTTCGAGCATGGTGGGTTCCTCCGGTTCAGAAGCTGCGTCCGGGGTGCAGCTTCTCGTAGGCGGCCGCGAGTTCGGGGTCGCGCTGCCGCACGTCCGCATGGTCGACCCGGCCGCTGCGCGTGACGTAGTCGTAGGCGAAGGAGATCGGGTCGAGCGGCAGCTTGGGGCCGAGGTTCTCATACCACTCGCAGCTCTTGATGGCCGCCTTCTGCAGCGCGTCGGAGCCGGGCTGGCGGATTCGAACGAATTCCTCGAGCATCGTCGGCACGTCCGGCCCGCAGGTCTTGAAGGCATCGAAGAGCGCGATCGAATCCTGCATCGCGAGCCGGGTGCCCGAGCCGACCGAGGGATGGCCGGTGCGCAGCGCGTCGCCGATCAGCACGATGTTCTTCCAGTGCCAGCGGCGGTTCCTGACGATCGTGTAGCGGAACCAGTTGGACTTGTTGGACAGCAGCTTGTGGCCCTGCAGGTCGTCGGCGAACACCTTTTCGCACCACGCGAGGCTGTGCGCCTCGTCCATGCGGTCCAGCCCCGCCGTGCGGAAAGTCTGCGGATCGACCTCGACCAGGAAGGTGCTGTGCGTGCGGCTGTAGCGGTAGGTGTGGGCGATCGCCAGCCCGTCGGGGTTCTGCCGGAAGATCAGCGAGAGCGGGTCGAAGAGCCGGGTGGTGCCGTACCAGGCGAGCAGGTTCGGCCGCTCGTCCAGCGTCGGGCCGAAGTGCTCGGCGAAGCGCGTGCGGATCGCGCTGTGGGCACCATCCGCCGCCACGATCAGGTCGGCATCGGCGAAGGCCGCGATGTCGTCGACGCGCCGTTCGAACTCGATCTCGACGCCGACCTGGCGGCAATGCGCATGCAGCGCGCGGAGCAGGTCGATGCGTGCCATGCGATGGAAGGTGTTGTGCGCGAGCCTGACCTGCACGCCCCGATGCACCACAGCCATCTCGTCGAACACTTCCTGGTTGTCGGTCATCGACCGGTAGAGCTCGGGCGCCAGGTCGCGCACGAAGGCCAGCGCCACGTCGGAGAACACCACGCCCCAGCCGTAGGTGGCGCTTTCGGCATCGCGTTCGCAGACCCGGACGTCGTGCGAAGGGCCCTCGCGCTTCATGAGGTAGGCGTAGAACAACCCCGCGGGGCCGCCGCCGACGATGCGTATCTTCATCTTGTCTCCGTGGTTGGAGTCCCGGTTCGCATCCTAAGGCTACAGTTGCCGGCACGACCGCGTCATTGTGCGGATCGACGTCAGGAAGAGCCCATGAATTCGAACATCGTCATCATCGGCGGCGGCCACGCCGCTGCCCAGCTGTGCGCCGGCCTCGCCGAAGCGGGACAGGGCGCGCGCGTCCACCTGGTCTGCGAGGAAGCGGCCATTCCGTACCACCGGCCGCCGCTGTCCAAGACCTTCCTGAAGAGTCCGGACGAGCAGCCGCAACTCCATCGGGCCGAAGCCTGGTATGCCGAGGCCGGCATCACGATGCACCTGGGCGACGCCGCGCGGGCGATCGACCGCGACGCCCGCACGGTCACGCTGCGTTCGGGCGCGGTGCTCGGCTGGGAGCGGCTGGTGCTCGCGACCGGTACCCGCGCGCGCCGGCTGTCGGCGCTGGCCGGGCTGTCCAACGTGGCCCTGCTGCGCGCGGCCGATGAAGCCGCGCAGCTGCGCACGCTGCTCGCGGCGGCGCAGCACGTGACGGTGCTCGGCGGCGGCTTCATCGGGCTCGAGGTGGCCGCCACCGCGCTGGCGCTCGGCAAGCGCGTGCTGGTGCTGGAGAGCGCGCCGCGGCTGCTGAGCCGCGCCGTGTCGCCGGAGCTGTCGGCGCATGTGCTGGCCACCCACCGCGCTGCGGGCATGGACGTGCGCGTCGGGGTGCAGAGCGGGGTGATGCAGGTCGACGGGCCGCGGCTGGCGGCGATCGAGGTCGACGGCGAGCCGCAGGCCATCGACCTGCTGCTGCTCGGCATCGGCGCCGTGCCCGAGACCGCGCTGGCCGAGGCGGCCGGCCTGGAGTGCGCCGACGGCATCGTGGTCGACGCCTACATGCAGACCAGCGATGGCGCCGTGCTCGCGGTGGGCGACTGCACGCGCTTTCCGGACCGGCGCGCCGGCCAGGCGCTCAGGCTGGAGTCGGTGCAGAACGCCAACGACCAGGCGCGCACCGCGGTGGCCACCCTGACCGGTGCGCCGAGGCCGCACGATGCGGTGCCATGGTTCTGGTCGGACCAGGGCGGGATGCGGCTGCAGATGGCGGGCCTTGTGCCCGCGCCCGGCACGGCGGGCCATTGCACGGTCCGGCGCCCCGGCGCCAACCCGGCATCGTTTTCGCTGCTGCACTACGTCGACGGCGCGCTGCGCTGCGTCGAATCGGTCAACGCGCCGGTGGACCACATGATGAGCCGCAAGCTGCTGGAAGCCGGCCGCAGCCCGGACCCGGCGGTCGCGGCCGACCCGGCCGTGCCGC
Source organism: Variovorax sp. M-6 (assembly GCF_052114385.1). Classification (NCBI taxonomy): domain Bacteria; kingdom Pseudomonadati; phylum Pseudomonadota; class Betaproteobacteria; order Burkholderiales; family Comamonadaceae; genus Variovorax; species Variovorax sp. M-6. The sequence goes on along the minus strand of NZ_JBFREQ010000001.1, from coordinate 260,809 downwards.
TCAAGACGCACCTGGCCTAGCCCGGTGCGGTCAGGTCAGGAAACGCCTGCCGGCCGCGGTGCCATGTTCTTGCGAATCTCGGCGTCCATCATTCGCGTGCCGGCCGCCAGCGCGGCCTCGTAGGTGTCGGCGCTGTACTCGGCGGCGCGCACCACCTTGCAGGGGACGCCACCGGCGTCGCACTCGAGCAGCGTCCAGAGAAAAGACCCGGGCGCCGGCTCGTCGATAACGAGTTTGATCGGATTTTTCATGCCTCGATGGTGGGCGTTTCGGCGCGGATTTTCTGTAGGCCGAGGCCTACGTTACCTGGGGAATCAGCCGCTTCGCGCGGCACCGCGGTCAGTCCACCAGGAAGCCGCAGCTCAGATTGGCGACGGTGCCGGTGATCGCGCCGGCGTGCTTCGAGGCCAGGAAAACCGCGGTGTTCGCGAACTGGTCGAGTGTCGGCAGGCGCTTGAGCAAGGTACCGCCGGCGGCGCCTGCGAGCATCTCCTCCACTGACAGGCCAGCCCGCTCGGCCATCGGGCGAAACACATCTCGCGTGTGCGAACCCATGGCGGCGGCCTCGGGAATCGCATGCGGCCGGATGCAGACCACGCGGATGCCCTGTGCGCCGAGTTCGCCCGCGAGGTGGCGCGACATGGCCTCGACCGCGGCGCTGGCGACGCAGTTGCCCAGGTAGCCCGGGCCGGGCAGCCGCGCCCCGGGCGTGGAAAGCGTGAGGATCACGCCCGAGCCCTTCGCGGCCATGTGCCGGGCGACGGCCTTCGCGGTGACGAAATTGCTTCGCGTGTAGGTGGCAACCGGGTGTTCGAAGTCGGCGAGGGACAGCTCGGCCAGGGGCGTGCCCTGGACGTGCGCGACGCCGATCGCGTTCAGCGCGATGTCGATGCCGCCGGCCCGCTGCGCCACGTCGTCGGCATGGCGTTCGACGGCGGTCGCATCGAGCGCGTCGAGCAGGGCGGTTTCGGCATGTCCGCCGGACGCGTGGATGTCGGCGGCCACGGCATCGAGGCGGGCTTGGGTGCGCCCGGCGAGGAACACCCGGGCGCCTTCACGGGCGAAGGCGCGTGCGACGGCACCGCCGATCGCGCCGCCCGCGCCGTAGATCAGCGCGCTCTGGTTCTCGAGCAGCATGCGTATCTCCTTGTTTGTGTACAGCATCCACAAACTTAGCAGAGATACTGGACGGCGTCCACATCGGACGCCGGCCGCTCAATAGCGGTAGGGATTGTCGGGGCGGCGGTCGTAGCGGTTGGGCACGCCGTCGCCATCGCGATCCCGGTCGTAGCGGTTCGGCACGCCGTCGCGGTCGCGGTCTCCCCAGCCGCGGCGATGGTCACGGCGTTCACCGCCCTGGGCGTACCAGCCGTAGGAGGGCTGCACGGGACGCGGCACCACGACATAGCCGCGCGGCGGGGGCGGCGGCGCCGGAATCACCATGGCACGGTGGTCGTAGTACTGGGCCTGGGCCGGAGCGGCGAGCAGGTTCAGGCACAGCAAGGCGGCGGTACCGGCGGCGACAGCGATCTTGTTCATGGAGGGGCTCTCTCTCTCGTGGCTTGAAGGAGCCTTCATGCTGCGCGCCGCTTGTGAAGCAGGCGTAATGCCGGCGCGAAATGTTGTGTAGTGTTGCGTCGCTTCTGTTGCGCCACGCGCCGCCGCGATGCGGATTCGTCGCACTCGCGGCTGTGGAAAATCATGTAATGTTAGTTAAAATGTATTACATGAACACCGACAGAGATAACTTCCATGACTGGGCGCGCGACAAGCCCGATTCGACCTCGTTCTCCGGTCTGCACCGCTCGGATCTGTACGATCAGTCGGCTCACCCGCGCGTGCGATGGGGTCGCATGGTCTTTCTGATCGTGCTGGCGGTCGCGCTGGTCGCCGGGTTCAAGTACGTCGCAGGGCTCTAGGGTCCGAGCCCCTGGCGCGGCGGGCGCGCAGGCGCAGGACCTGCAGCGTCGCTCCGACCAGGAAGACGACGAACAGGGCGCCGATCGTGCCCTTCAGTGCAGCGGAGTTGTCGCGATCGGTCACCCAGGGCGCGTCCAGGGGCAGGCGGGTGGCGGTCTCGGTGACGCCCGGAATCATGTGGAAGAAGAAGGTCAGCGAGTAGGCGACCACCGCCACGTAGGCCGACAGCCGGCCGAAGCCCGATCGGCCCGCGAGCATCGCCACCCCCAGCACCACCAGCGTCACGACGCCCAGCACATGCGGCTTGCCGAAGCCGCCGTGCTGGAAGATGCCGAAGCCGGTCAGGCAGGTGAGCACGGTGGCGATCACATAGGCACGGCCTGCGCGGGTGGCGGGCGAGATTTCGCGGTAATGGAAGAAGGCGACGAGTCCGGCGGCCACCGCCACCAGGCTGATGGCCGTGTGGACGATGCCCAGGGGGGTCAGACCATAGAACATGAGGGAACTCCTTGGATGAAGGCTACCGGGAGGGGGCCAGCGGAGTTTGCAATAACGGGGCCAGGGCGCGCAGGGCGCTTCCATTCCCGGGCGGCTCGCACGGCCTGGCGACCACGCAGGCCGGCGGGTTCGACGCCGATCTGCTGGCGTTGATCAAGGGCTGAGGCGGCAAGTTGTCCCCTGGCGCGGGGGTGCCCGTTTTGCAGGCAATGTGGCGGGAACCCGCGTGGGATCAGGGCCCGTGCATCCGCCTCCACGCACTTCGCACAGCGTTATCCACAGAAGTTCGGCACAAGTCGGCGGGGCTGGGCCGCCCTACTTGACGCGTTGCTTGACCAGCTTTCGCGCCAGCGTGCGGCGGTGCATGCCGAGTCGTCTCGCGGTCTCGGAAATATTGAAGCCGGTTTCCGCCAGGGTTTCGTGGATGCGCTCCCACTCGAGCGTCTTGATCGAGGTCGAGCGGTTGGTCAATTCGACGTCGGTGTCGCCTTCGGCGCGGCCGAAAGCGGCTTCGATGTCGTCGGTGTTCGAGGGCTTGGCGAGGTAGTGGCAGGCGCCCAGCTTGATGGCCTCGACCGCGGTGGCGATGCTCGCGAAGCCGGTCAGGACCACGATCAGCATGGCCGGATCGTGCCGGTTCAAGGTCTGGACGCAGGCCAGTCCCGAGGCCTCGCCGCTGAGCTTGAGGTCGACCACCGCATAGCGCGGCGAATGGGTCTGCAGCAGCACGGCGACCTCGTCGCGGTTGGCCGCCAGCAGCACCGCGTAGCCGCGGCGTTCGAACGAGCGGCCGAGCGTGCGCGCGAAGGCCGCGTCGTCCTCGACGATCAGCAGGAGGCGTTCAGCTTCCATCTCCAACGTCTTCCTCCTCTTCGAGAATGATCGCCGCCAGCGGCAGGGTGAGTGTCACCTCGGCGCCGCCTTCCGGCCGGTTGCGGGCGCTGACCTTGCCGCCCAGCGTGCGCGCCACGTTGACGACCAGGAACAGGCCGAGTCCACCTTCCGGACGACCCTTGGTCGACAGGTAGGGCTTGCCGAAATCGGCCAGCATCCCGGGTGCGAAGCCGGGGCCGGCATCGGTGACCGTGAGCCGCAGGGTGTCGCCGTCGTGGATCGCCTCGAGCCGCACCCAATCGGGCGAGGCCTGGAGCGCATTGTCCAGCACGTTGCAGATGGTCTGCTTCAGGGCCGAATCGGAAACCATCGGCAGGTCGTGGCCGAAGCGGTTCTCGTACTCGAAGGCCAGCACCGGACGGGTGCTGCGCCACTCTTCGGCGAGGTCGTCGAGGAAGGTGCTGACGGTGGTCTCGAGCGAGGATTCGCCGCGCGCCTCGCCGGCCGACAGCAGGATGCCGCTCAAAATGGTCTTGCAGCGCTGCAGCTGGGCCTGCATCTCGCCGATCTCCTGCAGCAGTTCCGGATTGGCGGTGAAGGCGGGCATGCGCCGCCAGTCGCCGAGGATCACCGACAGGGTCGCCAGCGGCGTGCCCAGGTCGTGCGCGGCGCCCGAGGCCAGCAGGCCCATGCGCACGATGTGCTCTTCCTCGGCGGCGCGTTCGCGCAGGGCCGCGAGACGCGCGTCGCGCGCCCGCAGGTTGCGGCTGATGCGGCTGATGAAGATCACCAGCAGCGCGGCGTTGAGCCCGAAGCAGATCAGCATGCCCAGGATGTAGGGGCTCAGCAGGCCGTGCCCGTGGTCGATCGGCAGTTCGAGCGGGCCGCTGAAGATCGCCAGGCCGGCGAAGCAGACGCTGGTGATGCCGACGATGGTCCAGGTCGACCAGGCTTCCAGCAAGACCGCGCCCAGGATCACCTGCAGCAGGTAGAGGAAGACGAAGGGATTGGCGGCGCCGCCGCTCAGGTAGAGCTGCGCGGTCAGCATCGCGACATCGACCAGCAGCGCGACGAACAGTTCGCCGTTGCTGACGTCGCGGTGGATGCGCCAGCGCAGCTGGCTGGCGGCGTTGAAGGCGGCCAGGAAGGCCAGCACCGCCAGCATTTGGTCCAGCGGCAGCCGGATGCCGAAGCCGTAGTGCACCACCGCGATGGTGGCGACCTGGCCGACCACGGCCAGCCAGCGCAGCTGGATCAGCTGCTGCATGTTGTCCAGGCCGGTGGCGTCGCCGGTGTCAGTCTCGCGGGCCATCGCGGTCCTCCTCGCCGTCATTCTGCCGCCGGCGCCGCTCGCGGACGACGAACCAGGCCGCGCCGGCGATCATCAGCGCCAGCGCGTACCAGGTGAGGGCGTAGACCAGGTGGTTGTTGGGGAACGCGATCACGGTCAGGCCGCCGACCGGCCCGCCGCGAGGGCTGCCCGGCGCCGCGGCATCCGCATCGACGAAGTAGGGCGCCACCTCGCTCTGGCCGCGCGCCGCCGCGATCGCCTGCACGTCGCGCGAATACCAGCGGTCGGCGGCCGGGTCGTTGGTTCGCAGCAGGGCGCCGTGCGGCTCGGTGATGCGCAGCAGTCCGGTGACGGTGACTTCGCCCGCGGGTTCGTCGGCGCGCCGCGCCAGGCGTTCCTTCTGCTGCGGCGGCGACACGAAGCCGCGGTTGACAAGCAGCACCTGGCCGCCCGACAGGCGCAGCGGCGTCAGCACCCAATAGCCGCTGCCGAGTTCGGTGGTGGCCTGGACCAGGGCCTCGCGGTCGTGCAGGAAGGTGCCGCTGGCACGCACGCGCCGGTACTCGTCGTCGGCCTGGTTGACCCGGGACCAGTGCTCGGGGCCTGGCGCGTCGACGGCGGGGGCGTGCACCCGCTGGTCGATACGCTCGATCAGGTCCAGCTTCCAGGCCCGGCGCTCGAGCTGCCAGGTGCCGAGCGCGAAGAAGGCCGCGAAGGCCAGCAGCGCGCCCAGGGCCAGTGCAAGCCGCGGAAGAAACCGTCTCACCGAAGCGCCGCGCCTGCCCGGGTCACGGCATCTTGTGCGTCTCGTGCATCAGCCCCGGCATCATGTTGTGGTTCAGGTGGTACATCACCCACAGCGAGCCGCTCAGCGTGATCACGACCACCACCACCGTGAAGATCAGGGCCAGCATGGTCCAGCCGTGCTCGGACCGGGCGTTCATGTGCAGGAAGTACACCATGTGGACCACGATCTGCACCGCGGCGAAGGCGAGGACCACGAAAGCGGTGGTGCTGCTCTTCTCGAACACGTTGCCCATCACGAGCCAGAAGGGGATCGCGGTCAGGATCACCGACAGGATGAAACCCGTCATGTAGCCCTTGAAGGTGGCGTGGGGCGCGCCGTCGTCGTGAGCGTGGTCGTCATGGCCGCCGTGATCGGCGTGTTCGTTGTGCGTGCTCATGGCAACACTCCCATCAGGTACACGAAGGTGAAGACGCCGATCCAGACCACGTCCAGGAAGTGCCAGAACATCGACAGGCACATCAGCCGGCGGCGGTTGTCGGCGATGAAGCCGTGTTGCGCCAGCTGGACCATCAGCACCACCAGCCAGACCAGGCCGAAGGTGACGTGCAGGCCGTGGGTGCCGACCAGCGCGAAGAAGGACGACAGGAAGGCGCTGCGCTGCGGCACCGCGCCTTCGTGGATCAGGTGCGCGAACTCATAGAGCTCGATCGCGATGAAGCCGGCGCCGAACAGGCCCGTGATGGCCAGCCAGACCAGCGTCGCGCGCATGCGCTTGCGCTGCATCTCGATCATCGCGAAGCCGTAGGTGATCGACGACAGCAGCAGGAAGGCGGTGTTGAGCGCGACCAGCTTGAGGTCGAACAGGTCTGCGCCCGACGGGCCGGCCGCGAAATTGCGCCCGACCACCGCGTAGATCGCGAACAGGCAGGCGAACACCAGGCAGTCGCTCATCAGGTAGAGCCAGAACCCGAGCAGGGTGCCGTTCTCGGGGTGATGCTCGCCCTGCACGTGGAAGCGCGGCTGCTGGCTGGCGCTCAGCGCGCCATCGGGGGAAAGGACGGTGGTATCAGACATGGCCGGCAAGCAGGCGGGTGCGGGCGCCTTCGGTGCGGACGACTTCCTCTGCGGGGATGTGGTAGTCGCGCTTGTAGTTGAAGGTGTGGACGATCACGGCGATCAGCAGGACGGCGAAGGAGACGCCGGCCAACAGCCACATCTGCCAGATCAGCGTGAAGCCGCACGCCGCGGCCAGGGCCGCGATGATGAAGCCGGCGCCGGTGTTCTTCGGCATGTGGATCGGGATGAAGCCCTCGAGCGGTCGCACGTAGCCGTGCTTCTTCATGTAGGTCCAGGCGTCGTTGTCATACACCCGCGGCGTGAAGGCGAAGTTGTAGGCCGGCGGCGGCGAGGAGGTCGACCATTCGAGGGTGCGGCCGTCCCACGGATCGCCGGTCTCGTCGCGCAGCGAATCGCGGCGCACGTAGCTCACCACCAGCTGGATCAGGAACGAGCCGATGCCCAGCGCGATCAGCACCGCGCCGAAGGCGGCGATCTGGAACCAGATCTGGTAGGACGAGTCCTCGAAGTGGCTCACGCGGCGGGTCACGCCCATCAGGCCCAGCACGTACAGCGGCATGAAGGCGAAGTAGAAGCCGATCACCCAGAACCAGAACGAGCACTTGCCCCAGAACGGCTCGAGCTTGTAGCCGAAGGCCTTCGGGTACCAGTAGGTGATGCCGGCCATGAGGCCGAACAGCACGCCGCCGATGATCACGTTGTGGAAGTGCGCGATCAGGAACAGGCTGTTGTGCAGCACGAAGTCGGCCGGGGGAACGGCCAGCAGCACGCCGGTCATGCCGCCGATCACGAAGGTGATCATGAAGGCGATGGTCCACATCATGGGCAGCTCGAAGCGGATGCGGCCCTTGTACATCGTGAACAGCCAGTTGAAGATCTTCGCGCCCGTCGGGATCGAGATGATCATCGTCGTGATGCCGAAGAACGAGTTGACGCTGGCACCCGACCCCATGGTGAAGAAGTGGTGCAGCCAGACCAGGTACGACAGGATCGTGATCACCAGCGTGGCATAGACCATCGAGGCGTAGCCGAACAGGCGCTTGCCGCTGAAGGTGGCGACGACTTCGGAGAAGACGCCGAAGAGCGGCAGGATCAGGATGTAGACCTCGGGGTGGCCCCAGATCCAGATCAGGTTCACGTACATCATGGCGTTGCCGCCGAAGTCGTTCGTGAAGAAGTTGGTGCCGACGTAGCGGTCGAGCGACAGCAGGGCCAGCACCGCGGTCAGCACCGGGAAGGCGGCGACGATCAGGATGTTGGTGGCCAGCGCGGTCCACGTGAAGACCGGCATCTTCATCAGCGTCATGCCCGGGGCGCGCATCTTGACGATGGTCGCGATCAGGTTGATGCCCGACAGCAAGGTGCCGACCCCCGCGATCTGCAAGGACCATATGTAGTAGTCGACCCCCACGTCGGGACTGAACTCGATCCCCGACAGCGGCGGGTAGGCGAGCCATCCGGTGCGCGCGAACTCGCCCACGAACAGCGAGGCCATCACCAGCCCGGCGCCGAAGGTGGTCATCCAGAAGCTGAAGTTGTTGAGGAAGGGGAAGGCCACGTCGCGGGCGCCGATCTGCAGCGGCACGACGAAGTTCATGAGGCCCGTCACCAGCGGCATCGCGACGAAGAAGATCATGATCACGCCGTGCGCCGTGAAGATCTGGTCGTAGTGGTGCGGCGGCAGGAAGCCGGCGTTGTCGCCGAAGGCGAAGGCCTGCTGGGCCCGCATCATGATCGCGTCGGAGAAGCCGCGCAGCAGCATCACCAACCCGAGGATGATGTACATGATGCCGATCTTCTTGTGGTCGATGCTGGTGATCCAGTCGTGCCACAGGGTGCCCCAGACGCGGAAATAGGTGATCGCGCCGACGATGGCCAGGCCGCCGAGGGCGACCGCGATGAAGGTCGCCAGCAGGATCGGTTCGTGAAAGGGAATGGCCTCCCAGGAGAGGCGGCCGAAGATGAGCTTCGTCAGATCAGGATGGTCGAGCATCGTTATTCTTCGCGGATGCGAGCGGTGGAAAGCGGAAGCGAAAGTCCGGTGGGATCGTTGACGCTGCACATGGCCGCGACGTAAGTGCGGGGCGGAATGCGGGCCTCGGGTTGCCAGGGCCGCGGCGAGACATTGAAGGAGCCGACCTTGCCGAGACCGCCGTCGGCGTCGATGGCCATCATCTGGTCCATGCACATCTTGTTGCGGTCGACGCAGCGGTTGACGATGGCGTTGTAAAGGTCGGGCGCGACCGTGGCAAAGCGGCGCACGGGATCGCGTTCGCTCGGGCGCTCGAGCGCCAGGTAGGCGTCGCGGCTCAGCTCGCCGCCGGCGGCCTTGGCCTTCTGAACCCAGGCCTCGAAGTCGGGCTCGCTCACGCCGTGGAAGCGGAAGCGCATGCCCGAGAAGCCGGCCCCGCTGTAGTTGGCCGAGAAGCCCTCGAAGTTACCCGGCTTGTTGATGACCGCATTGAGCTTGGTCTCCATGCCCGGCATGGCGTAGATCTGGCCGGCCAGCGCCGGGATGTAGAAGGAGTTCATCACCGAGGAAGCGGTGATCTTGAAGACGATCGGGCGGTCGACCGGCGCCGCCAGCTCGTTCACCGTGGCGATGCCCTGCTCGGGGTAGATGAAGAGCCACTTCCAGTCCAGCGCGACCACTTCGACCGTCAGCGGCTTGACCTCGGCCGGGACCGGACGACCCGCCTCGATGCGGCGCAGCGGACGGTAGGGGTCGAGCGTGTGGGTGCTGATCCAGGTGATCGCGCCGAGGGCGATGATGATCAGCAGCGGCGCGCCCCAGATCGCCAGCTCCAGTTCGGTCGAATGGTCCCAGTCCGGCGAGTAGGTCACCTCCTTGTTCGACTGCCGGTAGCGCCAGGCGAAATAGATGGTGAGCCCGATGACCGGCACGATGATCAGCAGCATCAGCACCGTGGAGACGATGATCAGCTGGCCTTGCTGGCGGGCGATGTCGCCGGATGCGTTCAACAGCACCATGTCGCAGCCCGCCAGCAGGGCGAGCGGGAGCAGGAGCAGTCCGCGGAAGTTCTTGAGGGGAGGCATGCCGGAGAATGAGCGTTTGGTGCGCAAAAGGGACCACAATCTACTTCGTTTGGCGACTGCGGGATATTGGACGTTTTGTCCTATGGCGGCAATCTCGATTCGGTGAGACGCTCGGAATATCCAGTTGAATACGACCCCAAAGCAGAAATGACGACGTCCAGCATCAGTCCCTCGAGCGACGCCTCCGCGCTGCACGGCACCCAGCACGACAGTCCCGACGCCGCCTCGGACCATTCGCCGATCGCCCCGGGCGAGATCGCGGTCGGCGTGATCATCGGCCGCGCCTCCGAGTACTTCGACTTCTTCGTCTACGGCATCGCCTCGGTGCTGGTGTTCCCGTCGGTCTTCTTCCCGATGGAAAACCGCCTCGAAGGCACGCTCTACGCCTTCGTGATCTTTTCCTTCGCCTTCATCGCGCGGCCCTTCGGCACGGTGGCCTCGATGGCGATCCAGCGCCGCTTCGGCCGCGAGGCCAAGCTGACCGCCGCGCTGTTCCTGCTCGGCATCTCCACAGCCGGCATCGCCTTCCTTCCGGGCTACGCGAGCATGGGCTTCGCCTCCATCGTGGTGCTGTCGATCCTGCGCGTCGGCCAGGGCGTCGCGCTCGGCGGCTCCTGGGACGGCCTGCCCTCGCTGCTGGCGCTCAACGCCCCCGAGAACCGTCGCGGCTGGTACGCCATGCTGGGCCAGCTGGGTGCGCCGGTGGGCTTTTTCGTCGCCAGCGCGCTGTTCGCATTCCTCTATTCGAGCCTGTCGAGCGAGGATTTCCTCGATTGGGGATGGCGTTACACCTTTTACGTGGCGTTTGCGATCAACGTCGTGGCGCTGTTCGCCCGGCTCCGGCTGGTGGCCACCAACGAATACGACCGGCTCCTGGAGCAGCGTGAGCTGGAGCCGACCGACGTCGTCGAGATGACGCGCTCGCAGGGCTACAACCTGGTCATCGGCGCCTTCGCCGCGCTGGCGAGCTATGCGCTGTTCCATCTGATCACGGTGTTCCCGCTGTCCTGGATCACGCTGTACTCGACCCAGTCGGTGACCGAGTTCCTGGTCATCCAGATGATCGGCGCGGTGCTCGGCGCCGCCGGCATCGTGGCCTCCGGCGTGATCGCCGACCGGATGGGACGGCGCCGCACGCTCGGCAGCCTCGCGGTCCTGATCGCGGTCTTCAGTGGCTTCGCGCCGACGCTGCTGGACGGTGGCAAGCTCGGGCAGGACGTCTTCATCCTGCTGGGTTTCGTGATCCTCGGGCTCTCCTACGGTCAGGCGGCCGGCGCGGTGACGGCCAATTTCGAGCCGAAGTACCGCTACACCGGCGCCGCGCTGACCTCCGACCTGGCCTGGCTGATCGGCGCCGCCTTCGCGCCGCTGGTGGCGCTCGGCCTGTCCGCCAACTTCGGACTGGGCTATGTGAGCGTCTACCTGCTGTCGGGTGCGGTCTGCACGCTGGTGGCGCTGCGCGTCAACCGCGCACTCGAAGAACGGGATTGAGTTCGCTTCAGCGTCGCGAGCGCCATTGACTGAAGACCCCCACGGCCAGCGTGATCGCAAGGGCGCTGCCGATCAGCAGGTGCTCGTAGGGCCGCAGGTGGCCGATCGAAGCATGCACCCAGGCCGTGAGCTTGAGGCCGAACAGGCTGACCACGGTCGCCCATAGCAGGGCCGCCACCGCGTCGAGCGCCGCGTACACCGCCGTGCGCGTCGGGCCCATGCCCAGCGTGGCCGGCAGCGCGATCCGCAGGCCCCAGGCGAATCGCATCAGGAAGATCGTCGCCACCGGATGGCGGCCGACAAAGCCGTTGACCCGCTCGATGTGGGCCCGCAGTTTGGGCCGGGTCGCGAGCAATTCGGCGCCCTTGCGGCGGCTCAGGTGGAAGTAGAACTGGTCCGTCAGGAAGGCGGCCGCCGCGCCGCAGGCGATCAGCGGCCAGAGCGAGAGGTAGCCCTGGTGCACCGCGAAGGCGCCCAGCATCAGGATGGTCTCGCCCTCGAACAGCCCCAGAATGAAGACCGCGTAGTAGCCGTATTGCTGGAGCAGGTCTGACAGGGACAGGTGCATGGAGCTTCACTCCGGCGGTACATCGCCCTTTTTTTGCCGCTCGCGGAACAGCGCCGCGCGCATCAGGAAGATGGTGGTGACCGGTGCCGTCAGCGCCACGAAAAGCGCGATCAGCACGGCGTGCAGGAACAGGTTGCGCCCCTGCACCGAGAAGTAGACGATGGTCGCCAGCGTCATGCACCACACGCCCAGGGTGGCGCCGAGCGTCGGCGCATGGATGCGGCGGAAGAAGGTGGGCACGCGCACCAGCCCGAACGAGCCGATGGCGGCGAAAGCGGCGCCGACCACGGCGAAGACCGCGGTGAGGATCTCCGCCCACAGCGGCAAGGCTTCAGTCATTCCATCTCCCACGCTCGGCACTCATTCGATCACCTCGCCGCGAAGAAGGAACTTGGCGATCGCGGTCGAGCCGACGAAACCGAACAGCGCGATCAGCATCGCGGCCTCGAAGTAGACGTTGCTGGCGTAGACGATGCCGAGCACCAGCATCATCAGCATGCCGTTGATGTAGAGGCAGTCGAGTGCCATCACGCGGTCCTGCGCGGTGGGGCCGATGAGCAGGCGCGCGAGCGCGCACAGCATCGCCACCGCCAGCAGCAGCAGCGCGAGCTTGAGCGCCCACAGGAGGACTGGCGTCATGATTCGAAGATCTCCATCAGCGGCCGTTCGTAGCGCGCCTTGACCATGGCGACGAAGGCCGGCACGTCGTCGAGGTCGAACACGTGGATCAGCAGGGTCGAGCGGTCGAAGGAGATCTCGCCCCAGGCGGTGCCTGGCGTCAGGCAGATGATCATCGCGAGCACCGCCAGCGCGTTGGGATCGCGCACTTCGAGCGGCACGCGCACGAAGTGCGGCGCCATCTGGTCGTTGCGCCGGGTCAGCAGCAGGCGCGCCACCGTCAGCGCCGAATGGACCAGATCGTAGGCGACCACGCCGCAGAGCCGCAGCGCCACCGCGGGACGGCGCATCCGGACCCTGGCAGGGCGCAGCGACTGGGTCAGCACCGGCACCGCCAACGCGAGGATCGCCGCCAGCAGCAGCGTGGCCGCATCCAGCGACTGGTTCAACAGCAGCCAGACGACGAACAGCGCCAGCGACAGCGACGGGGAGGGCAGCCAGCGCTTCATCACTTGGCGACTCCCGCAGGAGCGCCCGGATTGGGCACCTGGGTCGCGCCGAGCACGGCATCGCGGTAGGCAGTGGGCGAGAACAGGCCTTCTGCGGTGGCGGCGGCATGCTGCATCACCGGGCCGGCCGCGAGCGTGAGCGCAAGGCAGGCCCCCAGCAGCGCGGCGACCGGCAGCACCTCCAGCGCGGGCAGCGCGGGCATGGTCGCGTGGGCCTGGGTCCAGAAGTGGCGGATGCCGGTGCGGCCCAGCGCCAGCAGCGACAGGAAGCCCGACACCAGCAGCAGCGTCATGAAGGTCCAGGCCGCCGCCGTGACGTGGCCGGCGCCGAGCAGTCCCGAGAGCATCGCGAACTTGCCCACGAAGCCCGACAGCGGCGGCAGGCCCGCCAGCAGCACCGTGCAGCCGACGAAGCTGAGGCCGAGGAAGACCACGCCGGCCGGGATGGCACGGCCGTAGAGCGCCTGGGCATCGTCGTCGAGGTTCACGTCGTCGAGCCTTTGCAGATCCTCCGACAGGAAGGGGGCGCCGCCGGCCGCCTCGTGCGGCGCGATGCTCATGCCGGCGTTGCGCCAGCGCTCGATCATGTCGATCAGCAGGAAGAAGGCGCTGGCCGCCAGTGTCGAACTCAGCAGGTAATAGAGCGCACCGGCCCAGACGGCCGGCTGGCCGAAGCCGATCGCTGCGAGCAGGGTGCCGGCCGAGACCAGCACGCTGAAGCCCGCCAGGTTCGACAGCCGCTGCGTGCCGACGATGCCGAGCGCGCCGACGAACAGCGTCGCGAGCCCGATCACCACCAGCACGCCCTGGCCGATCTGGGCCGAGGCGCCGGTGTCGGGCGCGAACAGCAGGGTCCACAGGCGCAGCAGCGTGTAGATGCCGAGCTTGGTCAGGAGCGAGAACACCGCTCCCACCGGCGACACCGCGGCGCTGTAGGCCGGCACCAGCCAGAAGTTGAGCGGCCACGCACCGGCCTTGGCGAAGAAGGCGGTGGCCAGGATCGCGGCGGCGGCGTGCACCAGTCCGCGGTCGGCCGGCGCGAGCTGCGCGATGCGCACGCCGAGGTCGGCCATGTTGAGCGTGCCGGTCACGCCGTAGAGCAGCGCGGCGCCGACCAGGAACAGCGACGACGCCGCGAGGTTGATCGCCACGTAGTGCAGTCCGGCCTGCACCCTGAGCCGGCCGGAGCCGTGCAGCAGCAGGCCGTAGGAGGCGGCCAGCATCACCTCGAAGAAGACGAACAGGTTGAACAGGTCGCCGGTCAGGAAGGCGCCGTTGAGGCCCATGAGCTGCAGTTGCAGCAACGGGTGGAAGTGAACCCCGGCGCGGTCCCAGCGCGAGGTCGAGTAGATCGAGGCGGCGAAGGCCACGACGCCGGTCAGCGCGACCATCATGGTCGACAGCCGGTCGGCCACCAGCACGATGCCGAAGGGCGCCCGCCAGTTGCCCGGCAGGTAGACGCCGATCGAGCCGGGTCCGCCGCCGGTATCGGGCGCGTTGACCCAGCGCAGCAGCGCCAGCGCGGTCAGCAGGCCGACCAGGCCCGACACCACGCTGAGCGCCGACTTGGTGCGCCGGCGCTGCTCGCCGAGCAGCAGCATCAGGGCGGCGGTCAGCATCGGCACCAGGATCGGCACCGCGATCAGGTGCGGCATGCTGAAGTCGAGCAGCCGGTCGAGCAGGGCGAACAGCTCGTTCATTCCTGCGGCTCCCGGCGTTCCTCGCCGTCCACGTGGTCGGTGCCCGTGAGCCCGCGCGAGGCCAGCAGCACGACCAGGAACAGCGCGGTCATCGCGAAGCCGATCACGATCGCGGTCAACACCAGGGCCTGCGGCATGGGGTCGGCGGTGTTGGCGAGCGTGGCGCGCAGGCCCGGCGTGAGCACCGGCTCGCTGTCGACCTTGAGCCGGCCCATGCTGAAGATGAAGAGATTGACCGCATAGGAGAGCAGGGTCAGGCCCATGATGACCTGGAAGGTGCGCGGGCGCAGCAGCAGGTAGACGCCCGAGCCGGCCAGGATGGCGATGGCGATGGCGAGCACGATTTCCATCAGGCGGCGGCCTCCGCTTCGGCGGCGGCGCGCGCGGCCTCCTTCTCGGCCTGCTCGTCGACCCAGCGATGGCTGCGGATCGATTGGTGGGCCAGGGCGGTCAGGATCAGCATGGTCGCTCCGAGCACCAGCGAGAACACGCCCATGTCGAAGAACAGCGCGCTCGGCACGTGCACCTCGCCCAGCAGCGGCAGGTGCAGGTGCGCCGTGTGGGTGGTGAGGAAGGGGTAGCCCAGCGCCACGGCCCCGCCGCCGGTGGCCAGCGCCAGCAGCAGGCCGACCGCGATCCAGCGCCGGGGGTAGATGCGCAGGTGCTCTTCGACCCACTCGGTGCCCGAGACGAGGAACTGCAGCACCAGCGCCACCGACATCACGAGCCCGGCGACGAAGCCGCCGCCCGGCTGGTTGTGGCCGCGCATGAAGAAGTAGACCGACACCAGCACCGACAGCGGCAGCAGCAGCCGCACCAGCACGGCCGGTACCATCAGGTAGCCGACCGCGGTGTCCTTGGCCCGGCGCGGGTTGATCAGGTCGCTGCTGCCGTCGTCCGGCTGCAGGCGCTGCTGGATCGGCAGCGCCATCGATTCGATCGCCGGACGGAAGCGGCGCAGGAGCGCGTACACGGTCAGCGCCACCACGCCCAGCACCGTGATCTCGCCGAAGGTGTCGAAGCCGCGGAAGTCGACCAGCATCACGTTGACCACGTTGCTGCCGCCGCCGTCGGTCAGTGCATGGTCGAGGAAGAAGGGCGAGATGCTCTGCGGGAAATTGCGGGTCATCACGGTCCAGGCCAGCGCCCCGAGGCCGGCGCCGGCCGCGATCGCGATCGCGAGGTCGCGCCCGCGCCGCGCCAGCGGCCGCAGGCCGTTGCGCTCGGGGTCGGCTTGCGCATTGCGCATCGGCAGCCAGCGCAGGCCGAGCAGGATCAGCACGGTGGTCACGGCTTCCACCACCAGCTGGGTCAGCGCCAGGTCGGGCGCCGAGAACCAGATGTAGGTGATGCAGCACACCAGCCCCGCGCCGGAGGCCAGCATCAGCGAAGCCAGCCGGTGGAACTTGGCCTGCCAGGCCGCGCTCAGCGCACAGACCGCGCCGATCAGCCAGGTCATCGCGAACATCGGCGAGAACGGCAGCGGCTCGCGCGCGCCGCGGGTCACCGGCGTGTTCCAGAGCGCGGCGCCGGCGCCCGCCACCGCGACCGCGACCAGCAGCAGCAACTGCGTCTGCAACCGGCGCGTGCCGAGCAGGCGGCGGCTGCGGCGGCCGGCCTCGCTGAGCCGGGCCATCACGTTCTCGAAGACGCGCTGGCCGTCGAGGCCATGCAGCAGCGGCGTTTGCTCGAGGGCGCCGTGGCGGCGGCGGCGTCGGTGCATCAGATAGAGCAGCGCACCGCCCGCCAGCGCGATGAAGCTCATCAGCAGGGGCAGGTTGAAGCCGTGCCACAGCGCCAGGCTGTAGGCGGGCAGTTCGCCGCCGACCACCGGCGTGGCCGCCGCGGCGAGGAAGGCGCCCACCGACCAGGCCGGCGCCACCCCGACCACCAGGCAGATCAGCACCAGCAGCTCGACCGGCACGCGCATCCAGTGCGGCGGTTCATGAGGCTGTTTCGGTACGTCGGGACCGCAGGGCGGACCGAAGAAGACATCGAAGACGAAGCGCGCCGAATAGGCGACGCTGAAGATGCCCGCCAGCGTGGCGATGACCGGCAGGCTCTTGTCGACCCAGGGGGTCGACTGGATGAAGACGGTCTCGGCGAAGAACATCTCCTTCGAAAGAAAACCGTTGAGCAGCGGCACGCCGGCCATCGATGCGCTGGCGATGATCGCCAGCGTGCCGGTGATCGGCATCAGCTTCAGCAACCCGCTGAGCTTGCGGATGTCGCGGGTGCCGGTCTCGTGGTCGATGATGCCGGCCGCCATGAACAGCGAGGCCTTGAAGGTCGCGTGGTTCATGATGTGGAAGACCGCCGCGACCGCCGCCAGCGGGCTGTTGAGGCCGAGCAGCAGCGTGATGAGCCCGAGGTGGGAAATCGTCGAGTAGGCCAGCAGCGCCTTGAGGTCGCGCTGGAACATCGCGATGTAGCCACCGAGCAGCAGCGTGATCGCGCCGGCGCCGCTCACCAGCCAGAACCATGCCTCGGTGCCCGAGAGCACCGGCCACAGCCGTGCCAGCAGGAACACGCCGAGCTTCACCATGGTGGCCGAGTGCAGGTAGGCCGAGACCGGTGTCGGGGCCGCCATCGCACGCGGCAGCCAGAAGTGGAACGGGAACTGCGCGCTCTTGGTGAAGGCGCCGAGCAGTACCAGCACCAGCACGACCGGATAGAGCGAATGCGCGCGGATCTCGTCGCCCGAGGCCAGCACCAGGTCGAGGTCGTAGCTGCCGACGATGCGGCCGAGGATCAGCACGCCGGCCAGCAGGCACAGGCCGCCGGCGGCGGTGACGGTGAGCGCCATGCTGGCGCCGCGCCGCGCATCGCGCCGGTGGTGCCAGTAGCCGATCAGCAGGAACGAGAACAGGCTGGTGAGCTCCCAGAACATCACCATCTGGATCAGGTTGCCCGACAGCACCACGCCCATCATCGCGCCCATGAAGGCGAGGAAGAACGAGAAGAAGCGCGGCACCGGGTCGGAGGCCGACATGTAGTAGCGCGCGTAGAGCACCACCAGCGTGCCGATCCCCAGCACCAGCATGCAGAAGAGCCAGGCGAAGCCGTCCATGCGGAACGACAGGTCGAGGCCGAGCGCGGGCAGCCACTCGACCTGCTGGCGGATCACGTTGCCGTTGGAAAGGCTCGGGAACAGCCACCCGACCTGGACCGCGCAGCCCAGCGCGACCAGGCCCGCCAGCGTCGACTCCCGGTTGCGCGCGTTCGACGGCAGCAGTGCGGCGAGCACGCTGGCGATGAAGGGGAGCGCGACGAGGAAGACAAGGGGCATTGCGGGCGATTCTATCGACCGACCCCGCGGTCAATCCCCGGATCAGGCGACGATGAACTGCTGCGCCGTGCGAATGCCGAGCCAGGTGAGGGCCAGTGAGCCGGCCACGTGCAGTGCGGCGGTGCCCAGCGCGAGCGCGAGGCGGTCCTCCATCAGCATCGCGACGACCTCGGCCGAGAAGCTCGAGAAGGTGGTGAGACCGCCTAGGAAGCCGGTGATCAGCGCCAGCCGCCAGACCGGATCGAGCTGCGGCATGGCCTGGAACGTCGCGACCGCGATGCCGATCAGGTAGCCGCCGACGAGGTTCGCCGCCAGCGTGCCCCATGGCAGCGAGCCCGGTGCCGACAGCCAGTTGTTGAGGCCCCAGCGGCTCAAGGCGCCGATGGAGGCGCCGGCACAAATAGCGATGACGTAGAGAGGCATGTGGGGCGCAATGCTCTCACGGCGCCATCTGCTGCGGCAACCAGGTGACGAGCTGCGGCGCGAAATAGATGATCAGGACCGCCGCCACCATCAGGAAGAACATCGGCAGCGTGACGCGCGCGATGTAGATCAGGTCGCGACCGGTCATGCCCTGCAGTACGAACAGGTTGAAGCCCACCGGCGGCGTGATCTGCGCCATCTCCACCACCAGCACGATGAAGATGCCGAACCAGACTGGGTCGATCCCGGCGGCCAGCACCGTCGGCATGATCACGCCCATCGTCAGCACGACCATCGAGATGCCGTCGAGGAAGCAGCCCAGCACGATGTAGAACAGGGCCAGCATCATGATGAGCTGGAACTTCGACAGCCCGAGCGAGCCGATCCACTCGGCCAGGTGCCGCGGCAGCCCGATGTAGCCCATCGAAAGCGTCAGGAAGGCGGCGCCGGCGAGGATCAGCGCCATCATGCAGTAGAGCCGCGTCGCGCCCAGCAGCGATTCCTTGAAGGTGCTCCAGTCGAGCGAGCCCTGCAGCGCCGAGATGATCAGCGCGCCGACCACGCCCACGGCGGCGGCCTCGGTGGCGGTGGCGATGCCCGCATAGATCGAGCCCAGCACCGAGAGGATCAGCAAGGCGACCGGAATCAGGCTCAGCGAGGCGCGCAGCTTCTCGGTGAACGGCATCGGCGGATCGGCCGGCGGCACCCGCTCCGGGTGCAGCAGCGCCCAGACCGCGATGTAGCCGGAGAACAGCACAGCCAGCAGGATGCCCGGCAGAACGCCGGCGATGAAGAGCCGTGCGATCGAGACGTCGGCGCTCACGCCGTAGACGATCATGATGATCGAGGGGGGGATCAGCAGGCCCAGTGTCCCGGCGCCGGCCAGGGTACCGATCACCATGTCGTCGGGATAGCCGCGCCGCTTGAGCTCGGGCAGCGTCATCTTGCCGATGGTCGCGCACGTGGCGGCGCTGGACCCCGACACCGCGGCGAACACGGCGCAGCCGGCCACATTGGTGTGGAGCAGCCGCCCGGGCAGGCTCTGCATCCAGGGGGCGAGCCCCTTGAACATGTCCTGCGACAGCTTGGTGCGGAACAGGATCTCGCCCATCCAGAGGAACAGCGGCAGCGCCGTCAGCGTCCAGCCCGAGGCCGAGCCCCAGATCGTGACCGCCATCGCGTCGCCGGCCGGGCGGGCGGAGAACAGCTGCATGCCGATCCAGGCGACACCCGACAGCGTGAGCCCGATCCAGACGCCGCTGCCCAGAATCAGGAACAGCGTGAGGATCAGCAGGCCCGCAATCGCGATGTCACTCATGGCGCAGTGCCTCGGCGTTCATCTGGAGCGGTCGGCCGTTCCATTCGACGAAGAATTCATCGACGGTGGCGATCGCGAACACCACGGCGCCGAGGGCCATGCTCAACTGCGGCAGCCACAGGGGCGTCGCGTCGTTGCCGGTGGAGATGTCGTTGTAGCCGTGCGATTGCCAGGCCAGCCGCACGCTGTAGAAGGCGAACAGCGCCGCGAGCAGCGCGGCGGCGGCGCAGGCCCAGCGCTCCAGCCAGCGGCGGCCGGCCGGATTCAGCCGCGAGACGATCAGGGTGACGCGGATGTGCTCGCCGCGCTTCAGCGTGTGGGCCAGCGCCAGGAAGCCGCTGCCGGCCATCAGGTAGCCGGCATAGGCGTCGATGCCGGGGATGTTGAAGTGCAGTTGCCGTCCGACGATCGACAGCAGCACCATCACCAGCAGGCCGACCATGAAAAGCGCCGCCAGAGCGGCGGCGCTGTCGTAGAGGAAGTCGAGTGTCTTGCGCATTGCTGGCCGGACCTTCACCCCTACATCTTCCTGTAGGCGTCGATCACGGTCTGTCCTTCGGGTCCGGCTTTCTCGAGCCATTCCTTGATCATGGTGTCGCCGACCTTCTTCATGTCGGTCTTGAGCTGGGGCGAGGGCGCGTGAATGGTCATGCCGTTTTTCTTCAGCAGGTCAAGGTACTCGAGGTTCTTCTTCTTCGACACCTCCCAGCCGCGCTTCTCGGCTTCGGCACCCGCCTTGAGCAGCGCTTCCTGCGAGGGCTTGTCCAGGGCGTCGAAGGCCTTCTTGTTGACCAGCACCGCGTTCTTGGGCAGCCAGGCCTGGGTGTCGTAGAAGTTCTTGATGTATTCGTAGGTCTTGGTGTCGTAGCCGGTCGAGCCGGAGGACATGTAGGACTCGATCACGCCGGTGGCCATGGCCTGCGACAGCTCTGCTTGCTGCACCGTCACGGGCTGGGCGCCGACGAGTTCGCCGATGCGCGCGGTGGCCGGGCTGTAGGCGCGCCACTTCACCCCCTTGAGGTCGGCGGCCGAGGCGATCTCCTTCTTCACGAAGATGCCCTGGGGCGGCCAGGCCACCGCGTAGAGCAGCATCATGCCTTGCTCGGCCAGCTTCTTCTCGAGCACCGGCTTCTGGGCCTGGTAGAGCTTCCAGCCGGCGTCGTAGCTGTCGGCCAGGAAGGGGATGCCGTCGGCACCGAACATCTGCCATTCGTTCTGGTAGTTCACGAGCAGGATCTCGCCCATCTGCGCCTGGCCGCCCTGCACCGCGCGCTTGATCTCCGGGGCCTTGAACAGGGCCGCATTGGGATGCACCGTGATCTTGAACTTGCCGCCGCTGGCCTTGTCGACGTCACTGGCGAACTGCGTGATGTTCTCGGTGTGGAAATTGGTGGCGGGGTAGGCCGTGGGAAGGTCCCACTTGGTCTGCGCGACGGTTGCCGCGCAGAGGGTGAGGCCAGCGAGTGCGATGCCGAACTTGTGATTCATGGGCTCTCCGGAACGTGCGAATGTGAACAGGCGACGGGCAGCATACGTGCAAATATCGGGCCACCGCTCGGGCATTTCCCTGCCATCGGCGGCGCCGCGCCGGATCAGCGCGGCAACGAAAAAGCCGCCCCGGGGGCGGCTTTGCATCAGCGACGGCGCTCGTGCGCCGTGCGCGTGTTCAGGGCTTGGAAGCCGCCTTGGCGGCCCCGGCGGCGGCCTTCTTCGGCTCGGCCTTCGCCTCGCTCTTGGCAACCTGCGCCGGCGCGGGCGCGGCACCGAAGGCCTGGCCGTTCACCGTCAGGCCTTCGGCCGACAGCTTGGTCGCCGCCTTCTCCTTCACGCCCTTGACCCGGGTCATGAAGTCCGGCCAGTCCTTGAACGGCGCCTCCTTGCGCGCTTCGATGATGCGCTTGGAGAGCGCCGGGCCCACGCCCTTGACGCCATCGAGCTCCGCGTCGGTCGCCTTGTTGACGTCGACCGCCGCCCAGGAGGCGACCGCAAACAACATGGCCGCGATGGCCACGATCTTCTTCATCATTTTTTCTCTCCCTGACATGGTGTGAGAAGCGCCGAAACGCCCCACCGCGCGCCGAGTGCGCCCGGCGCGGAACATGATAGCGGCGAAGCGCCGCCGGGGGAAGGCCGGTGCCGGGCCGCCCCAAGGCGGCCTGCGGCCCCCTCGGGGGGCAGCGACCACACGCAGTGAGGGAGCGTGGGGGCCTTGTTCTCTAGAGTTCCTCGACGCGCCGCGGCGGGTAGCTGTCCCAGGCCTGGCAACCCGGGCAATGCCAGAAGTACTGGTGGGCCTCGAAGCCGCAGGCTGCACAGCGGTAGCGCATCAGCGGCCGGGTCGCCTGGTCGAGCGAACGCTGCACCTGGGGGTGGAACTGCTCGTTCTCGAAGCGTTCGCCCGCGAGCCAGCGCGACGCCGCCACCAGGGACGGGTGATGCGCCAGGTGGGCGATGTAGCCGTCGCGCGGCTCGGGCGAGGTCGCCGCATCGTCCGACGGGGCGTCTTCGGGCAATGCCGGCGTGCCGCCGAGCGCGATGATCGCCTCGAGCACGTCGATCGAGGGCGATGCGACATAGCGGCGCTGCAGCAGCGCGAGCGCCTCGCCCGAGCGTTGGGACGCGACCGCGGCCTGCTGCATGGCCGCGGCATACAGCGGAAGCGCCAGCGGCGCCGTTTCACTCAGTGCCGCCAGGGTGTCGAAAGCGGCCGCCGCGTCGCCCTTGCGCAGTTGCAGGGTGGCGGTGTCGATCGCCGGACGCGGCGCCTCCGGCGCCAGCGCGACCGCCTGCAGCAGCAGCCGCGCCGCGGCGTCCGGGTCGCCGCCGGCCACGCGCTCGGCCGCCTGTTCGCACAGGTGGTGGGCCCGCCGGGCGCTGTAGCTGGCCTGCTCGGATTCGTCGAGCTTCTGGGCGACGTCCTCGGCCTGCGCCCATTCCCGCGAGCGTTCGTAGATCGCCAGCAGCGACAGCCTGGCCTCGTTCTCGTAGCGAGTCCCTTCGAGCTTCTGCAGCGCGGCTTCGGCGCGGTCGAGCAGCCCGGCGCGCAGGAAATCCTGCGCCAGCGCGTGCTGCGCGCGGTCGCGGTCGGCACGGCTCAGGTCGCCCCGGCCCAGCAGGTGCTCGTGCACGCGCACCGCGCGCTGGTACTCCCCGCGCCGGCGGAACAGGTTGCCGAGCGCGAAGTGCAGTTCCTGCGTGTCGGGGTCGTTCTGGACCGCCTCGATGAAGGCATCGATGGCCTGGTCCTGCTGCTCGTTGAGCAGGAAGTTGAGGCCGCGGAAGTAGGCCTTGGGGGCCTGGCGGTTCTCGATCCTGAGCTGCCTCAGGTCGAAGCGCGAAGCCAGCCAGCCGAGCACGAAGGCAAGCGGCAGGCCGAGCAGCAACCAGCTGAAATCAAAGTCCATGTTGACGCACGGCGGGCAGGTCGGTGGCGGCCGCGGGCGGTGCCGGGGTGCTCGAGGCGGTCGTGGGCGGGACCGGTGCCGCGGGCAGTTGCGCCGCCGCGCTGCGGTGCTTCCACCAGCCCGGCAGCATGCCGAGCGCACCCACCACGAGGCCGCCCGCGAAGGCGGCCAGCACCACCAGCACCAGCGGCGCGCGCCACGAAGTGCCGAAGAAGAAGTAGACGGTGGCGTCGTGCTGGTTGTTCAGCGCGAAGGCAAAGAGGGTAAAAAAAATGGCTGCCTTGAGCAGCCACAGGAGATATTTCATGCGGGTCCCCGTTGGCCGGGGAATTCTATGTCGGCTGGATCCTCAGCCGCGTTTCTGCTTCTCTGCGTCGAGCAGCGCCGTGCGCGCATCGACCGCTTCGCGCAGGGCCTTGCCCGGCTTGAAGTGAGGCACGCGCTTCTCGGGGATCTGCACGCTCTCGCCCGAACGCGGATTGCGTCCGATGCGTGGCGGGCGCCGGTTCACCGTGAAGCTGCCGAAGCCGCGGATCTCGATGCGATGCCCGCGCACCAGCGCGTCGCCCATCGCGTCCAGGATGGTCTTGACGGCGTATTCGGCATCGCGGTGCGTCAGCTGCGCGAAGCGGGCTGCGAGTTCCTCGACGAGATCGGAGCGGGTCATGGCAAAGAGAAATGTAGGACGAAAAAAAAGGACAGAGCGGCGCCAGGCGCCAGCTCTGTCCCCGGACTCAGCTTACTTGTCGCTGTTGTCCAGCTTGGCGCGCAGCAGGGCGCCCAGGCTGGTCGTGCCCGCGTTCTCGCGTGCCGACTGCTGGCTCAGGCTGGCCATGGCGCCTTGCTCGTCGACCATGTCCTTCTGCTTGATCGACAGCTGGATGTTGCGGGTCTTGCGATCCACATTGACCACCACGGCCGTGACTTCGTCGCCTTCCTTGAGCACATTGCGTGCATCTTCCACGCGGTCGCGGGAGATTTCGCTGGCGCGCAGGTAGCCGATGATGTCTTCACCGAGGTCGATCTCGGCACCGCGGGCGTCGACCGTCTTGACCTTGCCGGTCACGATCTGGCCCTTGTCGTTCACGGTCGTGAAGGTGGTGAACGGATCGCTGTCGAGCTGCTTGATGCCCAGCGAGATGCGCTCGCGGTCGACATCGACGGCCAGCACGATCGCTTCGACTTCCTGGCCCTTCTTGTAGTTGCGAACGGCGGTTTCGCCGGTTTCGTTCCACGAGAGGTCCGACAGGTGAACCAGGCCGTCGATGCCGGCAGCCAGGCCCACGAACACGCCGAAGTCGGTGATCGACTTGATCGGGCCCTTGACGCGATCGCCGCGCTTGGTGTTCTGGGCGAACTCTTGCCACGGGTTGGCCTTGCACTGCTTCATGCCGAGGCTGATGCGGCGCTTGTCTTCGTCGATCTCGAGGACCATGACTTCGACTTCGTCGCCCAGCGAGACGATCTTGTTCGGCGCGATGTTCTTGTTGGTCCAGTCCATTTCGGAGACGTGCACCAGGCCTTCGATGCCGGGTTCGAGTTCGACGAACGCGCCGTAGTCGGCGATGTTCGTGACCTTGCCGAACAGGCGGGTCGATTGCGGGTAGCGGCGCGAAACGCCCATCCACGGGTCGTCGCCCATCTGCTTCAGACCCAGCGAGACACGGTTCTTCTCGGTATCGAACTTGAGGATCTTGGCGGTGATTTCCTGGCCGGCCTGCACCACTTCGCTCGGGTGGCGGACGCGGCGCCATGCCATGTCGGTGATGTGCAGCAGACCGTCGATGCCGCCGAGGTCGACGAACGCACCGTATTCGGTGATGTTCTTGACGACGCCGCGCACGACTGCGCCTTCCTTCAGGGTTTCCATCAGCTTGGCGCGTTCTTCGCCCATGCTGGCTTCGACCACGGCGCGGCGCGAGAGCACCACGTTGTTGCGCTTGCGGTCGAGCTTGATGACCTTGAATTCGAGGGTCTTGTTCTCGTAGGGGGTCAGGTCCTTGATCGGACGCGTGTCGATCAGCGAACCCGGCAGGAAGGCGCGGATGCCGTTGACCAGAACCGTGAGGCCGCCCTTGACCTTGCCGCTCGTGGTGCCGGTGACGAAGTCGCCGGATTCGAGGGCCTTCTCGAGCGCGAGCCACGAAGCCAGACGCTTGGCGGTGTCGCGCGAGAGGATGGTGTCGCCGTAGCCGTTTTCGACGCTGCCGATGGCCACCGAAACGAAATCGCCGGCCTGGACTTCGAGCTCGCCCTTGTCGTTCTTGAACTCTTCGATCGGCACATAGGCTTCGGACTTGAGGCCTGCGTTGACCACGACGTGGTTGTGTTCGACACGCACGACTTCGGCGGTGATGACCTCACCGGTGCGCATCTCCGAACGCTTCAGGGATTCTTCGAATAGGTCGGCAAAAGATTCAGACATGTGTTTTTCCTTCCGTCACGCAGGGTTTGCAGCAGCACGATTGCGACTGGCTTGGGTCTGGAGACGGCGGTTGTGTGGGCTTTGGGGCCCGGTTAGGGTTGAACAACCAGCAGGCCGGTGCGCTGTCGCGCGGCGGGGACCTGCTGGATCGAAATGCCGATCAAGACGACTTGAAAGGCTGTACTTCCTGCCACCAGAGCAGCACCTGCTCGATCGATTGCTCGACCGAAAGCGAGGAGTTGTCCAGGAGGCGGGCATCGGGCGCCGGCTTGAGCGGCGCCACCTTGCGGGACGAATCCCGCAGGTCGCGCGCTTCCAGGTCGGCGCGAAGGCTGACTATTGTAGTTGAAATACCCTTTGAAATCAATTGCTTATGGCGCCGCTCGGCGCGCTGCGCGGCGCTCGCGGTGAGATAGACCTTGAGTTCGGCGTCGGGGAATATCACCGTGCCCATGTCGCGCCCGTCGGCCACCAGGCCGGGCAGGCGGCGGAAGCTGCGTTGCAGTGCCAGCAGCGCGGTGCGCACGGCCGGCAGCGCCGAGACACGGGAGGCGTCCATGCCGGCGGCTTCGGTGCGGATCGCGTCGCTCACGTCCTCGCCGGCCAGCAGCACCTTGCCTTCGCTGAAGGCCAGGGGCAGCGCGCGCGCCAGTTCGGCGATTTGCGTCTCGTGCTCGGGCAGCGCGTCGAGGCCCTGGCGGCGCATCGCGAGCCCCGTCACGCGGTACAGCGAGCCCGAGTCGAGGTAGTGGTAGCCGAGCTGCCGCGCGACCTCGACCGTCAGCGTGCCCTTGCCCGAAGCGGTCGGGCCGTCGATGCAGATCACCGGCACCTCGGCGGCCTCGGCCACCGAGAACAGGGTTTCGAAGTAGTCCGGAAAGGTCTTGGCCACGCAGTGCGGCTCCAGGATGCGCACCCCGACGCCGGCCGGGTTGAAGGCCGCCAGCGAGAAGCACATCGCCACGCGGTGGTCGTCGTAGGTCTTGATGCTGGCCACCCGCCAATCCGCCGCTGCCAGCGGATGGACGCGGATGAAGTCCGGCCCGTCCTCGACCGTGGCGCCGAGCTTGCGCAGCTCGTTGGCCATGGCGTCGATACGGTCGGTTTCCTTCACGCGCCAGCTGGCGATGTTGCGCAGCGTGCTTGGGCCGTCGGCGTACAGCGCCATCACGGCCAGGGTCATGGCGGCATCGGGAATGTGGTTGGCGTCGATGTCGATCGCCTTCAGGGGCCAGGCCGCGCGCGAGATCGCGAGCCAGTTCGGCCCGCTGTCGATGTGCGCGCCCATCTGCCGGGCGGCATCGATGAAGCGGATGTCGCCCTGGATCGAGTCGGCGCCGACGCCTTCGATCCGGATGCCCGCGCCGTTGGCGATGGCGCCGAGCGCGATGAAGTAGCTGGCCGACGAGGCATCGGCTTCGACGTGGATATCGCCGGGCGAGCTGTAGCGGCTGCCGGCCGGAATCGTGAAGCGCTCCCAGCCGTGGCGCTGCACCGCGATGCCGAAATGAGCGAGCAGGTTCAGCGTGATCTCGATGTAGGGCTTGGAGATCAGTTCGCCGATCACCTCGATCACGATGTCGCGCCCTGCCGCCGGGCCGTCCCCAGGCGGGGCCGCTCCCTCGGGCAGCGTGGGGGCGGGTGCCTGGGACGCCAGCGGCAGCGCCAGCAGGAGCGCCGTGAGGAACTGGCTCGAGACGTCGCCGCGCACGCGGATCGGGGCGTCGAGCTGGAGCGCGTGGAGCGCGACCGGATGGATCCGCAGCGGCGGGAAGCCCGGGTTGCCGAGGTAGTCGATGCGGCAGCCGAGCTGCGTCAGCGCGTCGACCAGGTCGCCGATCGGCCGCTCGTGCATCCGCGGCACGCCGCGCAGCTCGAACTCGCCGCCGAGCAGCGCGAGCGCGGCGGTCAGCGGCCGCATCGCGGTGCCCGCATTGCCGAGGAACAGGGAGGCCGAGGGCGTTCGCAGCTTTCCGCCGAGGCCTTCGATGCGCAGCCTGTCGCCGGTGCGCTCGATGCCGCAACCCAGCGCCGCCAGCGCGTCGAGCATCACCTGCGTGTCGTCCGAGTCGAGCAGGTCGTGCACGGTGGTCGTGCCGCTGGCCAGTGCGGCCAGCAGCAGCACGCGGTTGGAGATGCTCTTGGAGCCCGGCAGGCGAACCGTGCCGGCCGCCCCCGCCAACGGCGGAATGTCGAGGAAAGGTGTTGAGAACATGTCAGCCGAGGTGGGCAGGCCTGGGAGAGGGTGTCGAATCAGTCGGGCGAAGCGGCGGCGCCGGGCTGCCATTGGGCCCGCACCCGGCTGGCGGCTGCGATCGCGTCTTCGAGCGCCTGCGCGTTGCCCGCGCTCATCAATGCTTCGAGCTCGGCCAATGCATCGCGAAAGGCGCGCGATTGGAGCAGCACCTGGTCGCGATTGGCCAGCAGCACGTCGCGCCACATGGTCGGGTCGCCGGCCGCGATGCGCGTGAAATCGCGGAAACCCGGGCCGGCCAGTTCCAGAAAGCGTCCGCCTTGCGGATTGGCGGCGATCGCATTGGTGAACGCGAAGGCCAGCAGGTGGGGCAGGTGGCTGACGGCAGCGAAGGCGCTGTCGTGCGCCTCGGGCGTCATCGTCACCACCTTGGCGCCGATGCCGGTCCAGACCTGCGTGGCACGCTGGACATTCGAGCGCAGCGTGGCCTTGATCGGCGTCAGCACCACCTGGCGCCCGGCGTAGAGGGCGGCATCCGCATGCTCGACGCCCGCCACTTCCTTGCCGGCGATCGGATGCGCGGGGACGAAGGCGCCGATCTGGTCCTGCAGGCCGCGCCGCGCGGCCTCGATGACGTCGCCCTTGGTCGAGCCCACGTCCATCACCAGCGTCTGGTCCGTGATGCCGTGGCGGATGGCCTTGAAAGTCTGTTCGGAAGCGCCCACGGGAACCGCGATCAGCACCAGGTCCGCGCCCGACATCGCGAGCAGCGCCGAGGGTGCGGCGACGTCGATCACGCCGAGCTGCCGGGCGCGCTCGGTGGTGGAGGGCGACTTGCTGTAGCCCACCACCCGCTTGACGAGCTTGGCGCGCTTGAGCGCCAGCGCGAACGAGCCGCCCATCAATCCGCAGCCGATCAGACCCAACTGTTCGAACATCGTCCGCTGCCCTCAGGCCGTGATGGGGTAGGCGCCGAGAACCTTGTAGAACGCGCACAGCTTGCGCAGTTCGACGAGCGCGGCGGCGACGTTGGGCTGCGAGGGATGCCCGTCGAGGTCGATGTAGAAGTAGTACTCCCACTGGCCGGTGCGAGCCGGCCGCGATTCGAAGCGGGTCATCGAGACGTTGTTGGTCTTGAGCGGCATCAGCAGGTCGTGGACCGCGCCGGGCTGGTTCGGCACCGACACCACCAGGCTGGTGCAATCGCGGCCCGAGGCCGGCGGCATCGCCAGCGTCTGGGGCAGGCAGATGATGGCGAAACGGGTGCGGTTGTAGGAGTCGTCCTGGATCGCATGGGCGACGATGTGCAGCCCGAAGCGGGTGGCCGCGCGCTCGCTCGCGAGCGCGGCCCAGGCCGGATTGCCCGCCGCCAGCCGGGCGCCTTCGGCGTTGCTGGAGACGGCGCGCCGCTCCGCATTCGGCAGGTGCTTCGCGAGCCAGGTCTGGCACTGCGCCAGCGCCTGCGGATGGGCCAGCACGGCCTCGACGCCTTCGAGGGAATTGCTCGAGCGCAGCAGGTGATGGCGCACCAGCAGGCTGACCTCGCCGACCACGTGGGTGGGCGAATGCAGGAACAGGTCGAGCGATCGGGTGACCACGCCTTCGGTGGAGTTCTCGACGCCGACCACGCCGTACTGCGCGCTGCCGGCCGCGGTGGCATGGAAGACCTCGTCGAAGCTGGCGCAATAGACCAGGTCGGCGGCGCCGCCGAAGTACTCGACCGCGGCCTGTTCGCAGAAGGTGCCCTCGGGGCCGAGCACGGCGACGCGCTGCGGCGATTCGAGGGCCAGGCAGGCCGACATGATCTCGCGCCAGATGGCAGCGACGTGCAGCGCCTTCAGCGGGCCGCCGTTGCTCTGCTGCATCTTCTCGATCACCTGCGCGACGCGATCGGGACGGAAGAAGGGCGTGCCTTCGCGCTTCTTGACCTCGCCGACCTGTTCGGCAACGCGGGCGCGCCGGTTCAGGAGGTCGAGAAGCTGCTGGTCGAGCGAGTCGATCTGCACGCGCAGATCGGCCAGGCCGGAGGAGGTGTCAGGGACGGAGGGCGTGGGTTCTGGTGCGGTCATTCGGTCGGTGGCGCGTGCCTCTACGCACGCGACCGCTCGAATTCTCGCATGTAGCCCACCAGGGCCTGCACGCCGGCCAGCGGCATGGCGTTGTAAATGCTCGCGCGCATGCCGCCGACCGACTTGTGGCCCTTGAGCTGCAGCAGCCCGGCCTCGCGCGCGCCTGCCAGAAAGGCATCGTTGCGGCTCTCGTCGGCGAGGAAGAAGGGCACGTTCATGCGCGAGCGGCAACCGGGGTCGACCTTGTTGGCRTAGAAGTCCGAGCCGTCGATGAAGTCGTACAGCAGCCGCGCCTTGGCGATGTTGCGCGCTTCCATGGCCGCGATGCCCGTGAGTTCGCCTTCGGTCTGCTGCGCGAGCCACTGGAAGGTCAGGCCGGCGATGTAGATGCCCCAGGTCGGGGGCGTGTTGTACATCGACTGGTTGTCCGCCACGGTCTTGTAGTTGAAGGCGCTGGGACAGATCTCGAGGGCAGACCCCAGCAGATCGTCGCGCACGATCACGATCGTGAGGCCGGCCGGTCCGAGGTTTTTCTGGGCGCCGCCAAAGGCCAGTCCCACGCGCGACCAGTCGACCGGCCGCGACGCCACGTGCGAGGAGAAATCGATCACCAGCGGCGCCTTGCTGCCGAGCGCGGCCAGGTCCGGCAACTGCTGGAACTCGATGCCGTTGATGGTCTCGTTGGTGCAGACGTGCACGTAGGAGGCATCCGCCGACAGCTGCCAGGTCGCCGGGTCCGGCAGTCGCGTGTGCTGGTCGGCCGCGTTGGTCGCCGCGATCTTCGCCTCGCAGTAGCGCTGCGCTTCCTTCTGCGACTTGGCGCTCCAGCTGCCCGTGACAACGAAGTCCGCGCGGGTTCCGCGCGAGAGATTCATCGGCACGATCGCGTTCTCGCCGAGGCCGCCGCCCTGCATGAAGAGGATATGGAACTGCGCCGGCACGGCGAGCAGGGCGCGGATGTCGGCCTCGGCCTGGGTGCAGATCGCGCCGAACTCCTTGCCGCGATGGCTCATCTCCATCACGCCCATGCCGCTGCCGTGCCAGTCCAGCATCTCGGAGGCGGCGCGCTGCAGCACCGCCTCCGGCATCGCGGCCGGACCGGCGGAAAAGTTGTACGGGCGCGGACCCGCGCGCTGCGTCACTTCTTGGCGGGCGCCTTGGCAGGCGCTGCCTTGGCTGCTCCACCCGCGTTGGTCGGTGCGCCCAGTGCCTTGGCGACACTGGCGTCGAGCGCGACCATCTTCGGTTCGATGGTGGCACGGGTCTCGCCCACCAGCTTTTCCGTCAGCGCGGTCTGCAGCTTGGGGTTGATTTCCTGGTACTTCTTGCTCAGCGGCGAGCTGATCCAGGCCATGAGCTGCTTGAGCTCCTCTTCGGAGAAGTTCTGCTCCATGATCGGGGTCAGGGCGCCCGGAGCCAGCTGCACGGCCTTGTCGCGCACGATCGGGTAGGCCTCGTCGAAGTACTTCTTGAGCTCGGCGTCGGCTGCCTTGGCGGCGGCTTCGCGCTTTTCGGCCGGCACCTGGGTCTGCAGGTACTGCGAACCGGCCTGCGCGATCGGGGCGCTCGATTGCTCGACCAGCCCGCGCGCCAGCGATTCGATGCCGGGGCGCTGCATGTCGATGAACTGCTTGATCAGCGCCGCCTTGTCCTGGGCCATGGCGAGGGAGCTGCCGGCGAGCGCGACCGTCAGAAGCGCGAGTTTGAATTTATTCACTGGGATTCTCCGTTGAAGATGGGGTGGAAGGATCGTCGGCACCGGGTTCATTCTCGATATTCGCGTCATTCTCGACGATGCGCTGCAGCCCGCTGAGCTTGGCGCCTTCGTCGAGTCCGATCAGGGTGACGCCTTGCGTCGCACGCCCCAGTTCGCGGATTTCGGAGACTCGGGTGCGCACGAGGACACCCTTGTCGGTGATGAGCATGATCTCGTCGTCGGCATGCACGAGAGTCGCGGCCACCACCTTGCCGTTACGTTCACTTTGTTGAATCGCGATCATGCCCTTGGTTCCCCGGCCGTGTCGCGTGTACTCGGTAATGCTTGTGCGTTTTCCGTAACCGTTTTCGGTCGCGGTGAGCACGCTCTGCGCCTCGTCCTCGGCCACCAGCATGGCGATCACGCCCTGGCCGTCCTCCAGCGTCATGCCGCGCACGCCGCGGGCATTGCGGCCCATCGGACGGACATCGTTCTCGTCGAAGCGCACCGCCTTGCCGCCATCCGAGAACAGCATCACGTCGTGGGCGCCGTCGGTCAGCGCGGCGCCGATCAGGTAGTCGCCCGGATCGAGGTCGACCGCGATGATGCCGGCCTTGCGTGGATTGCTGAACTCGTCGAGCGCGGTCTTCTTGACCGTGCCCATCGAGGTCGCCATGAAGACGTACTGGTTGGCCGGGAAGGTGCGCTTCTCGCCGGTGAGCGCCAGCACCACGTTGATCTTCTCGCCTTCCTGCAGCGGGAACATGTTGACGATCGGCCGGCCGCGCGATCCGCGCGAGCCCGCCGGAACTTCCCAGACCTTGAGCCAGTAGAGCCGGCCGCGGTTGGAGAAGCACAGGATGTAGTCGTGCGTGTTGGCGATGAACAGCTGGTCGATCCAGTCGTCCTCTTTGGTCGCCGTGGCCTGCTTGCCGCGTCCGCCGCGCTTCTGCGCCCGGTACTCGCCCAGCGGCTGGCTCTTGATGTAGCCGCTGTGGGACAGGGTCACGACCATGTCGGTGGGCGTGATCAGGTCTTCGGTCGAGAGGTCGAAGGCGCTGTGCTCGACCAGGCTGCGGCGGGCGCCGAGCTTGCTCTGGCCGAATTCCTGCTTGATGGTGGTGAGTTCGTCGCCGATGATCACCGAGACCCGCGCCGGCTTGGCGAGGATGTCCAGCAGGTCATCGATCTCCGCCATCACTTCCTTGTACTCGGCGACGATCTTGTCCTGCTCCAGGCCGGTCAGGCGCTGCAGGCGCATCTGCAGGATTTCCTGGGCCTGGGTGTCCGACAGCTTGTAGAGCCCGTCGGCATGCATGCCGTATTCGCGCTCGAGCCCGTCCGGCCGGTAGTCGTCGGCGTTGATCACGCCGCCGTCGGCGCGCGTGCGGGTCAGCATCTCGCGCACCAGCTTGCTGTCCCAGGCGCGGGTCATGAGTTCGGCCTTGGCCACCGGTGGCGTGGGCGCGTTGCGAATGATCGCGATGAACTCGTCGATATTGGCCAGCGCCACGGCCAGGCCTTCGAGCACGTGGCCGCGCTCGCGCGCCTTGCGCAGCGTGAATACCGTGCGGCGGGTCACCACCTCGCGGCGGTGCTGCAGGAAGACCTCGATCAGGTCCTTCAGGTTGCACAGCTTGGGCTGGCCGTCCACCAGGGCCACCATGTTGATGCCGAAGGTGTCCTGCAGCTGGGTCTGCTTGTAGAGGTTGTTGAGCACGACCTCGGGCACCTCGCCGCGCTTGAGCTCGATCACCAGCCGCATGCCCGACTTGTCGGATTCGTCCTGGATGTGGCTGATGCCTTCGATCTTCTTCTCGTGCACCAGCTCGGCCATGCGCTCCTGCAGCGTCTTCTTGTTGACCTGGTAGGGCAGCTCGTCGACGATGATCGCCTGCCGTTGGCCGCGGTCGATGTCCTCGAAATGGCACCGGGCGCGCATCACGACCTTGCCGCGGCCGGTGCGATAGCCGTCCTTGATGCCATTGATGCCGTAGATGATCCCGGCCGTGGGGAAGTCGGGCGCCGGCACGATCTCCATCAGGTCGTCGATGCTGGCCTCGGGATGGCGCAGCAGGTGCAGGCAGGCGTCGACCACCTCGTTCAGGTTGTGCGGCGGAATATTGGTCGCCATGCCGACCGCGATACCGCCGGCGCCATTGACCAGCAGATTTGGCAGCTTGCTCGGCAATACCAGCGGTTCTTTTTCCGAGCCGTCGTAATTGGGGCCGAAATCGACTGTTTCCTTGTCAATATCGGCCAGCATTTCATGCGCAATTTTGGCCAGCCGGATCTCGGTATAGCGCATGGCGGCCGCCATGTCGCCGTCGACCGAGCCGAAATTGCCCTGGCCGTCGACCAGCATGTGGCGCATCGAGAAGTTCTGCGCCATCCGCACGATCGTGTCGTAGACCGACTGGTCGCCGTGCGGGTGGTACTTGCCGATGACGTCGCCGACGATACGGGCCGACTTCTTGTAGGGCCGGTTCCAGTCGTTGTTGAGCTCGTGCATGGCGAACAGCACGCGCCGATGCACCGGTTTGAGGCCGTCCCGGGCGTCGGGGAGGGCCCGCCCGACGATCACGCTCATGGCGTAATCGAGATAGCTGCGGCGCATTTCCTCTTCGAGGCTGATGGGGAGGGTTTCTTTGGCGAACGAGGTCATGGGCGGCACGCAGACGGCAAGGGAGGCGGAATTTTACGCTGCGGAGGGTGTCGCACCGCCGCAACACATGGCCTGTATTCGGCCCCAGTCCCGCGCTTCAGGGGCGTCTGCCGGGGTGTTTGCCAAAGACCCTATGGCACAATCACCTCAACGTTTTGGGTGGTGGTCACTTAAAGCGTCCTTGATTCGCAGCGCGGCTGCGGCTTTTTCCCCAAGAGGAGAACCATGAAGAAACTGAATAAAGTGGCGATGATGTTTGCAGTCGCTGCGCTCGCCACTGCCGCCGGCGCGCAGACCCGTGTCACAGCCGCGAATGGCGGCCCGGCGATCGACAACTGGCAAAACGGTACTGGCGAACTGGTCTGGAAGAACGGCACCAACGAACTGTGCTGGCGCGATGCCAACTGGACGCCCGCAACGGCTGCCGCTGGTTGCGACGGTGCGCTCGTTCCCGCTCCGCCTGTGGCTGCTGCTCCCGCTCCGGCGCCGGCTCCGGTTCCCCCGGCCGTCGCTGCTTCGAAGGTTACCTTCGCTGCTGACGCTTTCTTCGACTTCGACAAGTACGTCCTCAAGCCTGAAGGCCGCGCCAAGCTGGACGACCTGGTCTCGAAGATCAAGGACGTGAACCTCGAAGTGATCATCGCCGTGGGTCACACCGACTGGATCGGTACCGTGGCGTACAACCAGAAGCTGTCGGTCCGCCGCGCTGAAGCCGTCAAGGCCTATCTGGTCTCGAAGGGCATCGAAAAGAACCGCGTGTACACCGAAGGCAAGGGCAAGAGCCAGCCGATCGCTGACAACCGCACCGCCGAAGGCCGCGCCAAGAACCGCCGCGTGGAAATCGAAGTGGTCGGTACCCGCCCCAACAAGTGATTTGCAAGAATCACTGAAGAAAACCCCGCCTCGGCGGGGTTTTTTTATGGTCGATCCGATGTCGGCATTTGGTTTCGACCTGCCGGATTCCGAAGCAATTCGCGGCGATTCATAATCGCTGCATGACTGATACCGTGAATGCCGATCCGGCGGAGCTCGCCAAATTCTCCGAACTCGCGCACCGTTGGTGGGACCTCGAAAGCGAATTCCGCCCGCTGCACGAAATTAATCCGCTGCGTCTCGACTGGATCGACGGCATTTCGCCGATCAGCGGCCGCAAGGTGCTCGACATCGGCTGTGGCGGCGGGATCCTGGCCGATTCGATGGCGCGCAAGGGCGCCGAGGTGCTGGGGATCGACCTTGCCGACAAGGCGCTGAAGGTGGCGCAGCTGCACGCGCTCGAGGCCGGCACGCGCGGCGTCAAGTACCGCGCCGTCAGCGCCGAGGCGCTGGCGGCCGAACAGCCGGCCAGCTTCGACGTCGTTACCTGCATGGAAATGCTCGAACACGTGCCCGAACCGGCCTCGGTCGTCAAGGCCTGTGCCGATCTCGCGAAGCCCGGCGGCTGGGTCTTCTTCTCGACCATCAACCGCAACCTCAAGGCCTTCATGCTGGCGATCGTCGGCGCCGAATACGTGCTCGGCATGCTGCCGCGCGGCACGCACGAATACCAGAAACTGATCCGTCCGAGCGAACTGGCTGGCCACTGCCGCGCCGCCGGGCTCGACCTGCGCCATACCCGCGGCCTGGAACACAACCCGCTGACTCGCCGCTACTGGCTCAGCGGCGACACCAGCGTCAACTACATGTTCGCCACCCAGAAGCCGGCGGCGCCCCTGTGATGCAGGGCCGTATCGACGCCGTCCTGTTCGACCTGGATGGAACCCTGATCGACAGCGCCCCCGACCTCGGTGCCGCGGCGGACCAGATGCGCACCGAGCGCGGCCTGCCTTCGCTGCCGCTCGAGCGCTACCGGCCGATGGCCGGCGCCGGCGCCCGGGGCATGCTGGGGGTCGCCTTCGGGCTCACGCCCGAGGCGCCCGAGTTCGCGGCGCTGCGCGAGGAATTCTTCGTCAACTACGAGTCGCGGATGCTGCGCAACACGCAAGTCTTCGACGGCGTGGCCGAACTGGTCGAGGCGCTGCGCGCACGCGGGCTGCAGTGGGGCGTCGTCACCAACAAGTCGGTTCGCTTCACCGCGCCGCTGACGCGTGCGATGCCGCTGTTCGAGACGGCCCGGGCGATCGTCAGTGGCGACACCACGCCGTATGCGAAGCCGCACCCCGAGCCCCTGTTCGAAGCCGCGCGCCGGCTGGGCGTGGCGCCCGTGCATTGTGTCTACGTCGGCGACGACGAGCGCGACATCATGGCCGGCCGCGCCGCCGGCATGCGGACGGTGGCCGCCACCTACGGCTACATGGGCGAACAGGCCGAAGTGGCCCGCTGGGAGGCCGATGCAGCGATCTCATCTCCCATGGCGCTCTTGCAGTTGCTGAAACAGGCCTAAAATAGCTTGCTTGGGGCTGCACTGGTTTCGACGTGGGTTCGGAATCGCAGCGGGGCATGTCGAGCTGAATGCGCTCGTAAAACAGATTCAAACAAACTAACTGCAAACGACGAACGTTTCGCACTCGCCGCTTAATTGCCGGTGAGCTTTGCAACAGCAGGCCGATGGGCTGGGCAAGGGGGCGCTAGAGCAATCTGACGCCTCCCGGCTGCAAAGATAATCTACATGGGCTGGCTCCGATCCGGGTACCTTGGGTCGGGACGAGAAAATAGGGTGCTGGCGGCCGGTGTAGCGTGCGACTGCGCGACACCGGTGGCGAGACTTAAATCAGACCGCTAAACATGTAGATCTGCGCGAAGAAGGCTTGCGGACGGGGGTTCA
Organism: Variovorax sp. M-6; assembly: GCF_052114385.1. Classification (NCBI taxonomy): domain Bacteria; kingdom Pseudomonadati; phylum Pseudomonadota; class Betaproteobacteria; order Burkholderiales; family Comamonadaceae; genus Variovorax; species Variovorax sp. M-6. The sequence continues at coordinate 224,254 of NZ_JBFREQ010000001.1, read as the reverse complement.
AATCCCCCCAGCTCCACCATACAAGAAGGCGGCGCCGATGCGTTTTGCATCGGCGCCGCGTTTGCGTTCCAAACCCTCCACGCGGTCCCGTGCACAGAGGCCCGGGAGGCCCATGGGGACAAGTTCGATGCAACAGATTCAGTGGACCTCGGCGCTTCGCCTGGTTGTCGCCGCGGTGTTCACATGGGCTGGCGCGGCTGCGCCGGCCGCCTCCCTGGCCCCGGTCGCCGCCGAGAACGGCATGGTCGTGAGCGCGCAGCACCTGGCGACCCAGGTCGGCGTCAAGGTGCTCAAGCGCGGCGGCAACGCGATCGACGCGGCGGTGGCCGTGGGCTACGCACTCGCGGTGGTCTATCCGGCGGCCGGGAATCTCGGCGGCGGCGGCTTCATGACCGTGCAGCTCGCCGACGGCCGCAGGACCTTTCTCGATTTCCGCGAGAAGGCGCCGCTGGCCGCGACGGCCGACATGTATCTGGACAAGGACGGCAAGGTCGTCAAGGGCCTGAGCACCCGCGGGCATCTGGCGGTCGGCGTCCCGGGCACGGTCTCCGGCCTCGAATGGGCGCGCGAGCGCTACGGCACCATGAAGCGGGGCGTGCTGATCGCGCCGTCGATCGCACTGGCCGAGCGTGGTTTCGTGCTCCAGCAGGGCGACATCGACATGCTGGCGACCGCCACGACGGATTTCGGCAAGGACCCGGCCTCCGCCGCGATCTTCCTGAACAAGGGCGAGCCCTTCGCGGTCGGCCAGAAGCTGGTCCAGAAAGACCTCGCGAAGACGCTCAAGGCGATCAGCCGCCACGGCCCGGACGGCTTCTACAAGGGGCCGGTCGGAAGCGCGATCGTGGCCTCCAGCCTGGCGGGCAAGGGACTGATCACGCAGGCCGACCTCGACCAGTACAAGACGCGTGAGCTGGTGCCGATCGAATGCGGCTACCGCGGCTATCGCGTGATCTCGGCGCCGCCGCCGAGTTCGGGCGGCGTGGCGATCTGCGAAATGCTCAACATCCTCGAAGGCTACCCGCTCAAGGAGCTCGGCTTTCGATCGGCGCAGGCGGTGCACTACCAGATCGAGGCCATGCGCCATGCCTACGTCGACCGCAACAGCTACCTGGGCGACCCGGATTTCGTGAAGAACCCCGTCGATCGCCTGCTCGACAAGCGCTATGCCGAGAAGATCCGCGCCGTCATCGATCCGGCCAGGGCCGGCGTCTCCAAGGACATCAAGCCGGGTGTCGCGCCGCATGAAGGCAGCAACACGACGCACTATTCGATCCTCGACCAATGGGGCAACGCGGTGGCGGTCACCTACACCCTGAACGACTGGTTCGGCGCCAAGCTCACGGCGGCAGGCACCGGCGTGCTGCTCAACAACGAGATGGACGACTTCACGGCGAAGATCGGCGAGCCCAACATGTACGGTCTGGTCCAGGGCGAAGCCAACGCCATTGCACCCGGCAAGCGGCCGCTGAGCTCGATGAGCCCGACCATCGTCACCAAGGACGGCCGGCCGGTGTTCGTGGTCGGCACGCCCGGCGGCAGCCGGATCATCACGACGGTGCTGCACAGCATCCTCAACGTGATCGACTACGGCATGGATGTGCAGGAAGCCGTGGACGCGCCGCGCTTTCACCAGCAGTGGCTGCCGGACGTGACCAACGTCGAGCCGTTCGCGCTCTCGCCGGACACTCGCAAGATTCTGGTCGGCATGGGCCACAACCTCGGCGAGGCGCAGCCCGCCAATCACCTGGCGGCGATCATCGTCGGCGCGCCCTCGCTGGGCGGCAAGCCGGTGGGCGCCAACCGTTTCTATGGCGCCAACGACCCGCGCCGCAACACCGGCCTGGCGCTGGGCTACTGATGTATCTCGAAGAAATCCTCTACACCCAGGGCTTCGGCACGCGACGGGTCTGCGCCGGCCTCGTGCAGCAGGGCTTCGTGTCGGTCGGCGGCACCGCGGTCACCGATCCCGGCGAAGACTTCGCCACCGACGGCCTGCGCTTCACCGTCCAGGGCGCGGCCTGGGAGTACCACGAGAAGGCGTACCTGATGCTGCACAAGCCGGCCGGTACCGAGTGCTCCCAGAAGCCTTCGACCTACCCGAGCATCTACACGCTGCTGCCTTCGCCTTTGCGGCTGCGGCCGAACAAGGGCGCAGTCCAGGGCGTGCAGGCGATCGGACGGCTCGACCAGGACACCACGGGGTTGCTGCTCCTGACCGACGACGGCCAGTTCATTCACCGGATGGGGTCGCCGAAGCACCATGTGCCGAAGGTCTACGAGGTGACGACCAAGCACCCGGTCGACCCGAGCCAGGTCGCGCGTCTGCTCGCCGGCGTGGTGCTGGACGACGACCCGAAACCGGTGCGGGCCGCGGCCTGCGAACTCACCGGACCGCTGCACCTGAGCCTGACGCTCACCGAAGGCAAGTACCACCAGGTCAAGCGCATGCTGGCGGCCGTGGGCAACCGGGTCGAGGCGCTGCATCGCTCGCGCATCGGCCAGCTGGCGCTGTCCGAGGACCTGCTGCCGGGCCAGTGGCGCTGGCTGCGGGCCGAAGAGGTGGAAGCGCTGCGAACTGCGCGTGCCGGTCAGCCAACAGTCGGTGTCGATCGTTAAGATCGCAAATCCTCCTCCGGAATCTCCCCCTTGCGCTCCACATCCTCTCTCACAGGCCGTTTCGCGGCCTTTTTGCTTGTCTGCGCGTCGCTTTCTTCGCAGGCCGCCGAACCGCCGCCGGTCTTCGTGCTCAACTCCCTCGACGCCACCGTGAGCGTGATCGAGCCGAAGGGCTGGACCGAAAAGCTGCGTATTCCGACCGGCAAGGAGCCGCATCACCTCTACCTGACGCCCGACGAGCAATCGCTGATCGTCGCCAACTCGGCCGGCGACTCGCTGACCTTCCTGAATCCGCGCACGGCCGACGTCCAGCGCGTGGTCTACGGAATCATCGATCCCTACCACCTGCGCTTCTCTCCGGACATGAAGTGGTTCGTCACCGCGGGCAACCGCCTGAACCACGTCGACCTCTACCGCTGGGACGGCAAGGAGCCCAAGCTGGTCAAGCGCATTCCGACCGGCAAGACCCCCAGTCACATCTGGATCGACGGCAAGAGCACCACGGCCTATGTCTCGATGCAGGACAGCGACGAGCTGATCGCGGTCGACCTGGCCACGCAGACCATCCGCTGGCGCACGGCCACCGGCCCGATGCCGGCCGACATCTTCGGCCTCCACGACGGCAAGACGCTGCTGGTCGGCCTGACCGGGAGCGACGGCGTGCAGGTGTTCGACGTCGCCGGCACCCAGCCGAAGCTGGTCGGCAAGATTCCCACCGGCAAGGGCGCGCACGCCTTCCGTTCGGCCGGCGACGGCCGCAGCGTCTTCGTCAGCAACCGCGTGGCCAACACGATCAGCCGGATCGACCTGCAGACGCTGCAGGTCACCGACACCTACCCGGTGCCGGGCGGACCCGACTGCATGGACGTCTCGGCCGACGGCAAGACGCTCTACGTGACGTCGCGCTGGGCCAAGAAGCTCAGCGTGGTCGACCTGGCGAGCCGCAAGGTGGTGCGGCAGGTCAACGTCGGGCGTTCGCCGCACGGCGTCTGGACGCTCGACCATGCGAAGTCGTAGGGTCGCCTCGGCCTGGCTGCTGGTCGCGGCCGGCGCGGCGTCCGGCGCGGTGTGGGCCCAGGGCTGCGCCAAGCCGGTCTACCTCACCTTCGATACCGGCCACATGGGCGTCGCCCCGCTGGTGGCCGAAGTGCTCAAGCGCCAGGACGTGCGCGCGACCTTCTTCGCCGCCGCGGAGCGCACGCAGACCGACGGCGACAGCCTGGACAACCATTGGGCGCCGTGGTGGAAGGCGAGGGCGGCCGAGGGCCACGAATTCGCCTCCCACACCTACGACCACGCCTATTGGCGGGGCGACGTCAAGGGCGTCGAGCCGCGTTTCCGCATCCGTCCAACAGCCGGCGCCTTTGCCGGCCGCGAGTTCACCTGGGATGCGGCGCAGTACTGCGCCAACATCGCCAAGTCCTCCGAGCGGCTGCAGCTCATCACGGGCAAGAAGCCGCTGCCGCTGTTCCGCGCGCCGGGCGGGAAGACCTCGCCGCGGCTGCTCGCAGCGGCCAAGGGCTGCGGCTACGAACATGTGGCCTGGGCGCCGGCGGGTTTCCTGGGCGACGAGCTGCCGAGCGAGAAATTCAGCAATGAGCTGCTGCTGGCGCAGGCGCTCGACAAGATCCGGCCCGGCGACATCCTGCTCGCCCACCTGGGCATCTGGTCGCGCAAGGACCCGTGGGCGCCGGCCGACCTGGAGCCGCTGATCGTCGGGCTCAAGGCCAAGGGCTATTGTTTCGAGACGCTGCGGCAGCATCCGGCCTATCGTGGCTGGATCGCGGCCCATTCCTGAACCTTCGGTCCTCGACCGGAATCGCACGCCAATGGACTGGCTCACCGATCAATTCGCGACCCTGCAGCAGTGGCTGTTCGAAACGGCGGTGCAGCCGCTGGTCTACGCCGTCGGGCTCGGCGGCTGGGTCGAGGACGCCTTCGATGCCACCGGCTGGCTGCTGGTCGGCGTGATCCAGATCGCCGTGCTGGTCGCGGTGATCGGGCCGCTGCAGCGCTGGCGGCCGGCCGAGCCGCTGGTCGACCGGCGCGCGGTCCGCACCGACATCCTCTACACGCTGATCCACCGGCTCGGACTGTTCCGGCTGGCGATGTTCTTCGCCGTGGAGCCGCTGTTCGACGACCTGCTGGGCATGGTTCGCACGGCCGGCTGGGGCTCGGCCCACCTGGACGAACTCTGGCCCGGCGTGACCGACGTGCCGTGGATCGCGTTCCTGATCTACCTGGTGGTGCTGGACGGGGTCGAGTACCTGATCCACCGCGGCCAGCACCGCTTCCGCTGGTGGTGGGCGCTGCATTCGCTGCACCACTCCCAGCGCCAGATGACGATGTGGAGCGACAACCGCAACCATCTGCTCGACGACCTGATCCACGACACGATCATCGTCGTCGTCGCGCAGCTGATCGGCGTGGCGCCGGGACAGTTCATTGCGATCGTCGCCTTCACGCAGCTCAGCGAGAGCCTGCAGCACGCCAATCTGCGCGTGAGCTTCGGTGCCATAGGCGAACGCCTGTGGATCAGCCCGCGCTTTCATCGCCTGCACCACAGCATCGGCATCGGCCACGAGTCCGGGGGGCCGAAGACGCTGGGCGGCCACAACTTCGGCGTGCTGTTGCCGTGGTGGGACATGCTCTTCCGGACCGTCAATTTCGAGGATCGCTACGACGCCACCGGCATCCGCGACCAGGTCGAGCCGGACGAGCGCGGCCAGGTGCGCGACTACGGGCGCGGCTTCTGGGCCCAGCAATGGCTCGGCATGCGCCGCCTGGTCGGCAAGGGCTGAGGGTATCCTCGGCACCCGATGCGTCTTCTCCTCGATTCCTTCTGGCGATCGGTCGCCTACTGCCTGCACCCGCGGGTGATCCTGCTGTCGCTGCTGCCGCTCGGCCTCATGGTCGCGCTGGCGGCCGTGCTCGGCTATTTCTACTGGGATCCCGCAGTCGCCTGGACCCGTGCGGCGCTCGATGCCTGGCCCTTGCTGGCCGGCTTCTGGGCCTGGATCGGACACTTCTTCTCGGGCGACGTCACGGCCATGCTGGCGCCGCTGGTGGTCGTCTTCGCCGCCACACCGCTGATCGTGGTGGTGTCGCTGCTGGTCGTGGCGGGCGTCATGGCGCCGGCGCTGACGCGCCTGGTGGCCGAGCGGCGCTTCGCGAACCTGGAACAGAAGAAGGGGGCTTCCTTCTTCGGCAGCGTGGCCCGCTCGCTCGGGTTGACGGCGCTGGCGCTGCTGGCGCTGGTGGTGTCGATGCCGCTCTGGCTGATCCCGCCGCTGGTGCTCATTCTTCCGCCGCTGATCTGGGGCTGGCTGACCTACCGCGTGATGAGCTTCGATGCCCTGGCCGAGCATGCGAGCCCGGAGGAGCGCGACACGCTGCTGCGCACGCACCGGCTGCCGCTGCTCGGCATCGGTGTGCTGTGCGGCTACCTCGGCGCGGCGCCGAGCATCGTCTGGGCCTCGGGCCTGCTGTTCGCCGCCGCCTTCTTCGTGCTGGCGCCGCTGGCGATCTGGATCTATACGCTGGTGTTCGCCTTTTCGGCGCTGTGGTTCGCGCATTACTGCCTCGATGCACTGGCCCAGTTGCGCGCGCAGCGGGCGGCGGCCGCCATATCAACTTCCACGGCCGAGCTGGCGGATGCCGGCGCGGCCGCGAGCCAATGGAGTGCGCCATGAGCCGCAGGGCCGTTCCCAAGGCGAATACCGCAGCGCGCAGCGCGGAGGTTTCACAATGAGTCGTTCTTTCGGATTGGTCGTCGTCGGCGACGAGATACTTTCAGGCAAGCGCGTCGACAAGCACATGCCCAAGGTGATCGAGCTGCTCGCCGAGCGCGGGCTCGAGCTGGACTGGGCGGAGTACGTGGGCGACGTGCCGGTTCGCATCACCGCGGCGCTGGGCCGCGCCTTCGCATCCGGCGACATCGTGTTTTCCACCGGCGGCATCGGTGCCACGCCCGACGACCACACGCGCCAGTGCGCGGCGGCGGCGCTGGGCGTGCCGCTGGCGCTGCACCCCGAGGCCGAGGCGCTGATCCGCGAGCGCATGCAGGACACGGCGCGCGAGCAGGGCACGGTCTACGAGCCCGACCGTCCGGACAACATCCATCGCCTCAACATGGGTGTGTTCCCGCTCGGCGCCCGCATCATCCCCAACACCTACAACAAGATCCCGGGCTTCAGCATCGGCGACGTTCACTTCGTGCCGGGCTTCCCGGTGATGGCCTGGCCGATGATCGAGTCGGTGCTGGACGGCCGCTACGCCGAACTGTTCGCGCGCGGCCGTGCCGCCGAGAAATCGGTGATCGTCTATGGCGCCATGGAGGCGACGCTGACCCCGCTCATGGAAACCATCGAGCGGGAGCACGCAGGCATCAAGGTGTTCAGCCTGCCGAGCGTCGACCATCCGCAGCACGGGCGCCATATCGAACTCGGCGTCAAGGGCGATGCGAGCCGGATCGAAGCCGCCTACGCGCAGCTGATCGCGGGCCTGCACGCCTTTGGGGTGCGACTAGGCCCCGAAATGGTGCGTTGAGACGAAGCGCACCAAAGTGGTTACAAATTGCCTTGTTTTGGGTGCCCGCGAGGGCGCCAAGGCCTCGCTCGCGGCAGTGACAATGGCATAGAAACTGCATTCCGAATCCCGTACTTCCAACCCCCTGTCCATACCAAGGAGAACCTGATGGCCAAGACCGTCGCCGACGTACTCAAACTCGTGAAGGAAAACGAGGTCAAGTTCGTCGATTTCCGCTTCACCGATACCCGCGGCAAGGAGCAGCACGTGACCGTGCCTGTCTCGCATTTCGATGAAGACAAGTTCACGTCGGGCCATGCCTTCGATGGCTCCTCGATCGCCGGTTGGAAGGGCATCGAAGCGTCGGACATGCAACTCATGCCCGATCCCAATACGGCCAATATCGATCCTTTCTTCGAAGAAACGACGCTGATCCTGACCTGCGACGTGGTCGATCCTACGGACGGCAAGCCCTACGAACGCGACCCGCGCTCGCTGGCCAAGCGCGCCGAAGCCTACATGAAGGCCTCGGGCCTCGGCGACACCGCCTTCTTCGGACCGGAACCCGAGTTCTTCGTGTTCGACGGTGTGCGCTGGCAGAACGACATGTCGGGCTGCTCGGTCAAGATCGAGTCCGAGGAAGCGGCCTGGAACACCGGCAAGGAATTCGAGCACGGCAACACCGGCCACCGTCCGGCGGTCAAGGGCGGTTACTTCCCGGTGCCGCCGGTCGACAGCTTCCAGGACATGCGCTCCGAGATGTGCCTGGTGCTCGAATCGCTCGGCATCCCAGTCGAAGTGCATCACCATGAAGTGGCCAACGCCGGCCAGATGGAAATCGGCACCAAGTTCAGCACGCTGATCCAGCGCGCCGACTGGGTCCAGCTGCAGAAGTACGTGATCCACAACGTGGCCCACGCCTACGGCAAGACCGCCACGTTCATGCCCAAGCCGATCGTGGGCGACAACGGCTCCGGCATGCACGTCCACCAGTCGGTCTGGAAGGACGGCAAGAACCTGTTCGCCGGCGACGGCTACGCCGGCCTGAGCGACTTCGCGCTGCACTACATCGGCGGCATCATCAAGCACGCCCGCGCGCTGAACGCCATCACGAACCCCGGCACCAACAGCTACAAGCGCCTGGTGCCCGGCTTCGAAGCCCCGGTGAAGCTGGCCTATTCGGCCAAGAACCGCTCGGCCTCGATCCGCATCCCGTTCGTGGCGAACCCGAAGGGCCGCCGCGTCGAAGCGCGCTTCCCGGATCCGCTGATGAACCCGTACCTCGGCTTCGCGGCGCTGCTGATGGCCGGCCTCGACGGCGTGGAAAACAAGATCCATCCGGGCGAAGCCGCCAGCAAGGACCTGTACCACCTGCCGCCGGAAGAAGACGCGCTGATCCCGACCGTCTGCCACAGCCTCGACCAGGCGCTCGAGTACCTCGACAAGGACCGCGCCTTCCTGACCAAGGGCGGCGTGTTCACCGATTCGTACATCGATGCCTACATCGACCTCAAGATGCAGGAAGTCACGCGCTTCCGGATGGCCACCCATCCGGTCGAGTTCGACATGTACTACTCCTTGTAAGCTGAATGGAATCCGGGCTCGCGTCCGGAGCGTTAAAAAGGACGGCCTCGGCCGTCCTTTTCCATTGGGCGGGAACATCTGCGCCGAATCGGTTTCGAATTGCATGAAAATGCCGTTTTGCGGCGCACTACACCCAAGACCATGAAGACTCTCTCTGTTTTCCTGCTGACCGCCCTGGCGGCGGCCGGCGTGCCCTTGCAGGCCCAGGCGCAGCAAGAGCGCGTCTGGCGCTGCGGCAACGAATACACCAACAACGCGGCCATTGCCCAGCAGCGCGGCTGCAAGGTGATGGAGGGCGGCAACCTGACCATCGTGCAGGGCACGCGGCCGGTCGCCTCGGCCGCGCCGGCGGCTCCCGGCGCGGCGGCGCGGGCGCCGGCGGGCAGCCCTCGGGTCGACGGCGTCGACCAGCGCGCGCGCGACGGCGAGGCCCGCTCGGTGCTCGAGGCCGAACTTCGCAAGGCGCAGGAGCGGCAGACCCAACTGCTCAGGGAATACAACAACGGCGAGCCCGAGAAGCAGGGCAGCGAAAGCAAGAATTACCAGAAGTATCTCGATCGGGTGTCCGACATGAAGGCCGAGATCGCCCGCAACGAGAGCGACATCGCAGGCCTGCAGCGCGAGATCGGCCGTCTGCCGCCGGTGAATCGCTGACCGAATGGCCTTTGGCAAATCGGCGGGACCCGGCAAGCGCTTCCAGGCCTTCGACCTGCTGTCGACGCTCATCGCGGTGGTCCGGGCGGACGGCTCGGTGCTGTTCGCCAACTCGGGCCTCGAGGATGCGCTGGGCACCTCGCGCCGCACGCTCGAGGGCTCGCAGTTCGGCGCCTGCTTCCAGGAGCCCCAGGTGCTGCGCACCGCGATCGACGGCGCCCGCAGCAACGACTTCGCCACGCTGCGCTACGAGGCCCTGCTCCGGCGCGTCAACCACGACCTGATGCCGGTGCTGGTGACGCTGGCGCAGAGCGACAAGGCCGGCGAACTGATCATCGAGATGACGCCGCTCGAGCAGCAGGTGCGGCAAGATCGCGAGGAGCGGCTGCTCGACCAGGCGCAGGCCAACAAGGAACTGATCCGCAACCTCGCGCACGAGATCAAGAACCCGCTCGGCGGTATCCGCGGCGCGGCGCAGCTGCTGCAGATGGAGGTCGAGTCGCGCGACCTGATCGAGTACACGCAGGTCATCATCCACGAGGCCGACCGGCTGCAGACGCTGGTCGACCGGCTGCTGGCGCCGCACCGGCGCCCGCACGTGGTGGGCGACGTCAACATCCACGAGGTCTGCGAGCGCGTGCGTTCGGTGATCCTGGCGGAGTTTCCGCGCGACCTGCACATCGAGCGCGACTTCGACGTGTCGATCCCGGAATTCCGCGGCGACCGCGAGCAGCTGATCCAGGCCACGCTCAACATCGTCCACAACGCCGCCCAGGCGCTCGCCGAGCGGCGCGCCGCGGGCGATGCGCAGATCACTTTCAAGACCCGCATCGCGCGCCAGGTCATCTTCAACAAGCAGTGGTATCGACTGGCACTGGAATTGCATGTCATCGACAACGGACCGGGCGTGCCGGACGCGATCAAGGACCGCATTTTCTATCCGCTGGTGTCGGGCAGGGAAGGCGGGACAGGCTTGGGATTGACGCTGGCGCAGACTTTCGTACAGCAGCATCATGGCGTGATCGAGTGCGACAGCGTCCCGGGACGGACCGATTTCAAGATACTGATACCGCTGCCCTAGCAGCCAAGCAACAAGGAGCTGCATGAAGCCGATCTGGATAGTGGATGATGATCAATCAATCCGCTTCGTGCTGGAAAAGGCGCTGCTGCGCGAGGACCTGCCGACCCGTAGCTTCACCAACACGCGCGATGTGCTCGCCGCCCTCGACGCGGCGGCCGACGACGAGATGCAGGGTCCCCAGGTCCTGGTGAGCGACATCCGCATGCCGGGCGGCTCGGGTCTCGACCTGCTCGACAAGATCAAGGCCAGGCATCCGGGCCTGCCGGTCATCATCATGACGGCCTTCTCCGACCTCGACAGTGCCGTCTCGGCCTTCCAGGGCGGCGCCTTCGAATACCTGCCGAAGCCCTTCGATCTGCCGCGCGCGGTCGAACTGATCCGGCGCGCGGTCGACGAAAGCCAGCGCGAGGAAGTGGCCGAGGAGCGCATGGCCGCCGCGCCCGAGATGCTGGGCCAGGCGCCGGCGATGCAGGACGTGTTCCGCGCGATCGGGCGGCTGTCGCAAAGCAATGTGACGGTGCTGATCACCGGCGAATCGGGCTCCGGCAAGGAGCTGGTGGCGCGCGCCCTGCACAAGCATTCGCCGCGCGCGAGCGGCCCCTTCGTCGCGATCAACACCGCGGCGATTCCGAAGGACCTGCTCGAGAGCGAGCTGTTCGGCCATGAACGCGGCGCCTTCACCGGCGCCCAGACGATGCGGCGCGGCCGCTTCGAGCAGGCCGAGGGCGGCACGCTGTTCCTCGACGAGATCGGCGACATGCCCTTCGACCTCCAGACGCGCCTGTTGCGCGTGTTGAGCGACGGCCATTTCTACCGCGTCGGCGGCCACAACTCGGTCAAGGCCAACGTGCGCGTGATCGCGGCGACCCACCAGGATCTGGAGCAGCGCGTGAAGCTCGGCGGCTTCCGCGAAGACCTGTTCCATCGGCTCAACGTGATCCGGCTGCGGCTGCCCGCCCTGCGCGAACGCGGCGAGGACGTGCCGGCGCTCACGCGGCACTTCCTGCAGCAGAGCGCCAAGCAGCTGGGCGTCGAGCCCAAGCGCATTTCCGATGCGGCGCTGGTGCAGTTGGCGGCCTTCGGCTTTCCCGGCAACGTGCGCCAGCTCGAAAACATCTGCCACTGGCTGACCGTGATGGCGCCGGCGCAGCTGATCGAGGCCAAGGACCTGCCGCCCGAGGTGATGGCGACGGCGGTCGCGGAGCCGCATGCGGCTGCCGCGCCGGTGGAGGAGACGACCGAGCGCGAGGCCGCCGTGGCGATGGCCGGATCGCCGGTCGCGGCGGCGCCTGCCGCCTCGGCCGCTGCGCTGCCGGCACTGGCGTGGGAGGGCGGCCTGGAACTCGAGGCGCAGAGCATGCTGGCCGCGGGTCGCACCGACGTCTGGGACGCGCTGTCGCGCCGCTTCGAGTCGCGCCTGATCCTCACGGCGCTGGCCAGCACGCGCGGCCGCCGCATCGAGGCGGCTCAGAAGCTCGGCATCGGCCGCAACACCATCACGCGCAAGATCCAGGAACTCGGCCTGGAATAGCTCAACGATTTCGCTGGCCCAGGGTCAGCGTGTCGAGCTGGAACTGCCCGCTCTTGTCCCACAGCCAGGTGTCGACATAGGTGTGGGCGCCGAGCTTGCCCGGGTTCGGCAGCGGCGACGCCTCCTTGATCAGTTCGGCGATCATGCCGCTGACTTCGGGCGCGTGGCTGGGCGTGCGGCTGAAGTACACGCCGGTGACGCGTCCGGTGGCGTCGATGTCGGTCTCGGTGACCACCACGGCGTACACCAGCGGCGGAATCTTGCCCTTGTAGATGCGCTGCGGGTACTTCTTGTAGATGTAGGCCGCACCGATCTTGCGGTAGGTGCGCACCGCCGGTGTCTGGGCGGTGATGAGGCGCACGGTCGGCACCTGGGCCGAGGGGCCGTCGTCGGCCGCTGCGCCCGGCGCGGCGCCGGCCGAGTCGCTCTTCGCGACCGGCTTCAGCGCGCCGCAGCCGCCGATTGCGAGCGCCGCGGCCAGGGCGGCAAGAAGGGCAGCGCATCTCATGGGTCGAGCTCGAGGATCACCGGCGCGTGGTCGCTCGGCTTCTCCCACTTGCGCGGCACGCGATCGATCACGCAGCCCGTCACGCGCGGCACCAGCGGCTCGCTCACGAGGATGTGATCGATGCGCAGGCCGCGGTTCTTCTGGTAGCCGAGCATCCGGTAGTCCCACCACGAATAGCTCTTGGGCGGCTGTTCGAACAGGCGGAAGCTGTCGGTCAGGCCGAGCGCAAGCAGGGCCTTGAAGTGGTCGCGCTCCTGGGTCGTGTGGTGAATGGTCTCGGCGAGTCCGACCGGGTCGTAGCTGTCGCGGTCTTCGGGCGCGACGTTGAAATCGCCGAGCAGCACGAGATTCGGATGGGCGACCAGTTCCTGCTTGAGCCAGTCGTGCAGGCCATCGAGCCACTTCATCTTGTAGGCGAACTTGTCGCTGCCGGGCGCCTGTCCGTTGACGAAGTAGCCGTTGACGATGCGCAGCTCGCCGGCCGGCGTGTCGATGGTCGCGCTGATGACGCGCGAATGCTCGTCGGTGAACCCGCCGATGTTCTTCAGCACGTCGCGCACCGGCGCCAGGCTCAGGATCGCGACCCCGTTGTAGGTTTTCTGGCCGAACACGGCCGCATCGTAGCCGGCCGATTTGAGCACTTCAAGCGGGAACTTGTCGTCGCTCATCTTGAGCTCCTGCAGGCACAGCACGTCGACCGGATTGGCGATCAGCCAGTCGAGCACGTGCTGCAGGCGGGCGGTGAGGGAATTGACGTTCCAGGTGGCGATTTTCATGATGCGGCGATGAGTGAACGGTCGGCGAAGCAGCGCTTTCAGCGTCGCTCGAGCGTGACGAAGCTGAACGGAAGTCCGTTCGCCGCGACGTGGGACTCGCGCGCGGTCTGCTGCCAGCCGGCGCCGAATTCGGGTGCCCAGGCGTCGCCGTCGTAGTCGCGGTCGATCTCGGTCAGCACCACGCGCTGGGCGAGCGGCTCGGCCTCGGCATAGATCTGCGCGCCGCCCACCACCCAGGCTTCGGTGGCCTGCCCGCGCTCGCAAAGGGCGATCGCCTCCTCGAGGCTGCCCGCCCGCTCGGCGCCTTCGGCCCGCCACTCGGCGTTGCGCGTGACCACGATGTTGCGGCGGCCGGCGAGCGGCCGGAAGCGCGGCGGGATCGAGTCCCAGGTCTTGCGGCCCATGACCACGGGCGCGCCCGCGGTCACGCGCTTGAAGTGCGCCATGTCCTCGGGCAGATGCCAGGGCATCGTGCCGTCGAGGCCGATCACGCCGTTGGCGGCGCGCGCGAGGATCAGGTTGATGCGCATCGCGTTCAGACCGCCACGGGCGCCTTGATGGCGGGATGGTGCTCGTAGCCGACCACTTCGAAGTCCTCGTACTGGTAGTCGAAGATCGAGGCCGGCTTGCGCTTGATGTGCAACGTCGGGTAAGGCAGGGGCTGGCGGCTCAGCTGCAGTGCCACCTGTTCGGCATGGTTGCTGTAGATGTGGCAGTCGCCGCCGGTCCAGATGAAGTCGCCGACGTCCAGGTCGCATTGCTGCGCCACCATGTGCGTGAGCAGGGCATAGCTCGCGATGTTGAAGGGCACGCCCAGGAAGATGTCGGCGCTGCGCTGGTAGAGCTGGCAGCTGAGCTTGCCGCGTTCGCCCGGCGCCTGCGGCGGCGCCACGTAGAACTGGAAGAAGGCGTGGCAAGGCATCAGCGCCATCTTCGACAGCTCGGCCACGTTCCAGGCGCTGACGATGATGCGGCGCGAATCCGGGTTGCTCTTGAGCGTGTCGATCACCTGCTGGATCTGGTCGACGTGGCCGCCGTCCGGCGTCGGCCAACTGCGCCACTGGACGCCGTAGACCGGACCCAGGTCGCCGTCCTCGCGCGCCCACTCGTCCCAGATGGTGACGCCGCGCGCCTTGAGCCAGTTGTTGTCGCTCGACCCGGTCAGGAACCACAGCAGTTCCTGGATGATGGACTTCAGGTGCACCTTCTTGGTGGTGACCAGCGGGAAGCCCTCGTGGAGGTCGAAGCGCATCTGGTAGCCGAACACGCTCTTGGTGCCGGTGCCGGTGCGGTCGCCCTTTTGCACGCCCGTCGTGTCGACGTGGCGCATGAAGTCTTCGTATTGGGAGCGGATGGGGTGGGGGGTCATGTCGGTAGGAGCCGGTGTTGGCTTAGAAAGTGCGGTACTTGGCTAGCGGCAAGCCTTCTCGCTCGATGCGGGCGCTGTAGCTCTCGCCCGAACCCAGGGATACCGCGGAACCGGCTTTGCCGGGCCGCTGGTATCGCCCCCTTGAGGGGGAGGCGCCGCAGGCGCTTCGGGGGAGGTTCATCTGACTCGGATCACCCGACCCGGATTCAGGATGTTCTGCGGATCGAGTGCGCGCTTGATCGCGCGCATCATCTCGAGCGCCACCGGCGACTTGTGCTTCTCGAGCTTGTCGACCTTGAGCGAGCCGACGCCGTGCTCGGCCGAGAACGAACCGTCGAATTTTTCCACGGCGTCGTAGACCAGGGTGTTGATCCGGTCCTCGTGGTCGCGCAGGAAGGCCTTGTTGTCGCCGCCCTCCGGCGCCTGCACGTTGTAGTGCAGGTTGCCGTCGCCGAGATGGCCGAAGTTCACCAGCCGCACCCCGGGGATTTCGCGTGCCAGCAGCGCATCGGTCTCGGCCACGAAGGCCGGGATGCGCGACACCGCGATCGAGATGTCGTGCTTGATGTTCAGTCCCTCCTCGGCCTGCGCCAGCGGGATGCTCTCGCGGATGTGCCAGAGCTGGTGCGCCTGCGTGAGGTTCTCGGCGACCACCGCGTCGGTCACGCAGCCGTCCTCGAACGCCGTTTCGAGCAGCGCCTCGAAGCGCGCGCGGGCATGGTCCTCGGACTCGCTGTCGGAGTTCTCGAGCAGCACGCAGTAGGGCACGGCCGCATCGTCGATGAAAGGCACGCGCAGGGCGGGGAAGTGCTTGGCAACCAGGCTGAGCGCGAACCGGCCCATCACTTCGAAGCCGGTCAGGCCGGGGCCGAGCCGCTGGTGCGCGAGTCCGAGCAGCTTGACCGCATGATCGAGCGAAGGCACCGCGGCCCAGGCCGTGAGTTGGGCGGCCGGCAGCGGATACAGCTTCATGGTCGCGGCCGTGATGATGCCCAGCGTACCCTCGCTGCCGATCATCAGGTCGCGCAGGTCGTAGCCGGTGTTGTCCTTGCGCAGGCCGCTGGTGCCTTCCCAGACCGCGCCTTGCGGCGTCACGACCTCGAGCCCGAGGCAGAGGTCGCGCGTGTTGCCGTAGCGCACGACCTGGGTGCCGCCGGCGTTGGTCGCCAGGTTGCCGCCGATGGTGCAGCTGCCTTCGGCCGCCAGGCTCAGCGGGAACAGGAAGCCGGCGTTGTGCGCCGCCTCTTGCAGGGTCTGCAGCACGCAGCCGGCTTCGACCGTCATCGTGAGGTTGGCGGCGTCGATGTTGCGGATCGTGTTCAGGCGCTGGAGGCTCAACAGCACCTGGGTGCCGCTCTCGTCCGGAATCGAACCGACCGCGAGGCCGGTGTTGCCGCCCTGCGGCACCAGCGTGGTGCCGGCCGCGGCGCAGGCCTTGACCACCTCGGCCACCTGCAGGGTGTCGCCCGGGCGCACCACCGCCAGCGCCTTGCCGCGCGAGCGCTTGCGCCAGTCCTGTTCCCAGGCGCTGAGGTCGCCTTCGGCCAGCACATTCGCCGCGCCGACGATCGAGCGCAGCCTGTCCAACAAAACGCTCATGGCGTCGATCCTTCAAGTTTGCGTGCCTGGGCCGCGTTGCGCAGCCGCAGCCGCACATGCCACGCGCAGGCCGTGAAAAGCGCCAGGCACAAGAGGACCTGGATCAGCGCCAGCACCTGGCCAACGCCGTTGGTGTCGCTCCAGGCGCGCACCACGCCTTCGGTGAAATAGAGCCAGACCATCAGGCTGACCCAGCGATAGGTATACATGCGGTTCTTGAGCAGGCCGGCCAGCGGCACCACCAGCGGCAGCACCTTGAGCGCCAGCCAGGAGCCCCCCGGTCGCAGCGGCGCCAGCCACAGCTCCCAGGCGAGTCCGAGCACGATCAGCCCGACGAGGCTGCCGACGGCGAGCCAGCGGGTGGCGGAAACAGAGGCGGGTGGGAGGTGGGGCGCGGTCACGGCAGGTCAGTTCGGGCGGGCTGCGCCGGAGCGGCGAAAGACCCGGTGGCATGATACCGGCCATGAATCGCCGGCAACTCTGGAGGGATCTTTCGCACTTTCCCTGGGGCAACACCGCCGCCGTGCTGCGCGAGCGTTTTCGCGAGGACCGCCTGGGCCTGACCGCCAGCAGCCTGACCTTCACCACCACCATCGCGATGGTGCCCTTTTTCACCGTGGCGGCGGCGCTGTTCACGGTGTTTCCGATGTTCAGCAAGATGCAGGGCCGCGTCCAGCGCTGGCTGATCGACAGCCTGATCCCGGACAACATCGCGCGCCAGGTGCTGGGCTACCTGAACCAGTTCGCGAGCAAGGCCAGCGGACTGGGCGTGGCCGGCCTGGTGGTGCTGCTGGTGACCGCGGTGGCGCTGATCCTCACGATGGACAAGACGCTCAACAACATCTGGCGGGTGCGCAAGCCGAGGCCGCTGGCCCAGCGGGTGCTGATCTACTGGGCTGTGATCACGCTCGGGCCACCGGTGCTGGCGCTGAGCCTGAGCACCACGGCGTCGTTTTTCTCGGCCTCGCGCGAGGTGGTGGGCGGCGCGATCGTCAAGCTGCTGTTCGACACCTTCGAATTCGTGCTGCTGGCCGGCGGCATGGCGGCGCTCTACCGATTTGTGCCGAACACCCACGTCAAGTGGTCGCACGCCTGGGCGGGGGGTGTTTTCGTCGCCGCGGCGATCGAGGTCGCGAAGCGCGTGCTGGCCTACTACCTGAGCCTGGTGCCGACCTATTCGGTGTTGTACGGGGCCTTCGCGACCGTGCCGATCCTGCTGGTGTGGATCTACGTGGCCTGGGTCATCGTGTTGTTCGGCGCCGTGATCGCGGCCTATCTGCCCAGCCTGCTGACCGGTGTGGCAAGGCGCGGTGGCGCGGCCGGCTGGCCGCTGCAGCTCGCGGCCGAGGTGCTGCAGTACCTCCACGCCGCGAAGTCCACGCCCGCCAGCGGCCTGGGCGCCGCCGAGCTGGTGGCCCGCATGAGGGTCGACGCGCTGCAGCTGGCGCCGGTGCTCGAGACCCTGGTCGCGCTCGACTGGATCGCGCCGCTGGCCGAGGAACGCGACAACGACGACCCGCGCTTCGTGCTGCTGGCCGACCCCGCCACCTCGCTCGAGCCGTTGCTGCGCGAACTGCTGATGCCGCAGGCGCCGCCGCTGCGCAGCCTGTGGCACCAAGGCCCATTGGACAGCCTGCGGTTGCAGGATCTGCTGGCGAATCGATAATGGCGCCGGATTCCCCGCCACCCCTCCATCTTCCGACCCTGCCGTGACCGACTTCTCCGTCCCCATCGCCGACGATCGCCTCTGGGTTGTCTGCCTGTGCGCCGAATGGTGCGGTGCCTGCCGCGAGTACCGCCCGCTGTTCGAACAAGTGGCGCGCGCCCATCCTCAGTTCCGCTTCGCCTGGGTCGACATCGAGGACCACGCGGACATCGCGGACGATTTCGACGTCGAGACCTTTCCGACCCTCTTGATCGCCGGCGATGCCGGAACGCGCTTCATCGGGCCCCTGCTGCCCCACGCGGAGACGCTGGCGCGTTTGCTCGATGCGCTGCAGCCGGCGCAGGCATCGGCGCCCGAGGTGGCGGTCCTGCTCGGCGCCCTCCGGCGCGAACCGGGGACTTTTTCGGTCGCCTGAGCCGCTGCCTCTGGCAGCGACTCGGGGCGCCGCAGGCGCTTCGGGGGTGTTCTACTTCACGAAGTCGCGCAGCGCGAAGAGCACTTCGTCGGGCGCCTCGGACATCAGCGCGTGCCCCGCCTTGACGGTGACGAGCTTCGCGCCCGTCGCCTTCTGCACCAGCGTTCGGGTCGCGCGCGGCGGTGTCATCTGGTCGGCCTCGCCGAGCAGGAACAGCACGGGGCACTGCACTTTCGCCATCGCCTGTTCCCCGTTCGCATAGTCGTTGCAGGCCTTGAAGCCGACGTGGAACACGTTGGCGTCCTGGTTGCTCGCCAGCACGCGGCGCATCAGCGCCCGCGAGCCGCCGTAGAGCCAGGTTCCCGGGCCGAGCGTCGAGGGCGGCGGCGCCAGCAGCGAATGCGAGAAGGTGTTGACCATCGCGATCGCGCGCTGCGGATCGTTGAGCGCGCCGTCCAGCAGCGCCGGCGACACGGTCATCGGATAGGCGGTGCCGACCAGCGCCAGGTGCGAGACGCGTTCCGTCGCGCGGGCGGCGGTCTCGAGCGCGATCAGCGAGCCGAAACTGTGGCCGACCAGCGCCGCTTTCGCGACACCCGCGGCATCGAGCAGCGCGACCACGAAGGCCGCGGCGTCTTCGACCGAGGCGGGCGGTGGGCCCTCGCTGCGGCAGTGGCCCGGCAGGTCGACCGCGAGCACGTTCCAGCCATGATTGGCGAACCAGCGGCTCTGCAGAATCCAGACACTGTGGTCGTTGAGCACGCCGTGGATGAAGACCACGGTCGGCTTGGCGGGGTCGAGCGGCTTGCCGCCTGTGTAGCAGTAGGTGCTGTGGCCGTTGACGACGAGTTGCATCACGCACCCGCCTTTTCCGCAGCCTTGAGGGCGCGTTTCAGGTCATCGATCAAGTCGGCCGGATCTTCGAGCCCGATCGACAGCCGGATGGTGCCCTGCGAGATCCCGGCGCCCGCCAGCGCCTCGTCGGTCATGCGGAAGTGCGTGGTGCTCGCGGGATGGATCACCAGGCTGCGGCAATCGCCCACGTTGGCCAGGTGGCTGAACAGCTTGAGCGCCTCGATGAACTTCTTGCCCTGCTCGCGGTTGCCCTTGAGGTCGAAGCTGAACACCGCGCCCGCGCCTTTCGCGCCATGGCGCAGCAGCTTGTTGGCCAGTGCGTGGCTCGGATGCGCCTCGAGCAGCGGATGGCCCACGTGCGACACGAAGGGATGCGAAGCCAGGAACTCCACCACCTTCTGCGTGTTGTCGATGTGGCGTTCCATGCGCAGCGGGAGCGTCTCGATGCCTTGCAGGATCAGCCAGGCCGTGTGCGGGCTCATCGAGGCGCCGAAGTCGCGCAGGCCTTCGCGCCGCGCACGCAGCAGGAAGGCGCCGACCGTGCTCTCTTCGCTGAAGACCATGTTGTGGAAGCCGTCGTAGGCCTGGGTCAGCTCGGCGAACTTGCCCGAGCGTTCCCAGTCGAAGCTGCCGCCGTCGACCACCACGCCGCCGATCACCGTGCCATGGCCAGAGAGGAACTTGGTGGCCGAGTGGTAGACCAGGTCGGCGCCCCAGTCGAAGGGCTTGATCAGGTAGGGGGAGGTCAGGGTGGAATCGACCAGCAGCGGCACCTTGGCCGCGTGCGCGATCTCGCTGACCGCGGGAATGTCGAGCACGTCGAGGCCCGGGTTGCCCACGGTCTCGCCGAACAGCAGCTTGGTCTCGGGCCGGATCGCGGCGCGCCAGCCGTCGAGGTCGCCCGGCTGCACGAAGGTGGTGTCGATGCCGAAGCGGCGCATCGTGTAGTGCAGCAGGTTCTGCGAACCGCCGTACAGCGCGGTGCTGGCGACGATGTGCGAGCCGGCGCCCATCAGCGTCGCAATCGACAGGTGCAGTGCCGCCTGGCCGCTGGCGGTGGCGATCGCGCCGATGCCGCCTTCGAGTGCCGCCACGCGCTGTTCGAGCACGGCGTTGGTCGGGTTGCTGATGCGCGAGTAGACGTGGCCGGCGCGCTCGAGATTGAACAGTGCCGCGGCATGGTCGCTGGACTCGAAGACGAAGGAGGTGGTGAGATGGATCGGCACCGCCCGCGCGCCGGTGGCGGGGTCGGGTGCGGCGCCGGCATGCAATGCCAGCGTGTCGAAGCCGGGGTCGGAGTAGCCGGACATGAGCGCCTTTCGAGAACGTTTCTGCAATGCCCCGTTACGCGTGCATCCTGCACGGCGAAAACGCGGGGTCGGTGGACGGGCGGCCATTGTGGGCTATATTCAAATCGGCACGCCGCCGAGCAAGTGAGGAGCAATTACATGAAAGTCAGCGACATCCTGCGAGTGAAGGGCAATACGCTCTTCACGGTCACGCCCGACGAGCCCCTGGCCAGCGCGGTCGACGTCATGGCCGACAAGGACATCGGCTCGCTGGTGGTCATGGAGCACGGCGACCTGGTCGGCATGCTCACCTTCCGCGAAGTGATCGTCGCCATCGTCGCCAACGGCGGCCAGGTCGGCGGCACCCTGGTGCGCAAGGCGATGGACGACCACCCGGTCACCTGCACCCTCGAAACCGACCTCGACGAGATCCGTCGCATCATGCTCGAGCGCCACGCGCGCTACATGCCGGTGATGGACAAGCGCATGCTCATGGGCGTGATCAGCTTCTACGACGTCGCCAAGGCGGTGGTCGACAGCCAGAACTTCGAGAACAAGATGCTGAAGGCCTACATCCGCGACTGGCCCGAAACGGAGTAGCTCGCCCCCAGGTTGCCCGGCACTGCGTGTCGGGCGCCTCGAGTCGCTGCCAGAGGCAGCGGCTCTTCGGAGCCGTCCAAGTCTGCGCAGGCAGACTTGGAGCCGCGGCTCCTCAGCCCCCTGCCGGGGGCAACACCTGCGGCCCGGCAAAGCCGGTTCCGCGGTGTTTCACCAACGGGCCTGGCTGCGCCGGCCGGGATAGTGTCCGCTACTCTTTGATGTTGGCGGCCTGCACGATCTTCTGGTTGCGGGCGTATTCGGCTTTGACGAACTGGCCGAGTTGCTCCGGCGAGCCGCTGCCGGGGACGGCGCCTTGCTCCTGCAGCTTGGCGCGGACCTCGGGGTCCTTGAGGACCGCGTTGAGTTCCTGATTCAAGCGGCTCACGATCGGGGCCGGCGTGGCGGCCGGGGCGAAGATGCCGGTCCAGCTCACCATGTCGAAGCCCTTCAGGCCCGGCATCTCGCCGAAGGCCGGAACCTGTGGCAGCGCATCGAGGCGCTGGGCGCTGGTGACGCCGAGCGCCTTCAGGCGGTTGCCGCTCACGTGCGGGATCGCGCTGGCGCTGACCAGCATCGCGAGGTCGACCTGGTTGCCGATCACGTCGGTCGCGATCTGGGCACCGCCGCGATAGGGCACGTGGGTGACGAAGATGCCGGTGCGCTCCTTCAGCAGTTCCATCGTCAGCTGCAGCACCGTGCCGACACCCGAGGTGGCGTAGTTGTACTTGCCGGGCGAGGCCTTCGCGAGCTTGACGAAGTCGGCGAAATCCTTCACCGGCAGGCCGGGCCGGGCGACCAGCACCATCGGCGCGGTGTTCAGCATGCCCACCGGCGCGAGGTCTTTCAACGGGTCGAACTTGAAGGCGGCCGGGTTGATCAGCTTCCCGATCGCGATCGCGCTGTCCGGCCCGGCGACCAGGGTGTAGCCGTCCGGCGCCGCGTTGACCGCCTTGGCGACGCCGATGGCGCCCCCGGCGCCGGTCACGTTCTCGATCACGACCGATTGCTTGAGGCGTTCGCCGAGCTTGGTCGCGACAAGGCGGGCGCTGAAGTCCACGCTGCCGCCGGCCGAGTAGGGAACGATCAGCGTGATCGGCTTGGCGCCGGGCCAGGCGGAGGGCTGTGCGAGTGCGGCGCCGGGCAGGGCGGCGATCAGCATCGAGGCCAGCAGCAGGGGTTTGGGGAGGGGGGTGTTCATGGGTTCACCGTGGTGGGTTCTTGTGGGAGGCGCGCCCGCAGGGCATCGAACTCGGCGCCCCATTGGGTGCGCCACTGGCGACGCAGCGAGTCGTCGATCCAGGCGCCGTCGAGTCCGTTGTGCATGAAGCCGCGAAGGTCGTCCAGGCCGAAGCCGAAATCGCGCACCATCATCAGCCAGGCGCCGGTGGGCGTGACCTTGTGCAGGGTCGGATCGTCAGTGTTCGGGTGGATCCGCAGGTCCAGGCCGGGCATGCGGCGGATCGGGTGATCGAGCGCCCAGCGCTCGGGCGGCAAGGTGCGCAGGTAGTAGGAGTTGGTCGGCACCACGGTGAACAGCACGCCGCGCTCGGCGCATTCGCGTGCGAACTCGGGCTGGTCGACCACGGTGTAGCCGTGGTCGATGCGGTCGACCCGCAGCAGATCGAGGGCGGTGCGCACGTGGGTCCACGGCATGCCGAACTCGCCGGCGTGCGCCGTGGTCTTGAGGCCGGCGCGCCGGGCGTCGCGGTAGGCCTCGACAAAGAGCTCGGGCGGCCGGTCGACCTCGCGGTAGTCGATGCCGATGCCGATCACTTCCTCGCACCGGTTCTGCGCGACCCATTGCACCATCTCGACCGCCGCCTCGGGACTGGCTTCGCGATCGATCGCCGCGATCAGCCGGCCGGTGATGCCGAACTCTCGCTGCGCGTCATGGATGGCGTTGACGATGGCATCCTGCGCTTTCCGGTAGCCGATGCCCGACGCATGCACGGTGCCCGTCGGATTCCAGAAGAACTCGCTGTAGCGCACCTGATGCGACGCCGCGTCCTGCAGGTATTCGAAAGTGAGACGGTGCAGGTCATCGGCGCTGCGCACCAGTTGGGCATCGAGCGCGCGCAGCACCCGCAGCACCCCGACCGGCTTCTCGCCGCGGGTGTAGAAGCCCTCGATCTCTTCGTCGGCCAGCGGCGATCCGGCTCGCCGGTTGAGGTCCGCGAAGGTGCCGTGCCGGACCGTGCCGAACAGATGGCAGTGCAGCTCGACCTTCGGGATCGCTCGCAGGAAAGGCTCCAGGGCGCTGGGCGTGGCGACGGCAGTGGTCATGCTCGCCAGTCTAGGGAGGGTGGTGAAATAAGGAAAATTTTGAATTCCTATAATTTCATTCATCCAATTGATAACGAAGCCGATGAGTTCCTTGCCCCTGCGTGCATTGACGCTTCGTCAGCTCCAGTGCTTCTCGGTGCTGGTGCAGGAAGGCCAGTTCGGCCGCGCCGCGCGCAGGCTCTCGATCACCCAGCCCGCCCTGAGCAACGCGATCAAGCAGATGGAGAAGCTCCTCGGTGCCGAGTTGCTGACCCGCTCGACGCACCGGCTCGAACTCACGCCGGTCGGCGCCGAGGTGCTGGCGCGCACGGACTACCTGGTCAACACCTTCGAGGTCGCGTTGCGCGACATCGAGAGCACGGTGCAGCGTGGACAGGCCTTCGTGCGCATCGGCGTGATCCCTTCGGCCAGCGCCCGCGTCGCGACGGCGGTGGCCGGGTTCATTGGCGGCGATGCGCCGCGCGGCATCGAGTTTGCCTGGCGCGACGCGCCTTCGAACACGCTGCTGGCCGAAGTGCGCAGCGGCCGGCTCGACCTCGCCGTGGCGGCCATCACCGAGCCGCCGGGCGGGCTGGACTGCGTCGACCTGTTCCGCGATCCGCTGGTGCTGGTGGTGCGGCGCGACCATCCGCTGGCCGAGGCCGGCGAGGCGGACTGGGAAGCCATCGGCGGCGAGCGCCTGGTGCTGTTCGAGAGCGGCAGCATGCCGGCGCTCGGCGACCCGGCCCGCGCCCAGTTCGCCCAGGGTTCGGAGCCCTATCGCGTGAGCTACTCGGAAACGCTCTACGCGCTGGTGCGCGGCGGGCTGGCGCTTGGCCTGATGCCGAGGCTCTACACCTCGTCGCTGCGCGACGATGAACTGGTGGTGATCCCGCTCGTGAAGCCATCCATCGAGCGCCGCGTGGTGTTGGTGTACCTGCCCGGGCCGATGCGCAACGTGGTGGTGCAGGCGTTGATCGTGCATCTGCAGCGGGCGCTGATCGCTTCGCCCTAGTGCAACTCCTGCGCCGCATGGATCATCTCGCGCAAGCGCGGGTAGATCTGGGCGTTCCACTTGCTGCCGCTGAAGACGCCGTAGTGGCCGACGCCGGCCTGCAGGTGGTGGGTCTTGAGGTAGGGGCGGATGCTGGGGCAGAGATCCTGGGCGGCCACTGTCTGGCCGACCGCGCAGATGTCGTCGCGTTCGCCTTCGACCGTCATCAGCGCGGTGCGGCGGATGGCCGACGGGTCGACCTTGCGCTCGCCGACGGTCAGCGCGCCGCGCGGCAGGTCGTAGGTCTGGAACACGCGCTCCACCGTCTCCAAGTAGAACTCGGCCGGCAGGTCGTTGACCGCCAGGTATTCATCGTAGAAGTTGCGGATCGTGGCCGCCTGCTCGAGTTCGCCTTCGACCAGGTGGTGGTAGAGCTTCCTGAACTGTTCCTTGTGGCGGTCCGGATTCATGCTCATGAAGGCGCTGAGCTGCAGGAAGCCCGGATAGACGCGCCGCATCACGCCGGCGTGCGGCCAGGGCACGCGGCTGATCAGGTTGCGTTCGAACCAGCCGATCGGGCGGTCGGTCGCCAGCTTGTTCACCGCCGTCGGATTGATGCGGCAGTCGACCGGTCCGGCCATCAGCGTCAGGCTCAGCGGCGAGGCCGGGTTGCCGTCTTCCGCCATCAGCGCGGTGGCCGCCAGGGCCGCCACGCAAGGCTGGCAGACCGCCACCATGTGGGCGCCGGGGCCGATCGCCTCGAGGAAGCTCACGATCTGCAGCGTGTAGTCGTCCAGGCCGAAGCCGCCGTTCCACAGCGGCACGTCGCGCGCGTTGTGCCAGTCGGTCAGATAGACGTCGTGGTCGCGCAGCAGGGTACGCACCGTTTCGCGCAGCAGCGTCGCGAAATGGCCCGACAGTGGTGCGGCCAGCAGCACCTTGGGCTGCACCGCCCTGGTGTTCTTGCGGAAGTGCAGCAGCGTGCCGAAGGGCGCGACCAGCGCCACCTCTTCGTGCACCGGGACTTCCTCGCCCTCGCACGCCACGCTCTGGATGCCGTAGTCCGGCCTCGTGTGGGTCAGGCGCATGTGCGCATAGACCTCCATGGCCGCCGCGATCCGGCGAACGGCGCCGCGGTCCGAAGGGGCCTGCCACGCGCCGCTGCCGAGGTACTGGGCTGCGAGCCGGGACGGCGAGAGCAGATCGGTGTGTGTTTGGTAGGCCCGGTACAGCATGCGTCGGCTGCAGGCAAGTTGCGGGCCATGCCGGCGCGGCGCACTGTTCTGGCACAGGGCTTGCACACCCGCAGGGCCGATCCGGCAACCCAGGAGCATCCCCATGGCCAAACCCGTCCTCACCATCAGCAGCAAGAACTACGGTGCGTGGTCGCTGCGCGGCTGGTTGATGTGCCGGCTCGCGGGGCTGGATTTCAGCGAGAAGGTGATCCCGCCTGACGATCCCGCGATGAAGGCCGAGATGCTGCTGCTGTCGGCCTCGATGCTGGTGCCCTCGCTGCAGCACGGTCGCATCAAGGTCTGGGACACGCTCGCGATCGGCGAGTACCTCCACGAGATCAAGCCCAAGGCCGGACTGCTGCCCGCCAATGCCGAGGCCCGGGCGGTCTGCCGGGCGATCTGCGGCGAGATGCACTCGGGCTTCGGTTCGATGCGCAGTTCGCTGCCGATGAACGTCAAGGCCCGGTTCCCGAACTTCAAGATCTGGTCGCGCGCCCAGACCGACATCGACCGCGTGGTCGCGATCTGGCGCGAATGCCTCCAGGCCCATGGCGGACCCTACCTGTTCGGCAAGCAGCCCTGCATGGCGGACGCGATGTACGCGCCGGTGGTGACGCGCTTCATCACCTACGACGTGACGCTGGACGCCGCCTGCGCCGGCTATTGCAAGCGCATCCTGGAGTTGCCCGCGATGCAGGAATGGATCAAGGCGGCGAAGCAGGAGCCCGACGAGATCGACGAACTCGACGCCGAGTTCTGAGGTCTGCCGGTTCAGCCGGCCGGGCGGCTGAACATCCGCAGGTCGAGCGGCGACTCGTTGCCGAGCCACATGGCGTGCGCGGTGTGGTCCAGGTAGTCGTTGCCGGTGACGCCGTGCACGAACACGTCGAGGCCGCCGCGGTGGGCGTCCAGCCACGCCACGACCTCGTCGAACTCGGCGGCGTCGAAGGCGATCTGGCAGCTCCAGTGGGGGTGCGGGCCGACCAGGCGCTCGTGCACCCGGCCGACCACGACCAGCAGTTCGTGCGCCGCGTCCTCGGCGATCTTGCGCGCCTGGGCGACCGTGCCGGGACCGAAGTAGATGTGGGCGTGGTACTGGGGGTAGAGGTTTTCGGGGCGGCGGGGCATGAGCGGCTCGGTGAGAGTGCAAGCTTAGCGCTGGACCGCGGCGGAAACTTAACAACCGGTTGCCGCATCCGGGGTAAAAAGGTGAAATACTGTTGTTTCATACAGTATATGGACCGTCCCATGGACCACGCCTTCATCCCCGTCCACGCCCTCAAGGGCCGCGGCGCGGCCACGCGCCTGCCGCATCGCTTCGAGCGCGATGTCCGCGATGCCTTCGACGACGGCTGGGGCACGCTGGAAGAAGGCGAGGCCGAGTCCGTGGGCCTGCCGCCGCTGGCCACCGAGGTCCGCTTCGAGGACGTGAAGTCGGTGCTGAGCGAGAACGACTCGCCCGATATCCCCTTCGACCGCTCGCTCAACCCCTACCGCGGCTGCGAACATGGCTGCATCTACTGCTTCGCGCGGCCCACGCACAGCTACCTCAATCTCTCGCCCGGCCTCGATTTCGAAACCAAGCTGATCGCCAAGCGCAACATCGCCGAGGTGCTGCGCGGCGAACTCGGCCGCAAGGGCTATCGCCCCAGCCAGATCGCGATCGGCACCGCCACCGACTGCTACCAGCCGATCGAGCGCGAGCTGCGGCTCACGCGCTCGGTCATCGAGCTGCTGAAGGAAACCCGCCATCCTTTCGGCCTGGTCACCAAGTCGAGCGCGGTCGAGCGCGACCTCGACCTGATCGCGCCGATGGCGGCCGACCGGTTGGCGGCGGTTTACGTCACGATCACCACGCTCGACGGCGAGCTCGCGCGCAAGCTCGAGCCGCGCGCCGCGGCGCCGCACCGGCGGCTGCGCACCCTGCGCACGCTGGCCGACGCGGGGGTGCCGGTCGGCGTCAGCGTGGCGCCGCAGATTCCCTTCGTCACCGAAGACATGGAACAGGTGCTCGAGGCCGCCTGGGAGGCGGGTGCGCGTTGCGCTTTCTATACGGTCATCCGGCTGCCGTGGGAGGTGGCGCCGCTGTTCAAGCAATGGCTCGAACTGCACTACCCGCAGCGCGCGGACCGCATCATGGCGCGCATCCGCGAGATGCGCGGCGGCAAGGACTACGACGCCGACTTCGCGACCCGCATGAAGGGCAGCGGGCTGTGGGCCGACCTGATCCGCCAGCGTTTCGAGAAGGCGACCCGGCGCCTCGGCTTCAACCGCGAGCGCATCGCGCTCGACCTCAGCGCGTTCCGACCACCTGGCGCAGCGGGGCAGGGCAGTCTGTTCTAGGCCCACTGCCGCCGCGCGGCTCGACGCCGCACCAGTCGCCGCCCAGTGCCTTCACCAGGAACACCGAGCCGAGCATGCGCTGGCCGGCCAGCTGGGCGGATTGGCGCTCGATGTTCAGCAGCGCCTGCTGGGCGGTGATGACGTCCAGGTAGGTGGTGGCGCCGCCTTCGTAGCGGCTGGCCGACATTTCGAGTACCCGGCGCGCGCTCGCCACCGCGGCCTGCGACTGCGTGGCTGCGCGTTCCAGCGCGGTCAGCCCGGTGATGCCGTCCTCGGCCTCCTGCATCGCGGTCAGCACCACCCGGCGGTAGCTGGCCACGGTGGCGTCGTAGCCCGCACGCGTGAAGTCGACGTTGGCGCGGATGCGCCCGCCGTCGAAGATCGTCTGCGTGGCCGAGACGCCGAGCGACCACAGCACGCTCCGGGCGTCGAACAGGGTGGACAGCGTGTTGCTGTCGACGCCCACGGTCGGCAGCAGCGTGACGCTGGGGTAGAAGGCCGCGGTGGCGACGCCGATCTGCGCATTGGCCGCGGCCATCGCGCGTTCGGCGGCGGCGACATCCGGCCGGCGTTCGAGCGCGTCCGAGGGCACGCCGAGCGGAATCGGCGGCGGCACCAGCGGCTGGATGTCGGGGGCCAGCGAGAAGTTGGGCGCCGGCGTGCCGGTCAGCGTCGCGATCGCGTGCTCGTACTGCGCGCGCTGCCGATTCAGCAGGTCGACCTGGGTCAGCGTGTTGTCGAGCAGCGCCTGCTGCTGCGCCACGTCGAGTCCCGACACCGCGCCGAGCTCATGGCGGTCGGTCACGAACTGCAGGGCCCGGCGCTGCACCGCGATCGAGCGCGTGACGACGTCGAGTTCGAGGTCGGTCGAGCGCAGGTTGAAGTAGTTCGACGCCAGGTCCGCGGTCAGCAGCAGCCGGGTGTTCTCGAGGTCGGCGGCCGATTGGGCGGCCGTGGCGGTGGCGCCCTCGACCGATCGCTGCACACGGCCTGCGAGGTCGAGCTCGTAGCTGGCGATCAGCGTGAGCGCGAAGTCGTTCTGTACCGTCGAGTAGTTGTTGGTGGCGTAGTTGGTGAGCGGCCGATTGGCCGAGATCTTGAACCGCGAGGCGCGCGTGCCCACGCCCACCTGCGGGTAGCGGCCGGCCTCGCTGCCCGCCAGCGCGGCCCGCGCCTGCGCCAGCCGGGCGCTCGCGAGGTCCAGGGTCGGGCTGTTCGCCAGCGCCTTTTCCTGCAGCGCGTCGAGCTGCGGATCGCCGAAGCGCTGCCACCAGGGGCCCTTGGGCTCGGCATCGCCGGGCGCGGCCTGGCGCCAGGGCTGCTCCAGCTGCCAGCCGACCGGCACGTCGACCTCCGGCTTGCGGTAGTCGGGTCCGGCGACGCAGCCGGCCAGCAGCACGGCCGCGGCGCCGACGAGCGCGAGCGCGCGCAGGCTCACGCCGGCTCCTTGGCGACCGTGACCGGGTCGCCTTCGGCCAGCGAGTCCGAGGGATTCAGCACCAGCCGGTCGCTGCCCGAGAGGCCGTCGATCACTTCCACCGTCTCGCCGTAGTTGCGGCCGAGGCTGACGCCGCGCAGGCGCACCCGGCCGTCGGCATCGACCACCGCGACCCGCTTGCCCTCGGCCCGGAACAGCAGCGCGTTGGCGGGAATCGTGAGCGCGCGGCTCGGCGTGAGCGGCAGCGAGACCTGCACGTAGGCGCCTGGCAGCAACGTGCCCTCGCGGTTCGGCAGCGCGACCTCGATCTGCATCATGCGGGTGGTCGAATCGATCGCGCCCGAGGTGCGTGCGACTTCGCCGCGGAAGCTCTGGCCGCGCAGTTCGGACTGGGTGACGACCACGGGCTGCCCGACCTTCACGAGCTGGGCATAGGCCTGCGGCACGTTGACGTAGACCCGCAGCGGATCGGTCTGCGCGAGCTGGAACAGCGCTCGGCCGCCATTGCCGGCACCGGCATCGATCAGGTCGCCGACGTCGACGTTGCGCCGCGTGACCACGCCCGCGAAGGGCGCCAGTACGCGCTTGAAGCCCTCGGTCTGGCGCAGCCGCTGCACGTTGGCGTCGGCCGCGGCGAGGTTCGCGGTGGCCTGGGCGAGAGCACCGCGGCGCTCGTCCAGGTCCTGCTGCGAGACCACATCCTTTTTGCGCAGGCCCTCCCAGCGCGCCACCGTGCTCTTGGCGAGCTCCAGGCCCGAGGCCGCCTGCTGGCGCGCGGCGACCGCCTGCGACAGCTGCTGGTCGATCTCGGGCGTCTCGATCTCGGCCAGCAGCTCGCCCTTCTCGACGCGGCTGCCGATGTCCTTGGTCCAGCGCTTGAGGTAGCCGCTGGCGCGAGCCGAGATCGGCGACTGCGTGAAGCCCTGCAGCGTGCCCGGCAGGGCCAGTGTCTGGCCGGTCCCGGTGGTCTGGGGCAGGGCGGTCTTCACATACTGGATGGCGCGCTCGGCGGTGCCGGCTTCCAGCGCGCGCGCATTGCTGACGCGGACGTAGACCGTGCGCGCGGCGCCGACGCCCAGCAGCGCGAGCACGACCAGCACCGCGATGCGGGTGCGGCGCACGATCTGGCGCCGGCGGGGCAGCTCGTCGTGGGCCCCTTCCTCATCGGCGGCGATCGGGTGGATGCCCAATGCCGCATGGCGTTGCTCGGTCATGGGATTCAGGTCTCCTGGGGCGCGGCCCCGAGCGAATGGGGTGCAGCGGCGGCGTCGCGCGCCGCCTGGCGGTGCGCACGGCGGCTGTGGATCTCGGCGTAGACGACCGGCACGAAGAACAGCGTCGACACGGTCGCGAACAGCAGGCCGCCGATCACCGCGCGGCCGAGCGGCGCGTTCTGCTCGGCGCCTTCGCCGAGACCCAGCGCCATCGGGATCATGCCGATGATCATCGCCAGCGCGGTCATCAGCACCGGCCGGATGCGGGTGGCGCCCGCTTCCAGCGCGGCCGACAGCGGCGGGATCCCCGCCGCGAGCCGCTCGCGCGCGAAGGACACCAGCAGGATGCTGTTGGCGGTCGCCACGCCCATGGTCATGATGGCGCCGGTCAGCGCCGGCACGCTCAGCGTGGTGCCGGTGATGAACAGCATCCAGGCGATGCCAGCCAGCGCCGCGGGCAGCGCCGTGATGATGATCGCGGCATCGAGCCAGGATTGGAACGTGACCACGATCAGCAGGTAGACCAGCACGATCGCCATCGCCAGCCCGACGCCCAGGCCGATGAAGGAGCTCTGCATGGTCTGCACCTGGCCGCGGATCGCCACCTGGCTGCCGCGCGGCAGCGTGGGCCGCATCTCGTCGACCAGCGCCTGCACCTTCGAGGCCACGCTCGCGAGGTCGGTGCCCTGGACGCTGACATAGACGTCCACCACCGGCTGGATGTTGTAGCGCGAGACCACCGCGGGCTGGCGGCCCTGCTGCGCTTCCACCAGGTTGCCCAGCAGCTGGGGCGGCGTGCCCCCGGCCGGGCCGCTCGTGCCGACCGGCAGGTTGAGCAGGGCGTCGAGCGAGTCGACCGCGTACTGCGGCGTCTGCACCGCGATGTTGTAGACCACGCCGTTCTGCGGGTTGAGCCAGAAGGCCGGCTGGGTCTGCGAGCTGCCCGACAGCGCGATCAGCACGTTCTGGCCGACGTTGGCCGCGGTCAGTCCGAACTGCTGCAGCCGGCTGCGGTCCATCTGCAGGTTGAGCCCGGGGCCGTCGAGCCGCTGGTGCACGTGGGCGTCGACCGCGCCCGGGATCTTGCGGATCGACTTCACCAGCTCGGCCGCGCGCGCCGCGTTGCCGGCGACATCGTTGCCGCTGAACTGGACGTCGATCGCCGCCGGCAGGCCGAAGTTCAGGATCTGGGTGACGATGTCGGCCGGCTGGAAGAAGAACTCGGTGCCCGGGAAGCGCTTGGGCAGTTCGGCCCGCAGCAGCGAGACGAACTCTTCGGTCGGCCGGTGGCCGTCGCGCAGCGACAGCAGGATTTCGCCGTCGAGCGTGCCGATGGTGCCGGCATTGCTGTAGGACAGATTGATGCCGCTGTTGGGCACGCCGATGTTGTCGAGGATGGTCTCGAGCTGGTCCTTGGGCACCAGTTCGCGGATCGCCGCCTCGACCTCGTCGGCCAGCCGAGCGGTCTCCTCGATGCGGGTGCCGGTGGGCGCGCGCATGTGCAGGCGGATCTGGCCCGCATCCACGCCGGGGAAGAAGTCGCGCCCGAGCACCGGGTACAGCAGGCAGGACAGCAGGCAGAAGCCGAGGAACAGCGCGATGAAGCGGCCGCGCCTGGCCAGCAGGGCCGACAACACCAGCGTGT
This sequence comes from Variovorax sp. M-6, assembly GCF_052114385.1. NCBI lineage: Bacteria > Pseudomonadati > Pseudomonadota > Betaproteobacteria > Burkholderiales > Comamonadaceae > Variovorax > Variovorax sp. M-6. The sequence continues at coordinate 192,050 of NZ_JBFREQ010000001.1, read as the reverse complement.
AGGCGCGCCGCACGCGCTCGAAGCGGCGGTCGAAAGCGCGGTAGACCCGTTGAAGAAGACTGGGCCGGGCCTCGGCCGCGGCCTGGTCGTGGACGCCGCCCATCAGCAGCATCACCAGCGTCGGCACCAGCGTGCGCGACAGCAGGTAGGACGCCAGCATCGCGAACACCACCGCCATCGCCAGCGGTACGAACAGGAACTTCGCCACGCCCGAGAGGAAGAACATCGGCACGAACACGATGCAGATGCACAGCGTCGAGACGAAGGCGGCCGGGCCGATCTCGCCGGCGCCGATCAGGATCGCCTGGTTGAGTTCGGTGCCCATGTGCAGGTGGCGCTCGATGTTCTCGATCGTCACGATCGCCTGGTCGACCAGGATGCCGACCGAGAGCGCGAGGCCGCCCAGCGTCATGAGGTTGAGCGTCTGGCCGAAGGCGTAGAGCGCCAGGATCGAGGCCAGGATCGACAGCGGGATGGTGAGCGCGATGATCAGCGTGCTGCGCCAGTTGCCGAGGAACAGCAGCACCATCGCGGCCGTCAGCGCGGCCGCGATGACCGCCTCGGCCACCACGCCGGTCACCGCGGCCTTGACGAACACGGACTGGTCGAACAGCGGCGTGACCTTGATGTCCGCGGGCATGCCCTGGGCCGCCACCGGCAGCAGGGCGCGCAGGTTGGAGACGATGTCCAGCGTCGAGGCGCCGCCGTTCTTCAGCACCGACAGCAGCACGCCGCGCACCCCGTCCTGTCGCACCACGTTGGTTTGCGGCGAGAAGCCGTCGCGCACGTTGGCGACGTCGCGCAGGTAGGTGGTGGCGCCGGCGGCGGTGCGCACCGGCAGGTCGTTGAGCCCGGCCAGCGCCTCGGGCGAGCCGTTCAGGCGCACGCTGTACTCGGTGGCGCCGAACTTGGCCGTGCCCGAAGGCAGGATCAGATTCTGCGCATTCACCGCGTTCACCACGTCGACCGGCGACAGGCCGCGCGCCTGCAGCGCCTGGGTGTCGAGGTCGACCGAGATCAGCCGGTTCTTGCCGCCGTAGGGGAAGGGGACCGCGACGCCCGGGATCGTGATGAGCTGCGGCCGCAGCTGGTTGATGGCGGCATCGAAGAGCGCGTTCTCGGGCCGGGTCGGGCTCGACAGCGCAAGCTGGATCACCGGGATGCTGGAGGCCGAATACTTGATCACCAGCGGCGGCGTGATGCCCGGCGGCAGTTGCCGCACCTGGGTCTGCATCGAGGCCACCACCTGGGCGATCGCGGTCTCGATGTTGGCGGTCGGCTGGAAGAAGACCTTGATCACGGTCACGCCGGCCAGCGATTGCGATTCGATGTGCTCGATGTCGCTCACCGTGGTGGTCAGGCTGCGCTCCGTCTGGCCGGCGATGCGCTGGCCCATTTCCTGCGCCGGCAGGCCGCCGTAGTTCCAGATGATGCTGATCACCGGAATGTTGATTTCCGGGAAGATGTCGGTCGCCATCCGCAGCAGCACGAAGGGCGCGGCCAGCACGATCAGCATCGCCATCACGATGAAGGTGTACGGACGGCGCAAAGCGAGCTGGACCATGGACACGAGTTGTTACTTCTTCACGAAGAGGGCGCCATCATAAGGAGAGATGGCCAGACAATGGAGCCGATGCAAGAGCTTTACGTTCCCTTCACGCATGCGTCGCCCGTCCTGCTGGTGGTGATGGGTGTTTCAGGCTGCGGCAAGTCCAGTCTTGGCGCCGCGCTGGCCCGGGAACTGGGACTGGCGCTGATCGAAGGGGACGATTTTCATGCGCCGGCCAGTGTCAGCAAGATGCGCGCCGGCATCGCGCTGACCGACGCCGACCGCGCCGGCTGGCTGGCGACGCTGGGCCATGAACTGGCGCGGCAGCGCGAGGGCGCCGTACTGACCTGTTCGGCGCTCAAGCGCGACTACCGCGAGCGGCTGCGGTCCGCCGTTCCGGGCCTGCGCTTCGTCTTCATGGCGCTGACGCGCGAGGAGGCCGAGCGTCGCGTGGCGGCGCGCGCCGGCGAGCACATGTTTCCGGCCAGCCTGGTCGCCAACCAGTTCGCGACGCTGGAGTCCCCGGTCGGCGAACCCGGCGTGCTGGAGGTGGACGCCACCGCGCCGATGCCCGAACTGGTGGCGCGGGTGCGGGGCTGGCTCTGAGCGCGCCGTGACTCAGCCGCCGGGGTGGAGCCCGAGCGCGTCGAAAACCCGGATGGCGGCATAGGCGTCATTGGCCGCGTAGCGCAGCTGCGCGTCGGTCAGTTGCCGGTTGGCCCAGTTCGAGGTCGTGGCCTTGCGCGACTTGACGAAGCGGCGGTCGAACACCAGCGCCACGGCGGTCTTCACGCCGACCGACTTGCGGTAGCCGCGGCGGCGGAACTCGGCGTCGAGGTCGAGCACGGCCTGCGGCTCGACGCCGAAGCGCTGCCGGATCAGGCTCAGGTCGGTCGAGAGCCCGAAGCCGGCCTTGACCAGATCGGCCGAGCCGAGCAACGCGGCCAGCGCGCCGTGGAACTCGGTGCGATGCAGCTGGAACAGCCAGGCCTCGTTGCGGGTCGCGAACTGGACCACATGCGGTCCGCCCGAGACCTCGAACTTCGCGAAGGTCGGCTTGGACTCGGTGTCGAAGCCCACCACGCGGCTGGCCAGCAGCGCCGCCGTGGCGTCCTGCGCGTCCTGCGCCGTGGCGACCACGCGGATATCCCTCAGGCCCAGGCCCTCGAAAGGCTCGAGCAGGGCGATCTGTTCGCGTTCGGGGAGCGGGGGAAGTGTGTCGTTCATTCGAAAGGACGTTGAGTCCGCCGATTGTCGTTCGTTGACGACGGCGTATATGGTTGATAGCATCAACAATATAAGAACCCCACGGAGACAGACGCAATGCACGAGACATTCGACGGCGGGCGCAGGGATGCGATCCGCCTCCTTTCGGCGGCCATGGCGGCGGGCGCATGGCCGGCGGCCTGGGCCCAGGATCCGTTTCCGGCCAAGCCGATCCGCGTGATCGTTCCGTTCGCGCCGGGCGGCGCCATCGATGTCGCGGTGCGCGCGATGACGGACAGGGTGGCGCTCGAAGTCGGCCAGCCGGTGGTGGTGGACGCCAAGCCCGGCGCCGCGACCATCGTCGGCGCCGATGCCGCCGCCAAGGCGGCACCCGACGGCTACACCGTGCTGGTCACCACCAGCAGCACGACGATCAACAATGCCGGCGCCTTCAAGAAGCTGCCTTACGACCCGGTCGCCGGCTTCGCGCCGGTCACGCTGGTCTCGCTCGGCAGCGTGATGTTCGCCGGGCCCGCCGGCGCGCCCTACAACAATCTGCAGGAGTTCGCGCAATGGGCCAAGGCGCAGAAGCGTCCGATCTCCTACGGCACCTGGGGCAAGGGTTCCTCGGCGCACCTCTTCGGCGAACTGCTGCGCACGCGCTACGGCCTCGACATGCAGCACGTGCCGTACAAGGGCGATGTCGCCGCACTCAGCGATGTGCGCGGCGGCGTGCTCGACACCACTTTCTCCAGCCCGGTCAGCGCCAGGCCGCTGGTGCGGGCGAATGCCATCAAGGCCCTCGGCATGACCGGGCCGCGCCGCTCGGGCGGACTGCCTGAGCTGGCCACCTTCGGCGAGCAGGGCTTCGCGGGTTTCGAGCTGGCGGGCTATGTGGCCGTCTACGTCCCCGCCGGCACGCCCAAGCCGGTGATCGACCGGCTGAACAAGGCCTTCGTGGCCGCGATCCGCACGCCCGAAGTCTCGCAGCGCCTGGTCGACCAGGGCCAGGATCCGATCGCGAGCACGCCGGAGGAACTGGCCGAGGTCTACAAGCGCGACGCGCCGCAATGGCTGGCGCTGATGAAGGCTGCCGGTGTCGAGCCGGAATGATCCATACGAAGGAATCCCGCGCATGAACGCACCCCAAGACCAACCACGCATCATTCCGATCCGCAGCGCCTACGAGCTGCCGGAACCCGTCGTGCGCGACGAGCTCGTGCGCACCGGGCGCGGCACCGCCATGGGCGAACTGCTGCGCCGCTATTGGCATCCCGTCGGCCTGGCGAGCGATGCGGCGGACACGCCGCGCCAGATCCGGGTGCTCGGCGAAGACCTGATCCTCTTTCGAGCCGGCAACGGCGAGGTCGGCCTGCTGCATCCGCGCTGCGCGCACCGGGGGACTTCGCTGCTCTACGGCAAGGTCGAGGACGACGGCATCCGCTGCTGCTACCACGGCTGGAAGTTCGGGCCCGGCGGGCAATGCCTGGATCAGCCCTGCGAGCCTGATGGCGGCTCTCGCGTCGGCCGCATGCTGCAGCCGGCCTATCCGGTGGCGGAGCGCTACGGCCTGGTGTGGGCCTACATGGGCCCGCCGGACCGGCAACCGGTGCTGCCGCGCTTCGAGCCTTTCGAAAACCTGGAGGCGGGCGAGTTCCTCGAGGCCGACGACCAGAGCATCGGCGGCGGCGGCCCGGTGATCGTCGACTGCAACTGGTTCCAGCACTACGAGAACGTGGTCGACCCCTGGCACGTGATGGTGCTGCACGGGAGCTTCTCGGGCGTGCAGTTCACCGACGCGATGCTGCGGGCGCCCACCATCCGCTTCGACGCCACGCCGCGCGGCGTGAAGGTGACCTCGCTGCGCACGCTCGACGACGGCTCGATCTTTCGCCGCGTGACCGAGGCCTGCGTGCCGACCTGGCGCGTGGTGCCGAATCCGCGCGTGGGCCGGTACGCGCGGGTCGAGTCGCTCGGCTTCGTGCTGCCGATCGACGACACGCACTTCCGCATCTACACGGTGGCGCGGGTGCGCACGCCCGGCGAGCTGACCGGTTTCCGTTCACGCCAGGGCGGCAAGCTCTGGAGCGAACTGAGTGCCGACGAGCACCGGCGCTTTCCGGGTGACTACGAGGCGCAGAAGAGCCAGGGCGACATCACCTGGCATTCGCACGAGAACCTCGCCACCAGCGATCGGGGCATCGTGCTGCTGCGTCGGCTGCTGGCGCAGCAGGTCAAGGCGGTGGCCGAAGGCGGCGATCCGGTCGGTGTCGGCTTCGATCCCGGAGACGACCTGGTGTGCTTCGAGGCCGGCAACTTCCACGATCCACGGCCCGTGGACGCAGGCGGCTGAACGGGCTGCCGGACTGCGTTCAGGGCTGCGTCTTTTCTTCTTCCTCGATCAACGCGAGCGCCTTGGCCTTGAGCTTGCGCAGCACGGCGACCAGCTGGGCGGCCTCTTCCTCGCTCAGCTCGTCACGGAAGGCGCGGTCGCGCAGCTGCGCAGTGCGCGCCAGGCTCCTGGCCTTCTTGCGGCCCGCGGCGGTGAGCGAGAGCTGGGCCGATCGGGCGTCGGTGCTGTGCGCGCGCCGCTCGACCATGGCGCGCTCCACCAGCGCGCTCACGATGCGGCTGATCTGCGCCTTGTCGGTGCTGGAGTAGTCGGTCAGGGCGCGCAGGGTGACAGGCTGCAGGTGCTCGATCAGCGCGAGCGTTCGCCATTCCATCAGGCTCACGTCGTGCTCCCTGCGAAAGCGCAGGGCGGCGCTGCGGCGCAGCGCGTCCGAGGCGCTGTTGACTTCGTAGCTCAGCAACGGGAGGAAGGCGGGTGCGGCGCTCATTGCGAGATCAGGCCCGCAGGAGGCTCCGGCCATGGTGGGCCAGGTGGTCCGCGACGAAGCTCTGGATGAAGTAGTAGCCGTGGTCGTAGCCTGCGTGGCGGCGCAGCGTGAGCGGCTGGCCGGCGCTCGCGCAGGCGGCCTCGAAGAGATGCGGGTGGAGCTGTTCGGCGAGGAATTTGTCGGCCAGGCCCTGGTCGACCAGGATGCCTTCGGGGAAGGGCGCCACGGTTTGCGATTGCATCAGGGCGCTGGCGTCGTGCGCCAGCCACTGGCTGCGATCGGCGCCGAGGTAGCCGTTGAACGCCTTCTCGCCCCAGGGGCACTGCGTCGGCGCGCAGATCGGCGCCAGCGCCGAGAGCGATTGGAAGCGGCCTGGATGACGCAGCGCGAGCGTCAGCGCGCCATGGCCGCCCATCGAATGGCCGAAGATGCCGATGCGCTCGCCGTCGACCGGCAGTGCCTGCGCGACCAGCGGCAGCAGCTCGTGGATCAGCCAGCTTTCCAGGCGCCAGTGCGCGGCCCAGGGCGCCTCGGTGGCGTCGAGGTAGAAGCCGGCGCCGATGCCGAAATCCCAACTCGCGGTCGCACCCTCGATGTCCTCGGCGCCGGGCCCGCGCGGACTGGTGTCGGGTGCGATCAGCGCCAGGCCGAGCTCGGCCGCCAGCCGCTGCGCGCCGGCCTTGACCATGAAGGTTTCCTCGCTGCAGGTCAGGCCCGCGAGGTACAGCACGGCCGGCACCGGCCCGCGCTCCGCCTGCGGCGGCAGGAAGACCGAGAAGCGCATCGGCAGCCCGATCTCGCGCGAATCGTGTTCGAGGAAGCGTTGCGTGCCGCCGAAGCAGCGGTGTTCGGAAAGCGTCTTGAGGCGGTCTGTCATGTCTTCGATGCGGGGATGAGTTCGAGCACCGCATCGGCGAACACGCGCGGCGCCTCCTGCGGCATGTTGTGGCCGACGCCGGGCACGATGCGGTGCGAGCGGGGGCCGGTGAAGCGGTGGGCATGCACCGACGCATCGCTCACGGGACGCACGCCGTCGTCGGCGCCGTCGAAAGTGATGGACGGCACGCCGATCGGTGGTTGCGCGGCCAGCCGTGCCTCGATCCCGGCATAGGCCGGATCGCCCGGCACCAGGCCGAAGCGGTGACGGTACGACTGGATCACCACCTCGACGAAATCGGGGTGGTCGAAGGCGGCCGCGCTGCGTTCGAAAGTCGCATCGTCGAAGGCCCAGGTCGGCGACCAGAGCCGCCACAGCAGCCGCGCAACGCCGCGCCGGTCTTCTGCCAGCCCGGCGCGTCCGCGTTCGCTGTGGAAGTAGTACTGGTACCAGAGCCGGTGCTCGTTCTCTGCGACCTCGGGCCGCATCGCCTTGGCGATGTCCTGGATGTTGTAGCTGTTGAAAGAGACCAGTCCGACGCAGCGCTCGGGCCATAGCGCAGCCACCACGCAGGCGGCGCGCCCACCCCAGTCGTAGCCCGCGAGCACGGCACGCGGGATCGCCAGCGCATCGAGCAGCGCAAGCAGGTCGGCGCCGAGCGCCGCCTGCTCGCCCGAGCGGGGCGTGGCATCGTTCAGGAAGCGCGTCGCGCCGTAGCCGCGCAGGTACGGCACGATGACCCTGCAGCCCGCCTCGGCCAGCATCGGCGCGACCTCGGCATAGCTGTGGATGTCGTACGGGAAGCCGTGCATCAGCAGCACGGGCGGCCCGTCGGGCGGGCCGGCCTCGAAATACGCGATCTCGAGCACGCCGGCTTCGATCGTTCGCAGCGACTCCATGCGGATCATGGCTCTTTGCTCAGTAGAGAACGACTCCGCGGATCGACTCGCCGCGCTTCATCAGGTCGAAGCCTTTGTTGATGTCCTCCAGCGGCATGGTGTGCGTGATCAGGTCGTCGATGTTGATCTTGCCTTCCATGTACCAGTCGACGATCTTCGGCACGTCGGTGCGCCCGCGCGCGCCGCCGAAGGCCGAGCCTTCCCATTTGCGCCCGGTGACCAGCTGGAACGGCCGCGTGCTGATCTCGGCCCCCGCCTCGGCCACGCCGATGATGATGCTGCGGCCCCAGCCCTTGTGCGTGCACTCCAGCGCCTGGCGCATCACCTGGGTGTTGCCGATGCACTCGAAGCTGTAGTCGGCGCCGCCGTCGGTCAGCTGCACGATGGCGTCCACCACGTTGGGCGTGTCCTTCGGGTTGATGAAATGCGTCATGCCGAACTTGCGCGCCATCGCCTCGCGCTCGGGATTCAGGTCGACGCCGATGATCTTGTCGGCACCCACCATCTTCGCGCCCTGGATCACGTTCAGGCCGATGCCGCCCAGGCCGAAGACGACCACGTTGGCGCCGGCTTCCACCTTGGCCGTGAAGATCACGGCACCGATGCCGGTGGTCACGCCGCAGCCGATGTAGCAGACCTTGTCGAAGGGGGCATCTTCTCGGATCTTGGCCAGCGAGATCTCGGGCGCCACCGTGTAGTTGCTGAAGGTGCTGGTGCCCATGTAGTGGAAGATCGGCTGGCCGTCGAGGCTGAAGCGGCTGGTGGCGTCGGGCATCAGGCCCTTGCCCTGGGTGCCGCGGATCAGCTGGCACAGGTTGGTCTTGCGGCTCAGGCAGAACTTGCACTGGCGGCACTCGGGCGTGTAGAGCGGGATGACGTGGTCGCCCTTCTTGAGGGTGGTCACGCCGGGGCCGACGTCCACCACGATGCCCGCGCCCTCGTGGCCGAGGATGGCCGGGAAGATGCCTTCGGGGTCGGCGCCCGAGAGCGTGTAGTAGTCGGTGTGGCAGATGCCCGTGGCCTTGATCTCGACCAGCACCTCGCCGAACTTCGGCCCCTCGAGGTCGACGGTTTCGATGGTCAGCGGGGCTCCGGATTTCCAGGCGACGGCGGCTTTGGTTTTCATGGGTCTTGCGGATTCGGTTCAGGAACCGGGCACTATAAGATGACTGCCAATTGGAGCGCCACGTCATGAAGAAAGTCCTTGTCCTCAACGGCCCGAATCTCAACCTGCTCGGAACCCGCGAGCCCGCGCAATACGGCTACGAGACGCTGGCCGACGTCGAGCGCATGTGCCTGGAAACAGGGGCTGCGCTCGGTGTCGAAGTCGAGTGCCGCCAGTCCAATCACGAGGGCCAGTTGATCGACTGGATCCACGAGGCCGGGCGCGAGGTCGCGGCCGGACGCATGCTCGGCGTGGTGATGAACCCCGGGGCCTATACCCACACCTCCATCGCGCTGCACGATGCGATCAAGGGCGCCAGCGTGCCGCTGATCGAGCTGCACATCTCCAACGTGCATGCCCGCGAGGAGTTCCGCCATCACTCGTACATCTCGCCGGCCGCGCGGGGGATCATCGTCGGGCTCGGCGTCAAGGGCTATCCGCTCGCGATCGAGGCGCTGGTGCGCGTGAGCGCAGCGTGACGCCCGAGCGAGCCGGCCTGTTCGAAGGCGTGGATGGCGCCTGGCGCTGCCGCTGGTGCGAATCGACGCCGGTCTACCGCGCCTACCACGACAGCGAATGGGGCTTCCCGGTCACCGACGAGCGTCGGCTGTTCGAAAAGCTGTGCCTCGAAGGCTTCCAGGCCGGCCTGAGCTGGCTCACCATCCTCAACAAGCGCGAGGCCTTCAGGCGCGGCTTCGCGGAGTTCGATGCCGAGCGCATGGCGCGCTTCGGCCCGAAGGACGTCGAGCGGCTGCTCGCCGATGCCGGCATCGTGCGCCATCGCGGCAAGATCGAGTCGGCCATCAACAACGCCCACCGGGTCATCGAACTGCGCGCCGAGTTCGGCTCGCTGGCCGCCTATGCGTGGGGCTTCGAGCCCGATCCGGCTTCGCGTCCCAAGCGCATCACGCACGAGGCGTTGAGGACCATGACGACATCGCCGGAATCGGTCGCGATGTCCAAGGACCTGAAAAAACGTGGCTGGAGTTTCGTCGGCCCGACCACCGTCTATGCCTTCATGCAGGCGATGGGACTGGTCAACGACCATGTGGAGGGCTGCCATGCGCGCGAGCAGGCATTGAAGGCTCGCGCCGAGATGGGGCTCACCCCCAGGGGGCGGTCGCGCCGCTAGGCCGCCTGCGGTCCGGGGACCTTGCGGTGATTGATCCGCCCCTGGCTGTCGACGCTCTCGAGGTGGACGTCGAAGCCCCACAGCCGGGCCACGTGCTTGAGCACCTCGGTCGAATCGTCGTGCAGCGGCCGGTTGTTGTGCTGCGTGTGACGCAGCGTCAACGAGCGGTCGCCGCGCAGGTTCACGCTCCACACCTGGATGTTGGGTTCGCGATGATTGAGGTCGTACTGGCGGGACAGCGATTCGCGCACCTGCCGATAGCCGCTGTCGTCGTGGATCGCCGACACCTCGAGCTCGGACTCGCTCTCCTGGTCGCGGACGGTGAAGAAGCGGAAATCGCGCATCAGCTTCGGCGACAGGAACTGGCCGATGAAACTCTCGTCCTTGAAATTGCGCATCGCATAGTCGAGCGATGAGACCCAGTCGGAGCCCGCCAGGTCGGGGAACCAGCGCCGGTCCTCCTCGGTCGGCTTCTCGCAGATGCGCCGGAGGTCGGTGAACATCGCGAAGCCCAGCGCATACGGATTGATGCCGCTGTACGCGCGATGGCCGATCGGCGGCTGGAACACGACGTTGGTGTGCGACTGCAGCCATTCCATCATGAAGCCGTCGGCCAGCAGGCCTTCGTCGTAGAGCGTGTTGAGCAGGGTGTAGTGCCAGAACGTGGCCCAGCCTTCGTTCATCACCTGCGTCTGGCGCTGCGGGTAGAAGTACTGCCCGATTTTGCGCACGATGCGCACCACTTCGCGTTGCCAGGGATCCAGCAATGGTGCATTTTTCTCGATGAAGTAGAGCAGGTTCTCCTGCGGCTCGGACGGAAAGCGCTTCGACGCCTCTTCCTCTTCCGCGCTGCGGCCGCTCTTGCGCGGCAGGGTGCGCCAGAGGTCGTTGACCTGCTGCTGCAGGTGGTGCTCGCGTTCCTCGCGCCGCGCCTGCTCCTGGCTCAGCGACAGCCGCTGCGGCCTCCGGTAGCGATCGACGCCATGGTTCATCAGCGCGTGGCAGGAGTCGAGCAGGTCCTCGACCGCCGACACGCCGTGGTGCTCCTCGCAGTCGGAGATGAAGTTCCGGGCGTAGACCAGGTAGTCGATGATGGACGAGGCGTCGGTCCACATCTTGAACAGGTAGTTGCCCTTGAAGAAGCTGTTGTGGCCGTAGGCCGCGTGGGCGATCACCAGGGCCTGCATGGCCATGGTGTTTTCTTCCATCAGGTAGGCGATGCAGGGATCGGAGTTGATCACGATCTCGTAGGCCAGGCCCATGTGGCCGCGCCGGTAGTTCTTTTCGGTGGCGATGAACTGCTTGCCGTAGGACCAGTGGCGGTAGATGACCGGCATGCCGACCGAGGCATAGGCGTCCATCATCTGCTCGGCCGTGATGATCTCGAGCTGGTTGGGGTAGGTGTCGAGCTTGTAGCCGCGCGCCACCCGCGCGATCTCGGTGTGGTACTGCTCGATCAGCTCGAAGGTCCAGTCGGAGGGACTGGGCAAGGGTGTCCGTGTCCTGTCGTTCACGCCGCACCTCTTTCTTTCTTGAACAGGTCGCGGAACACCGGATAGATGTCCTGCGCATCGCTCACCTTGCGCATCGCGAAGTTCTTGTGGGCGTCGATGAGCTGGCTGTATTCCTCCCACATGTTCTGCTCGGCCTCGGCCACCTGCACGTAGGCGTAGTAGCGCACCAGCGGCAGCAGGTGATCGCTCAGGAGCTCGCGGCAGCGGCCGCTGTCCTGATGCCAGTTGTCGCCGTCGCTGGCCTGCGCGCCGTAGATGTTCCATTCGCCGCTGGGATAGCGCGCGCGCACGATGTCGAGCATCAGCGTCAGTGCGCTGGAGACCACGGTGCCGCCGGTTTCGGTGGCGTGGAAGAACTCTTCCTCGGTGACTTCCGAGGCCTGCGTGTGATGGCGGATGAAGACCAGGTCGATCTTTTCGTAGTGCCGCGTCAGGAACATGTACAGCAGCATGAAGAAGCGCTTGGACATGTCCTTGCGCGCCTCGTCCATCGAGCCCGAGACGTCCATCAGGCAGAACATCACGGCCTTGGCCGACGGAATCGGCACCTTGACCCGGTTGCGGTAGCGCAGGTCGATCGGGTCGAGGAAAGGCACGCGCTTGGCCTTGGCGCGCAGCTCCTCGAGCTTGGTCTCGGTCTCGCGGATCTCGCGCTGTATCAGCGCGTCCGCGGCGCGCGGGTTGCGCTGCAGGTGCAGCAGGTGGGCCTCGAGCTCGCGGATCTCGCGCCGCTCATCGCCGCCGAGCGCGATGCGCCGGGCCAGCGCGCCGCGCATCGAGCGCACCACGTGCAGGTTGCTCGGACTGCCGTCGCTCACGAAACCGGCGCGGTGGCTCTTCCACTCGGGCACTTCGGCCAGCTGGGTACGGATCAGATGGGGCAGGGCGAGGTCCTCGAAGAAGACCCGCATGAACTCTTCCTTGGTCAGGCGGAAGACGAAGTCGTCCTCGCCGCCCTCGCCGTCGCCGGCCTGCGAGCCGCTGCCCGAGCCGCCGCCGCCCTGCGGACGTTCGATACGGTCGCCCTTGACGTATTCCTTGTTGCCCGGATGTACGTACTCGCGGTCACCGCCCTGGCCGTGGCCGAAGACGGGCTCGGACACGTCGCGCTTGGGCAGCGTGATGTCCTCGCCCTGTTCGAGGTCGCGAATCCCGCGGCCGCTGACCGCACGGCGCACGGCCTCGCCGATCTGCTCGCGATAGCGCCGCAGGAAACGCTCGCGGTTGCCAATGGACTTGTTCTTGCCCGACAACCGACGGTCGATGATCTGCTGCAGCATGGCCACGGCCGGATCTCCTTCAGCTCATCATGAGCTCTTGCGAACGCGCAAATACCACTCGCACAGCAGGCGAACCTGCTTGGCCGTATAGCCCTTGTGGACCATGCGGTTGACGAAGTCTTCGTGCTTCTTCATCTCGTCGGCGCTGCTCTTGGCATTGAAGCTGATGACCGGCAGCAGTTCCTCGGTGTTCGAGAACATCTTCTTCTCGATCACGGTGCGCAGCTTCTCGTAGCTGGTCCACAGCGGGTTCTTGCCCGCGTTGCCGGCGCGCGCGCGCAGCACGAAGTTGACGATCTCGTTGCGGAAGTCCTTCGGGTTGCTGATGCCCGCGGGCTTCTCGATCTTCTCGAGCTCGGCGTTGAGCGAGCCGCGGTCGAACACCTCTCCGGTGTCCTGGTCGCGGTATTCCTGGTCCTGGATCCAGTAGTCGGCGTAGGTCACGTAGCGGTCGAAGATGTTCTGGCCGTATTCCGAATAGCTCTCGAGGTAGGCGGTCTGGATCTCCTTGCCGATGAACTCCGCATAGCGCGGCGCCATCAGCTCCTTGATGTAGGACAGGTACTTCTGCTCGGTCTCGGGCGCGAACTGCTCGCGCTCGATCTGCTGCTCGAGCACGTACATCAGGTGCACCGGGTTGGCGGCCACCTCGCTGCTGTCGAAGTTGAAGACCTTCGAGATGATCTTGAACGCGAAACGCGTCGACACCCCGCTCATGCCTTCGTCGACGCCGGCGTAGTCGCGGTACTCCTGCATCGACTTGGCCTTCGGGTCGGTGTCCTTGAGGTTGTCGCCGTCGTAGATCTGCATCTTGCTGAAGATGCTCGAGTTCTCGGGCTCCTTGAGCCGCGTCAGCACCGAGAACTGGGCCATCATGCGCATCGTGCCGGGCGCGCAGGGCGCGTGCGCGAGCGACGAGTTGCGCACCAGCTTCTCGTAGATCTTGATCTCCTCGGACACGCGCAGGCAGTAGGGCACCTTCACGATGTAGATGCGGTCGAGGAAGGCCTCGTTGTTCTTGTTGTTGCGGAAGGCCTTCCACTCGCTCTCGTTGCTGTGCGCGAGCACGATGCCGTCGAAGGGGATGGCGCCGAAGCCCTCGGTGCCCTTGAAGTTGCCCTCCTGCGTGGCGGTCAGCAGCGGATGAAGCACCTTGATCGGCGCCTTGAACATCTCGACGAACTCGAGCAGGCCCTGGTTCGCCAGGCAGAGGCCGCCGGAGTAGGCGTAGGCGTCCGGGTCGTCCTGGGCATAGTCTTCCAGCTTGCGGATGTCGATCTTGCCGACCAGCGAGGAGATGTCCTGGTTGTTCTCGTCGCCCGGCTCGGTCTTGGCGACCGCGACCTGGCGCAGCACGGAGGGGTAGCGCTTGACGACCTGGAACTTGCGGATGTCGCCGCCGAACTCCTCCAGCCGCTTCACCGCCCAGGGCGAAAGGATGCGCTGCAGGTAGCGCCGGGGGATGCCGTATTCCCGTTCGAGAATCTCGCCGTCCTCGGCCGCGTCGAACAGGCCCAGTGGGGTCTCGTTGACCGGCGAACCCTTGATCGAATAGAAGGGCACGTGCTCCATGAGCTGCTTCAGTCGCTCGGCGATCGAACTCTTGCCGCCGCCGACCGGGCCGAGCAGGTAGAGGATCTGCTTCTTTTCCTCCAGGCCCTGCGCGCCGTGCCGGAAATACGACACCACCTGCTCGATGGCGTCTTCCATGCCGTAGAACTCCCGGAAGGCCGGGTAGATCTTGATCACCTTGTTGGCGAAGATGCGCGACAACCGGGGGTCGTTCCGCGTGTCGACCAGTTCGGGTTCTCCGATGGCCTTGAGCATGCGCTCGGCCGCCGTGGCGTAGGCCATCGGTTCCTGCTTGCAAATCTCGAGATAGTCCTGCAGGGACAGAACCTCTTCGCGCGTACGCTCGTACCGAGCGGCGAAGTTACTGATGACATCCATAGACACCTCCATCGAGTCAGCGGGGCGCTGCCCGGGGTTTCCGTGCTGCACACGTTGCATCGTTCGCAGGAATGGTGCCAGGTGATGTGTGCACGCTTTGGAATGACCCCTCAAGCAGGAACTTGCTCAAAGCATAGAACAAAGAGCGCGTCGAGCAAATTGCTTTTCAAATAAGAATTTCATCGTCGTAAAAAAGTTCCAGCGGAAAGCGGCAGCAATTGGCGAAAACCGGACCCGCCGTTTCCCCGTTCAGGCCATCGTACGAGGATGCCGGCTTTCGTGCACGGGACCGTCCTGTCCGCAGTCGTCGTCCGCAGGTTCTGTCCATATGTCTCAATGATCTGTGCCGGATCAACGCCCGAGGCGGCGCCGTCGCCGACCGGGTCGAGCGGCGGAGGCCAGCGGACACAAAAAAAGCGGCCCGCGGGCCGCCTGGATTCCGACGCTGCCGGACGACCGGCCACCGCCACGGACGTGGCGATCAGCTGAAAAACTCCTTCGCCTTGTCGAACCAGCCCTTGTCGGTCGGACTGTGCTTTTCGCCGCCTTTCTTGAGCGACTCGTCGAGCTCCTTCATGAGCTTGCGCTGGTGCTCGGTGAGCTTGACAGGCGTCTCGACCCGCACATGGCAGTACAGGTCGCCCGGGTAGCTGGAACGCACGCCCTTGATGCCCTTGCCGCGCAGGCGGAACTGCTTGCCGCTCTGGGTGCCGTCGGGGATGTCGATGGCCGCCGCGCCCTTCAGCGTCGGCACGTTGATCTCGCCGCCGAGCGCCGCGGTCGTGATGCTGACCGGCACCACGCAGTGCAGGTCGTCGCCGTCGCGCTCGAACAGTTCGTGCTTCTTGAGCCGGATCTCGATGTAAAGATCGCCCGGAGGGCCGCCGTTGGTGCCGGGCTCGCCGTTGCCGGTGCTGCGGATGCGCATGCCGTCGTCGATGCCGGCGGGGATCTTCACTTCCAGCGTCTTGTTGTTCTTGATCTTGCCCTGGCCGTGGCAGGTGGTGCAGGGCTCGGGAATGATCTTGCCCGAGCCGTGGCAGGTAGGGCAGGTCTGCTGCACGCTGAAAAAGCCCTGGCGCATCTGGACCGCGCCCTGGCCGTGGCAGGTGGTGCAGGTGATCGGCTTGGTGCCGGGCTTGGCGCCGGTGCCCTTGCAGGTGCCGCAGTCGTCCCAACTCGGGATCCGGATCTGGGCGTCCTTGCCCTCGGCTGCTTCCTCGAGCGTGACTTCCATCGCATAGCTCAGGTCGCTGCCGCGGAACACCTGGCGGCCGCTGCCCTGGCGGCCCCCGCGGGCGCCGCCGAAGACGTCGCCGAAGATGTCGCCGAAGGCCTCGGCGAAGCCGCCAAAGCCCTCCGCGCCCGGACCGCCGCGCATGTTCGGGTCGACGCCCGCATGCCCGTATTGGTCGTAGGCGGCCCGCTTCTGGCCGTCCGACAGCATTTCGTAGGCTTCCTTGACCTCCTTGAACTTGGCCTCGGCCTCCTTGCCGGTGTCACCGTGGTTGCGGTCGGGGTGGTGCTTCATCGCGAGTTTGCGATAAGCCTTCTTGATTTCCTCCTCGCTCGCGTTCTTGGGAACGCCGAGGGTCTCGTAATAGTCGCGTTTGGTGGCCATGGTCGGGGTCGGTGGCGGATGTCGGGGTCAGGAAGCGGAAAAGGCTGGACCGCCTCGCAAGGGGGTCCAGCCTCGGGTCAGGACGAGGGGATCAGCCCTTCTTGACTTCCTTCACTTCGGCGTCGACGACGTTGTCGTCCGCCGGCGCGCTGGCAGCTTCCGGGCCAGCGCCCGGGCCGCCGGCCGCACCTGCAGCCGCCTGGGCGTCGGCGTACATCTTCTCGCCGAGCTTCTGGCTGGCGCTCATCAGCGTGTTGGTCTTTTCCTCGATCGAGGCCTTGTCCTCGCCCTTCAGGGCTTCTTCGACGTCCTTGATCGCGGCTTCGATCTTTTCCTTCTCGCCGGCGTCCAGGCTGGCGCCGTGCTCGCCGAGCGACTTCTTGACGCTGTGCACCATGGCTTCGCCCTGGTTGCGGGCCTGGGCCAGTTCGACCTTTTTCTTGTCCTCGGCCGCGTTCAGCTCGGCGTCCTTCACCATCTTCTGGATCTCGTCCTCGGACAGGCCCGAGTTGGCCTTGATGGTGATCTTGTTTTCCTTGCCGGTGCCCTTGTCCTTGGCGCCGACGTGCAGGATGCCGTTGGCGTCGATGTCGAAACTGACCTCGATCTGCGGCGTGCCGCGCGAGGCCGGCGGGATGCCCTCGAGGTTGAATTCGCCGAGCAGCTTGTTGCCGGCGGCGACTTCACGCTCGCCCTGGAACACCTTGATCGTCACGGCCGGCTGGTTGTCCTCGGCGGTCGAGAAGGTCTGCGCGAACTTGGTCGGGATCGTGGTGTTCTTGGTGATCATCTTGGTCATCACGCCACCCATGGTCTCGATGCCCAGCGACAGCGGGGTGACGTCGAGCAGCAACACGTCCTTGCGGTCGCCCGACAGCACCTGCCCCTGGATGGCGGCGCCGACGGCCACGGCCTCGTCGGGGTTCACGTCCTTGCGCGGCTCCTTGCCGAAGAACTCCTTGACCATCTCCTGCACCTTGGGCATGCGGGTCATGCCGCCGACCAGGATCACGTCGCTGATGTCGGACACGCTGACGCCGGCATCCTTGATGGCGGTACGGCAAGGCGCAATGGTGCGTTCGATCAGCTCGTCGACCAGGCTTTCGAGCTTGGCGCGCGAGAGCTTGATGTTCAGGTGCTTCGGACCCGAGGCGTCGGCCGTGACGTAGGGCAGGTTGATGTCGGTGGCGGCGCCGTTCGACAGCTCGATCTTGGCCTTCTCGGCCGCTTCCTTGAGGCGCTGCAGCGCGAGCACGTCCTTGCTCAGGTCGACGCCCTGTTCCTTCTTGAACTCGGAAATGATGTAGTCGATGATGCGCTGGTCGAAGTCCTCGCCGCCCAGGAAGGTGTCGCCGTTGGTCGACAGCACTTCGAACTGCTTCTCGCCGTCGACGTCCGCGATCTCGATGATCGAGATGTCGAAGGTGCCGCCGCCGAGGTCATAGACGGCGATCTTGCGGTCGGCCTTGTCGTGCTTGTCGAGGCCGAAGGCCAGCGCAGCGGCGGTCGGCTCGTTGATGATGCGCTTGACGTCCAGGCCGGCGATGCGGCCGGCGTCCTTGGTGGCTTGGCGCTGGCTGTCATTGAAGTACGCGGGCACCGTGATCACGGCCTCGGTGACCGGCTCGCCGAGGTAGTCCTCGGCGGTCTTCTTCATCTTGCGCAGGATTTCGGCGCTGATCTGCTGCGGCGCGAGCTTCTTGCCGCGCACTTCCACCCAGGCGTCGCCGTTGTCGGCCTTGGTGATGCTGTAGGGCATCAGGTCGATGTCCTTCTGGACTTCCTTTTCCTCGAACTTGCGGCCGATCAGGCGCTTGACCGCGTAGATCGTGTTCTTCGGGTTGGTGACCGCCTGACGCTTGGCCGAGGCGCCGACCAGCACTTCGCCGTCTTCCTGGTAGGCCACGATCGAGGGCGTCGTGCGGGCGCCTTCGGAGTTCTCGATCACACGCGTGGTGTTGCCTTCCATGATCGACACGCACGAGTTGGTGGTGCCGAGGTCGATGCCGATGATTTTGGCCATGTTTGTTGCTCCTGGAATCTGAAATGAGGTTGTTGTGAACTTGTGGATAACCCGCTTCGATTCAAGGGACGAAGCGGGGATTTCCTGTGGGTTTCTTGTTGGTTTTCAGCTCGGGCTGCTGACGGTCACCAGGGCCGGGCGCAGCACGCGGTCGGCGATCGTGTAGCCCTTCTGGAGCACGCTCGCGATCGTGTTGGGCTCCTGGCCCGGCACCGGCACCACCGAGATCGCCTGGTGCTGGTGCGGGTCGAACTTGCCGCCGGCCGGCGGCGCGATCTCGATCACCTTGTTGCGTTCGAGCGCGCTCTTGAGCTG
Organism: Variovorax sp. M-6; assembly: GCF_052114385.1. NCBI lineage: Bacteria > Pseudomonadati > Pseudomonadota > Betaproteobacteria > Burkholderiales > Comamonadaceae > Variovorax > Variovorax sp. M-6. The sequence goes on along the minus strand of NZ_JBFREQ010000001.1, from coordinate 173,679 downwards.
GCGTAGGGTGGCCTCGGTGCCTTCGCGCAGGTGCTCGGTGGTCGCCTCGGGGATCGCCAGCCCGGCTTCGAGGCTGTCGAGCACGGGCAGCAGGCTCTCGGCGAAGCCCTCGATCGCGAACTTGCGGCCCTTGGTGATCTCTTCGTCGGCCCGGCGGCGGGCGTTCTGCACGTCGGCCTGGGCGCGCAGGAACTGGTCGGCCAGCTCGGCGTTCTTGGCCTTCAGCGCGGCGATCTCGGCCTGGGCCGCAGCCAGCGCGTCGGCTTCGTTCGCCGCCTGGGCGGCCTCGCGTTCTTCGGGGCTGGGTTCACCTTGCAGGGTGTCGGGGTTCAGAGGGGTGTTTTGCGGGTCTGACATGCTCAAAATGCCGGCTGCCACGCCGGAAATCAATGAAAAACGAACAATAGCCAGCCATTTGGGGCTCGGCGGGCGGTTTTCAAGACAAAAAAATGCGCCGGCAGCGGCGCATTCGGGGGCCTCATTGGCGCTGGACAAGCCGGCGCCGAGGGTCAGCTCAGTGGGCGTCCAGCAGCTCGACGTCGAACTTGAGAGTGGCGTTGGGCGGGATCACGCCACCGGCGCCGCGGGCGCCATAGCCGAGGGCGGCCGGGATGATCAGGGTGCGCTTGCCGCCGATCTTCATGCCGGCGACGCCTTCGTCCCAGCCCTTGATGACCTGGCCGGCGCCCAGCGAGAAGGCGAACGGGTCGTTGCGGTCGCGGCTGGAATCGAACTTGGCGCCCTGGACGCCGTCGTTGAAGAGCCAGCCGGTGTAGTGCACATGCACATGGTGGCCGGCCTTGGCTTCGGCGCCTTCGCCGACCGTGGTGTCTTCGTATTGCAGGCCGGAGGGAGTGGTGGGCATGGAGCGCTCCTTGGGGATTTGGAAAAGGGTGGAAAACCGGGCAGTTTAACGACCCTGCCCGGTGCTACGGCGCGGGAGGAGGCGCCGTCTTCTTGACCTGGGTCTGCTGCCACCTGCCCGCGAAGGCCTGCAGGTCCGACAGGCGCTTGAGCAGGTCCTGGCCGCTCAGGGTCAGGCTGTAGCCTTCGCTGCCGTGGTTCACGAGCCCGGCCTCCCGGAGCTCCTTGATGCGGGTGTTCAGCGTGTTGGGCGTGATGCTGCCGACGCTGTCCTGCAGCAGGCGGAAGGTCTGCGCGTGGCCGTCCCGCAGGGCCCAGAGGACGCGCAGCGCGTAGCGGGCTTCCAGCAGCGCGAGCAATTGGCTGACGGCTGCGTTTTCCTTGCTGCTCATCGACTTCATCTCCTCGGGTCGCCGCGTGTTCTTTTTTAGGGGGGTGTGGGGCCACCCGGAATCGGCCGGCGACTATATCCCAGAAGGCAGGTTGCTACAAGTTTTATAGCTGACGCGGCAGGCAGGCTGCGGCCTGTGGGATCACGGCGTTGAGCGAGGGTAGTTGGCCATCGCTTCGCCGAGCCGCACCGGGCGGGCCGGCGCCCAGTCCGGCGCGAAGGCCAGCGGCGGGGCCGGAAACAGCATCACCACCGTGGAGCCGAGCAGGAAGCGCCCCATTTCCTCGCCCTGCGCCAGCACGATCTGACGATCGGCGTAGTGCCATTCGCGCACCTCGCCGCCGCGCGGCGGATTGACCACGCCGTGCCAGACCGTCGCCATGCTGCCCACGATGGTCGCGCCGACCAGCACCAGCACGAAGGGGCCGCGGGCCGACTCGAAGACGCAGACCACGCGCTCGTTGCGCGCGAACAGGCCGGGCACCCCGCGCGCGGTGGTCGGGTTGACCGAGAACAGCTCGCCCGGCACATAGATCATGCGCAGCAGGCGCCCGTCGCACGGCATGTGGATGCGGTGGTAGTCCTTCGGGCTCAGGTAGAGCGTGGCGAAGCTGCCGTGCTCGAATTGCGCGGCCAGCGCGGCGTCGCCGCCCACCAGCGCGGTGGTCGAATAGCGGTGGCCCTTGGCCTGGAAGATCCGGTCGCCCTCGATGGCGCCGAACTGGCTGATCGCGCCGTCCACCGGCGAGACCAGGTCGGCCTGGGCCAGCGGCCGCGCTCCGGGTTTGAGCGCCCGGGTGAAGAAGGCATTGAAGCTGGGATAGCTCGCGATGTCGCTGTCGAGCGCCTCGCCCATGTCGACGCCGTACTTGGCGACGAAGCGGCGGATGATCCAGGTCGTGACCGAGCCGCGCTCCTTGCCCGCGACCCAGCCGGCGAAAGTGGTCAGCGCCTGCTTGGGGAAAAGATATTGAGGCAGGACGGGGAGGCGATCGGACAAGAGGTGTTCCCAGGAAAACGGAAGGCGATTCTATCGACCGCCTGGCGCGCGTTTCGCAGGACGAAATCTACTCGGCTTTGATGTTGGCGGCCTTGATGACCTGCGCCCATTTTTCCACTTCGGCCTTCTGGAAGGCCGCGATCTGCGCCGTGCTCAGGTCGGCCGGTTCCATGCCGAAGCCCTTCATCTTCTCCTGCATCTCGGGCTGCGCGAGGATCTTGCGGATCTCGGTGTGCAGGCGGTCGACGATCGGCGCCGGCGTGCCGGCCGGCACGAAGATCGCCTGCCAGGACACGACTTCGAAGTCCGCCAGCCCCGGGATGCCCGATTCGGCGATCGTCGGCACCTCCGGCATCGAGGCCAGGCGCCTGGCCGAGGTCACGGCCAGCGCGCGCAGCTTGCCGCTCTGGATGTGCGGGCCCGCGACCACGGTGGTGTCGAACATCATGTCGACCTGGCCGCCGATGACGTCCTGGATCGCCGGGCCGCTGCCCTTGTACGGGATGTGCGTGAACTTGACGCCCGACTTGTAGGCCAGCAGTTCCAGCGCCAGGTGCTGCGAGGTGCCGGTGCCGGCCGAGGCCGACGACAGCCCGCCCGGCTTGGAGCGGCTGGCCTCGAGCAGGTCCTTGAGCGTCTTGTACGGGCTCGCCTGGTTGACCACCAGCACCACCGGGTTGGTGCCGATCAGCGTCACCGGCGCAAAGGACTTCAGCGGGTCGTAGCCGATCTTGGGATAGAGGCTGACGTTGATGGCGTGCGAGCTGATGGTGCCGCCCAGCAGCGTGAAGCCGTCGGGCGCCGCGCGCGCCGCGATCTCCGAGCCGACGCTGCCGCCGGCGCCGCCCTTGTTGTCGATGACGACGCTGGTGCCCAGCACCGGCCCGAGCTTCTGGCTGATCAGCCGCGCCAGCACGTCGGTGGTGCCGCCGGCAGGGAAGGGGACCAGGTAGGTGATCGGCTTGGCCGTCGGCCATTGGCCCTGCGCGAGGGCGGGCAGGGCCGGCAGGCCGGCGGCCAGCGAGGCGAGTGCGGTGTGGATCAGGGTGCGGCGTTGCATGGTGGTCTCCTGCTTGGTCTGTCCCGCAAGGTCTCAGGGCTTGATGTTGAGCTTGGTGATCAGGCTCTTGTAATAGGCGTTGTCCCGCGCCAGCGTCTCCTTGAAGACCGCGCCGTCGGTGTAGACGTAGCCCAGGTTCTGCTTGTCCATGGCCTCGCGCATCATCGGCTCGGCGGCTGTCTTGGCGGTGATCTCGCGCAGCCTGGCCATCACTTCGGGCGGCGTGTTCTTCGGCGCGCCGAGGCCGCGCCAGGTGCCGATCGAGAGATCGATGCCGCGCTCCTTGGCGGTCGGCACCTTCTCGAAGCCCTTCACGCGCTGGTCGGCCATGACCATCAGCATCCTGAGCTTGCCCGACTGCACGTGGGTCGTGACCTCGGCCGGGCTCACCGCCACCGCCTCGATGTGGCCGCCGAGCAGCGCCAGCACTGCGGGCGCGGCGCCCTGGAACGGGATGTGGCCGAACCTGGCGCCGGTCTTGTCTTCGAGCGCGGCCGCGGCCAGGTGCCAGATCGAGCCGTTGCCGGAATTGCCGACGCGCACGCTCTCCGGGGACTTCCTGGCGGCGGCCAGGAATTCCTCGACCGTGTTCCAGGGCGCGTCGGCCTTGACCGTGATCGCGGCCGGGTCGGCGTTGAGCTGCGCGATCGGCTGGAAGTCGTCGTAGTTGAACTTGGCCAAGCCGAGGTGCGGCAGCGTGAGCAGTTCCACAGTCAGCACCGCGAGCTTGTAGCCGTCGGGCTTGGCGTTGATGACCTCGGTCCAGCCGATCGCGCCGCCGGCGCCGGGCCGGTTGACGATCACCATGGTCTGCGTCATGTGCTTGCGGCTGGCGTCGGCGAAGGTGCGCGCCAGTCCGTCGGTGCCGCCGCCCGGCTGGTAGGGCACCAGCAGTTCGATGGTGCGGTTCGGGAAATCGGTGTCGGCCGCGGCGGGCGCCGCCAGGCCGAGCGACAGGGCGGTGGCGGTCGAGAGCGCGGCCAGGCGGCGCAGGAAGGTTGTTTTCATCAAGATGCTTGTCTCCGTGGTTGACTAGGGGTGCGCTCGTGCGCCTTCAGGTGACCGGCGCCGGGTTGAACAGCACCAGCGCGTTGTGCAGCTTCCACTGCTCGGCCCAGGTCTTCCTGCGGCCGCTGGCGACATCGAGCATCAGGCGGAACAGCTCCCAGCCCACGTCCTCGATGGTGGCGTCGCCGTCCGCGATGCGCCCGGCGTTGACGTCCATCAGGTCGTGCCAGCGGCGCGCCAGGTCGCTGCGGGTCGCGACCTTGATCACCGGCACCTCGGCCAGGCCGTAGGGCGTGCCGCGGCCGGTGGTGAAGACATGCAGGTTGATCCCGGCGGCCAGTTGCAGCGTGCCGCAGATGAAATCGCTGGCCGGCGTGGCGGCATAGAGCAGCCCCTTCTGCCGGGCCTTCTCGCCCGGCGCGACCACGCCCGAGATCGGCGCGCTGCCGCTCTTGACGATCGAGCCCATCGCCTTTTCGACGATGTTCGAGAGGCCGCCCTTCTTGTTGCCCGGCGTGGTGTTGGCGCTGCGGTCCACGCGCCCCTTGTCGAGGTAGGCGTCGTACCAGGCCATCTCGCGGATCATCGCCTCGGCCACCTCGGGCGTGGTGGCGCGCGCGGTGAGCTGGTCGATGCCGTCGCGCACCTCGGTGACTTCCGAGAACATCACGGTGGCGCCGGCGCGCACCAGCAAGTCGGTGCAGAAGCCCACCGCCGGGTTGGCCGTGACGCCCGAGAAGGCATCGCTGCCGCCGCATTGCACGCCGACGACCAGCTCGCTGGCCGGTACGGTCTCGCGCCGGCGGGCGTCGAGGCGCTCGAGGTGCTCCTCGGCCTGCCGCAGGATCGAGTCGACCATCGACATGAAGCCGACATGGGCGTCGTCCTGCAGGCAGACGACGTCGAGCTTGGCCTCGGCGCTGTCTCCCACGTCGGCCACGTTGCGTTCGTCGATCAGCGGAATGGTGCCCGGCGGCATCAGGCGCTCGGGCTGCAGCTTCTCGCAGCCCAGGCTCACCACCATCACCTCGCCGCCGAAGTTCGGATTCAGGCTGATGTTGCGCAGCGTGCGGATCGGGATGATGGCGTCGGGCGCATCGATCGCGACGCCGCAGCCATAGCTGTGCTCGAGGGCCACGACGTCGTCGACGTTCGGGTACTTGGGCAGCAGTTCGGCCTTGATGCGCTGCACCGCGAACTCGGTGACGCCGGCGACGCACTGCACGGTCTGGGTGATGGCGAGGATGTTGCGCGAGCCCACCGAGCCGTCCGGATTGCGATAGCCCTCGAAGGTGTAGCCCTCGAGCGGCGGCATCGCGGGCGGCTTCACGGTGGCGATCGGCAGGCCTGCGAGCTCGCGGGCAGCGGGCATCTTCAGCAGCCGCTCGTGCACCCAGCTGCCGGCCGGAATGTCCTTCAGCGCATAGCCGATCGCGACGTCGTAGCGCCGGACCACGCCGCCCTCGGGAATGTCGGCCAGCGCCACCTTGTGGGCCTGCGGCACCTTCTCGCGCAGGGTCAGGCCCGAGGGGAACACCGTGCCGGCCGCCAGCCCGCCGTCGTTGGCCACGATCGCGACGTTGTCGTTGGCGTGCATGCGGATGTAGAGCGGCGGCTTGACGGCTTCGGACATGGCGGTGCTCCTTTACTTGACGACCATGAAGAGGCTGGGGAGCCAGGTCGAGAAGGCTGGCACGAAGGTGACGACGCCGAGCGCGAAGATCAGCGCGCCGTAGAAGGGCCAGATGGTCTTCATCACCGTGCCCACCGAGACGCCGCCGATCGCGCAGCCGACGAATTGCGTCGTGCCCACCGGCGGCGTATTGAGGCCCAGCGCGCAGTTGATCAGCATCACGATGCCGAACTGCACCGAGCTCATGCCGTAGTGCTGGGCGATCGGCAGGAAGATCGGCGTGCACAGCAGGATGGTCGCCGCCATGTCGAGGAAGGTGCCCAGCACGAACAGGATGATGTTGATCAGCAGGAAGATCACCCAGGGCGTGCTCGTGACCTCCGACAGCATCTGCCCCGTGAGCTCGGCGACGCCGTAGAGGCTGATGAGATAGCCGAAGGTGCTCGAGATGCCGATCAGCAGCAGGATCACGCCGGTGGTGCGCACCGCCTTCGAGGCCGCCTTGATGAAGTGCTCCCACTTCAGCGTGCGGTAGACGAAGATCGTCAGCGCCAGCGCATACAGCACCGCCACCGCGGCCGACTCGGTCGCGGTGAACACGCCCGACAGGATGCCGCCGAGGATCAGCACGACGATGAACAGGCCGGGCAGGGCGGCCGCGAACGAGCGGCCGACGATCTGCCAGCCCGGGAAGCTGCCGGCCGGGTAGCCGCGCTTCACCGCCACCAGGTAGGCCGCCGCCAGGTTGCTGAGCGTGAGCACCGCCGCCGGCAGCAGCGCCGCCAGGATCAGCGCCGCGATCGAGACCTTGCCGCCGGCCGCGAGCGAATAGATGATCAGGTTGTGGCTGGTCGGCATCAGGGCGCCGACCAGTGCCGCGTGGGTCGTCACGTTGACCGCGTAGTCGGCGTGATAGCCCTCCTTCTTCATCATCGGGATCATCACCGCGCCCATCGCCGAGACGTCGGCCACGGGCGAGCCCGAGACGCCGCCGAACAGCGTGCAGGCGACCACGTTCGACATGCCCAGGCCGCCGCGCACGTGGCCCACCAGGTCGCGCGCCAGGTTGACGATGCGGTCGGCGATGCCGCCGTAGAGCATCAGCTCGCCGGCGAAGATGAAGAACGGGATCGCGAGGAACGAGAAGATGCCCATGCCCGAAGTCATCTGCTGGAAGCCGACTTCGAGCGGCAGCCCTTCGTAGAGCAGCGTGGACAGGGCCGACAGGCCGATCGAGAACGCCACCGGCACGCCGAGCAGCAGGAACAGCGTGAAGCTCACGCACAGGATCAGGAGAGGAATGGTCATGCTCAGCCCCAGGCGGGTTCGACTTCGCGGCCTTTGGCGAGCGCGATGATGTGTTCGATCGAGAACATCACGATGAGGACGCCGGACACGGCGGCCGGCACGTACTTCCATCCTTCCGAGATCCACAGCGTGGGCAGCCGGTAGTCCCAGACCGACTCGGCCAGCGAGGCGCAGTTCCAGGCCATCGCGGCGCCGAACAGCAGGATCAGGAAATGGATCAGGAACTCCATCTTCAGGCGAAGCCAGTCGGGCGCCAGCACCAGGAAGGATTCGAGGCCGATGTGACCCGCGTCGCGCACGCCGACGGCGACGCCGAGCATGGTCACGTAGAGCACCAGCAGCAGCGCCAGGCTCTCGGCCCAGGTGGGGGTGTTGTTGAGGACATAGCGGCCGAACACCTGCCAGCTCACGGCGCAGATCACCGCGACGAGGCCGAAGATGCCCAGCCACATGCAGGCGCGAGCCAGCGTGCGGCAGAGTTTCGTGTACATGGTTTGCCTTGGCCCCTCTCGCGTGCGGGAGAGGGGCAGGGTGGGAACGACCGGACCTACTTGGTTTCCTGCACGCGCTTGACGAGGTCCTTGAGCCTCGCGTCGACGATGAACTTGTCGTAGACCGGCTTCATCGCGGCCTGGAACGGGGCCTTGTCGATCTCGATGATCTCGGCGCCGCCGGCCTTCACGGTCGCGAGCGACTTCACTTCGCGCTCTTCCCACTGCTTGCGCATGTAGGGCACCGATTCCTTGGCGGCCTGGCGCAGCCAGCCCTGCTGCTCGGGCGTGAGCTTGTCCCAGGCGCGCTTGGAGAACAGCAGCATTTCGGGGGCCATCGAGTGCTCGGTCTTGGTGTAGTACTTGGCGACCTCGAAGGCGCGCGCGCTTTCGTAGGTCGGGTAGTTGTTCTCGGCGGCGTCGATCAGGCCGGTCTTGAGGCCGGTGTAGACCTCGCCCATCGGCATCGGCGTGGCGTTGGCGCCCATCGCCTCGAGCATCGAGACCCACAGGTCGGACTGCTGCACGCGAACCTTGAGCCCCTTCATGTCGGCGAAGCTGCGCACCGGCTTCTTGGCGGTGAACATCGAGCGCGCGCCGCTGTCGTAGTAGGCCAGGCCGATGAAGCCCTGCTTCTCGCAGGACTTGAGGATTTCCTCGCCGATCGGGCCGTCGAGCACCTTGTGCAGGTGGTCGACCGAGCGGAACAGGAAGGGCATGGTCGGCACCTGCGTCTCGGCGCAGATGTTGTTCATCGGCGCGATGTTGACGCGCACCATCTGCAGCGCGCCGATCTTGGCCTGCTCGATCGTGTCCTTCTCGCTGCCCAGGGCGCTGTTGTTGAACACCTTGATGCTGTCCTTGCCGCCGGAGAGCTGCTTCAGGCGGTCGCTCATGAACTTGACCGCGGTCACGGTCGGGTAGTCGTCGGGGTGGATGTCGGCCGACCGGAACTCGGTGGCCTGGGCGGCCATCGCGGTCATGCAGGCCGCGATGGCGACGATGAGTGCGTGCTTGTTGAACTTCATTTGTCTTCCTCTGCTGGTGGTTGTCGTGATGCTTTGAATATTCGGGTTCAGGCGCCGAAGGCCGGCTCCGGAATGCCCTGGGTGCCGGGCCGCAGCGCGAACACGCCGCCGGCCAGCGGCTGGTCCGCGAGGTCGCCACCCGGGCGGATCGAGGTGACGAACAGCGTGTCGAGCTTCGGCCCGCCGAAGGCGCACATCGCCGGCTTCTTCACCGGCAGCTCGAGCGAGCGGTCGAGCCGGCCTTCGGGCGTGAAGCGGTGCACCAGGCCGGCGTCGTTGCCGCAGATCCAGTAGCAGCCGTCGGCATCGACCGCTGCGCCGTCGGGTCGACCGGGCAGGGGATTCATGTCGACGAAGACGCGCCGCCGCGAGGGGGTGCCGGTGGCGGTGTCGTAGTCGAAGGCCCAGACGGTCTGCACGCTCGGGTGCGAGTCGGACAGGTACATCGTGCGGCCGTCGGGGCTGAAGGCGAGGCCGTTGGGAACGATCAGGTCTTCGAGCTGCAGCGAAGGCGCGGTGCTGTCCTTGTCATGCCGGTAGAGCCGGCCGACGCGCGCGCCGGCCGCCATGTCGATCCGCATCGTGCCGGCCCAGAAGCGGCCCTGGCGGTCGCAGCGGCCGTCGTTGAAGCGCATGCCGGGCGCGGCGTGCGCCACCTCGGCGAGCCGGGTGGCGGCGAGTTGTCCGTCATCGCGCGGCGCGATCGAGAACAGGCCGCTTTCCATCCCGGCGATCCAGGCGCCGGGCAGATCGGCGCGCGGCGCGATGCAGGCGGGCATTTCCTCGCTGGTCCATTGCGTGTGGCCGGCGGCGGACCAGCGGTGCAGCGCCCGTCCCGGAATGTCGACCCAGTACAAGGCCTCTTCGGCCATGGACCACACGGGGCTCTCGCCCGTGCCGCAGCGCGCGTCGACCACGAGTTCGGCCTGGCTCGCCATGGTGCTCAGTCTCCGAAGGGGCCTTGGGCGGTGAAGGCGCCGCCCTGGTAGATCGCATTCGGATCGCCGGGCGCCACCGGCGGCTGCGCCTCGACCTTGGCGCGGAACACCTCCGAGCTGTCCTGCGGCACGAAGCCCAGGTGCGCGGCCGCCGCGTTGTCCCACCAGACGTCGCGGTTGGCCGACATGCCGTAGACCACCGTGTGCCTGACCGCGGGCGTGAAGAGCGACTTCTCGATCAGCGTGGTCAGGTCGCGGTAGCTGAGCCAGGTGCTCATCATCCGGCGGTTGAGGGGCTCGGGGAACGAGGAGCCGATGCGGATGCTCACGGTCTCGATGCCCCAGCGGTCGAAGTAGAACTGGGCGACGTCCTCGCCGAAGGACTTCGACAGGCCGTAGTAGCCGTCGGGCCGGCGCGCGACATGGGCGTCCAGGGGCTCGGTCTGCTTGTAGAAGCCGATCACGTGGTTGGAGCTGGCGAACACCACCCGCTTGACGCCGTGCCGGCGCGCCGCTTCGTAGATGTGGAACACGCCCTTGATGTTGGCCTCGAGGATCTCCTCGAACGGCCGCTCCACCGAGACGCCGCCCAGGTGCACGATCGCGTCGCAGCCGGCCACCAGCGCATCGACCGCTTTCTTGTCGGCGAGGTCGCAGGGCACGACCTCTTCGTGCGGCCCCTCGGCCGGCGCCATCGCCGCGATGTCGGACACCCGCAGCACCGCCGCATACGGGCGCAGGCGCTCGCGCAGGACCTTGCCGAGGCCGCCCGCGGCGCCGGTCAGGAGCAGGCGTGCGACTTGCGGCGAGGAGGAGGGCGTGGAAGAAGGGGCGCTCATGATGTCTCTGCTGAAGTCGTAAGTTATCGGTTGTCGTACAACGTGGAGGCGATTATCATCATCGGATGTCGAACCTGTCAACGGGGTCAACCGCAACCACCGAAGCCGCCGCCCTCGGCGCCACGCCGCGCCGCCGGGTGCGGGGCCTCGCGCATGGCCTGGTCGACGACCTGGGCGAGAAGATCCGCAGCCAGCAGCTGCGCCCGGGCGACAAGCTGCCGACCGAGTCGGCCATCATGCAGGCCTATGGCGTGAGCCGCACCGTGGTGCGGGAGGCGCTCTCCAAGCTGCAGGCCGGCGGGCTGGTGGAAACGCACCACGGCATCGGCACCTTCGTGCTCCAGCCGCGGGCGGCAGGCATGTTCCGGCTCGAGGCCTCCGACATCGCCACCTCGGTCGACGTGCTGGCGGTGCTCGAGCTGCGCATCAGCCTGGAGACCGAATCGGCAGGGCTGGCCGCGACCCGCCGCACCGAGGAGCAGCTCGCCGCCATGCGGCAGGCGCTCGACGATTTCGAGCACAACGTGACCGTGGCCGGCGATACCGTGGCGCCCGATTTCCGCTTCCACCTGCAGATCGCGCAGGCCACCGGCAATCCCTATTTCGCGGACATCATGAGCCATCTCGGCACCACGATCATCCCGCGCACGCGCATCACCGCGATCCGCAACCACGACCCGCGCGGCGAATACCTGAGCCGGGTGAATCGCGAGCACGAGGAGATCTACGCGGCGATCGCGCGGCGCGATGCCGAATCGGCGCGCGCGGCCATGCGCATCCACCTGACCAACAGCCGTGAACGCCTGCGGATCGCCCAGGAGGCGGCCCGGCTCGACGCCGACAAGGCGGCTGCGGCCAGCCAGGCGCCGGCGGCCTGAGGGGCGAACGGGCCATTGCTGGACATCGCTTCGAACTAGTTGTACGATGACTGATGACATCGCTGCCATGCGACGCTCATTCCTCAACGATCCGGAGACCCACCCATGACCTTGAATCGACGCCATCTCGTGCTCGGCGCTCTCGGCGGCAGCCTGCTGGCGGCCGGCGCGGCCCGAGCCGCCGACGCCTGGCCTTCGAAGCCGATCCGCATCGTCGTACCGTATCCGCCCGGCGGGTCGTCCGACATCATTGCGCGCTCCATCAGCCAGCCCTTGTCGGAGGCGCTGAAGCAGTCGGTGATCGTCGAGAACCGGGCCGGCGCCAACGGCAACCTCGGCGCCGACCTGGTGTCCAAGGCCCAGCCGGACGGCTACACGCTGCTGCTGTGCGACGTCGGCGCGCTGGCGATCAGCCCGTCGGTCTATACCAAGCTGCCCTTCGACCCCGCCAGGGATCTGCGCGGCGTGACCATGCTGGCCTACTCGCCGCATCTGCTGGTGGTGCATCCCTCGGTGCCGGCCAGCAACCTGAAGGAACTGATCGCGCTGTCGAAGAAGTCGGACCTCAATTTCGCGGTCACCGCCACCGGCAGTGCGCCGCACCTGGCCGGGGTCGCGCTGGAACGCGCGAGCGGCGCGCGCTGGCAATACGTGCCCTACAAGGGCGGCGTGCAGGCGGTGCAGGACACGGTGGCCGGCCAGACCCAGGTGCTGATGAACGGCATGCTGGCGACGCTGCCGCATGTGCAGAGCGGCAAGCTCAAGGTGCTGGGGGTGTCCAAGGGCACGCGCATGCCGCTGATCGGCGAGGTGCCGACCATCGCGGAGCAGGGCGTGCCCGGCTTCGAGTCCGGCACCTGGCAGGGCGTGCTGGCACCGCGCGGCACGCCCGAGGCGCTGGTGCAGCGCCTCAACAAGGAGCTGATCGCGATCATCCGCTCGCCCGACATCCGCTCGCGCCTGGCCGGCCAGGGCGCCGAGGTCGTGACCATGACGCCCACCGAGCAGGACCAGTTCTTCGAGAAGGAACGCGCGCGCTGGGCCAAGGTCGTGACCGCCGCCCAGATCAGGCTGGACTAGGGCGTCCCGACCCCTCCAACCCTTCCTTGCTTACTTCCACCCACCCCCTCTGTTCTTCACATGAATCCCCAAGAACTCAAATCCATCATGGGCTCCGGCCTGCTGTCCTTCCCGCTGACCGATTTCGACCGCAACGGCGACTTCGACAAGAAGAGCTACGAGAAGCGCCTCGAATGGCTGGCGCCCTATGGCGCGAGCGCGCTGTTCGCGGCCGGCGGCACCGGCGAGTTCTTTTCGCTCACCGGTGACGAGTACCCCGGCATCGTCCAGACCGCGGTCGACACCTGCCGCGGCAAGGTGCCGATCATCGCGGGCGCCGGCGGCCCGACGCGCTTCGCCATCCAGTGCGCCCAGGCCGCCGAGAAGGCCGGCGCGCACGGCGTGCTGCTGTTGCCGCACTACCTCACCGAGGCCGGCCAGGACGGCCTGGCGGCGCATGTCGAGGCGGTCTGCAAGAGCGTCAAGTTCGGCGTCATCGTCTACAACCGCGGCCAGAGCAAGCTCTATCCCGCCACGCTCGAGAAGCTGGCCGAGCGCTGCCCGAACCTGGTGGGCTTCAAGGACGGCATCGGCGACATCGAATTGATGAGCGCGATCCATCTGCGCATGGGCGAGCGCTTCGCCTATCTGGGCGGCTTGCCGACGGCGGAGGTCTATGCCGCGGCCTACAAGGCGCTCGGCACGCCGGTGTATTCATCGGCGGTGTTCAATTTCATCCCCAGGACCGCGATGGATTTCTACGCCGCGGTGGCCAAGGACGACACTGCGACCCAGCACCGCCTGCTGAAGGACTTCTTCATGCCCTACCTGGAGATCCGCAACAAGGGCCAGGGCTACGCGGTCAGCATCGTGAAGGCCGGCGCGAAGATCGTCGGCCACGACGCCGGACCGGTGCGCACGCCACTGACCGAGCTCAAGGCCGACGAGTACCAGGCGCTGGAAGCGCTGATCGCGAAGCTCGGGCCGCAGTAAGCTGCCTGTCTCCACCTCGATTCCCAAGGACTCCTGCCATGCAGAACTTCGACAACCTCATCAACGGCGAATGGCGCGCGGCTGCCAGCTACAGCGCCAACGTCAACCCGAGCAACCTCGGCGACGTGCTGGGCCAGTACGCGCAGGGCGACACCGCCCAGGTCGACGCCGCGGTCGCGGCCGCCACCGCCGCCTTCCCGGCCTGGTCGACGGGCGGCATCCAGGCGCGCTCCGAGGCGCTGGACAAGATCGGCAACGAGATCCTGGCACGCAAGGAAGAACTCGGCACGCTGCTGTCGCGCGAAGAGGGCAAGACCCGCGCCGAAGGCATCGGCGAGGCGACCCGTGCCGGCCAGATCTTCAAGTTCTTCGCCGGCGAATGCCTGCGCCTCTCGGGTGAGGTACTTCCTTCGGTGCGCCCCGGCATCGGCGTCGAGATCACGCGCGAGCCCGTGGGCGTGGTCGGCCTGATCACGCCGTGGAACTTCCCCATCGCGATTCCGGCCTGGAAGATCGCGCCGGCGCTGGCCTTCGGCAATTGCGTGGTCCTGAAGCCCGCCGACCTGGTGCCGGGCTGCGCCTGGGCGCTGGCCGAGATCATCAGCCGCTCGGGCATCCCGGCCGGTGTGTTCAACCTCGTGATGGGCCGCGGCAGCGTGATCGGCGATGCGCTGGTGAGCCACCCGGGCATCCATGCGATCAGCTTCACCGGCTCGGTCGGCGTCGGCCGCAACATCGCGGTGCAGTGCGCCACGAATCACAAGAAGGTGCAGCTCGAGATGGGCGGCAAGAACCCGCAGGTGGTGCTGGACGATGCCGACCTGAACCAGGCGGTCGAGCTCAGCGTGCAGAGCGCCTTCTATTCCACCGGCCAGCGCTGCACGGCGTCGAGCCGGCTGATCGTGACCGAGGGCATCTATCCGAAGTTCATCGAGGCCATGAAGGCCCGGATGGCGAAGATCAAGGTCGGCGATGCGCTGGCGCAAGGCACCGACATCGGGCCGGTCTCGTCGCGCTCGCAGCTCGACCAGGACCTGGAGTACGTCGCGATCGGCAAGGGCGAAGGCGCCACGCTGGCGGCGGGCGGCGAACGGCTCAAGCTCGATACCGACGGCTTCTACATGTCGCCCGCGCTGTTCAGCGAATCGGTGGCCTCGATGCGCATCAACAAGGAAGAGATCTTCGGGCCGGTCGCGAGCGTGATCCGGGTGAAGAACTACGAAGAGGCGCTGGCCACCGCCAACGACACCGAGTTCGGCCTGTCGGCCGGCATCGCCACGACCTCGCTGAAGTACGCGACCCACTTCAAGCGCCACAGCCAGGCCGGCATGGTCATGGTGAACCTGCCGACCGCGGGCGTGGACTACCACGTGCCGTTTGGCGGCCGCAAGGGATCGAGCTACGGGCCGCGCGAGCAGGGCAAGTACGCGCAGGAGTTCTTCACCGTCGTGAAGACGGCCTACACACTATCCTGATACCTTGCGGGACAGACCAAGAAACTGCGCAGCAGTTTTTGCTCTGTCCTCAACTGACTAGGTCTTGCGGGACAGACCAAGAAACTGCGCAGCAGTTTTTGCTCTGTCCTCAACTGACTAGACCTCGGATCGCGGACTTGGGCCGGAAGGCCTTGCAGACCGCGTCGTCGGTTTCGAGGTACGGCCCGCCGATCAGGTCGATGCAGTAGGGCACGGCGGCGAAGATGCCGGGCACCGCCTGCGAGCCGTCGGCGTTGCGCAGCCCTTCGAGCGTCTCGGCGATCGCCTTGGGCTGGCCCGGCAGGTTGATGATCAGGCTGCGCTCGCGGATCACCGCGACCTGCCGCGACAGGATCGCGGTCGGCACGAAGCGCAGGCTGACCTGGCGCATCTGCTCGCCGAAGCCCGGCATTTCCTTGTGGGCCACGGCCAGCGTGGCTTCGGGCGTGACGTCGCGCGGGGCCGGGCCGGTGCCGCCGGTGGTCAGCACCAGCGAGCAGCCGGCGTCCACCAGCTCGATCAGCGCCGCGCTGATGCCGGCCTGTTCGTCGGGGATCAGGCGCGACTCGAAGGCGATCGGATTGCGCAGCGCGCGCTGCAGCCATTCCTGCAGGGCGGGCAGGCCCTTGTCCTCGTAGACGCCGCTGGACGCGCGGTCGCTGATCGAGACGATGCCGATGCGGACCGGATCAAACGCCGTCATGCGTCGTCCTCGCGCGCCTGCTCGGCGGCCTCGTCGGCGAGGTCGGCCGTGCCATGCACGCGCAGTTGGGCGCGCACGATCTGGAACACCTCGCGGTAGGCCTTGCCCTGGCGCGGCGCTTCGCCCGGCGGGCCGGCCTTGATGTCCTTGCGGGCCTGGCGCACCAGTGCGCGCAGTTGCTGGGCATCGGTCGCCGGATGGGTCTCGATCCAGCCGCCGAGGGCGTCGTCGTCGGCGATCAGCCGGTCGCGCCAGCGCTCGGCCTCGTGCAGCGCCGCGGTTTCCTCGGCCGGCAGGCGATCCTGCTCGGCCAGGGCGGCGCGGACCGCGTCGAGGACCTCGGCGTCGAGGCCGCGCATCAGCTTGCCGATGAACTGCATCTGGCGCCGCTTGCCCTCGAAGTTGGTGATGCGCTTGGCGTCCTCGATCGCGTCCCTGAGCTTGTCGCCCAGGTCGAGCTTGTCGAAGAGGCCGGCGCGCAGGCCGAGCAGGGCTTCGCCCAGCGCCTGCAGTTCGGCGCTTTCGCGTTTGAGGTCGGTTTTGCTGGCTGCGTCGGTGCCCTTGAGCTCGCGCTTGAGCTCCAGATCGAGTTCACTGCCTTCGGCTACGAACTCGCCACGGACGAAGTAGCCTTTTTTGGGTTTGCGGGACATAGAGTCAATCGTTGGCCGCACCATCGGGAACAGGGGGCGCAAGTATCATAGCCAACACATGACCACATCTTCCTCGCGCGCCGATTCCGGCTTCGCCTACAGCCGTCCCTTCTTCGAAAACCTGGTCGATTCGGCCCTGGCGCACGCCAAAAAGCTCGGGGCGACCGATGCCGGCGCGGAGGCGTCCGAGGGCTGCGGCCTGAGTGTCTCGGTGCGCAAGGGCGAGCTCGAGAACGTCGAGCGCAACCGCGACAAGTCGCTCGGCGTCACGGTCTACGTGGGTCATCGCCGCGGCAACGCCAGCACCTCCGACTTCTCCGAGGCCGCGATCGCCCAGACCGTGCAGGCGGCCTACGACATCGCGCGCTTCACGGCCGAGGATCCGGTCAGCGGCCTGCCCGACGAGGCTGACATCGCCAAGGAGCAGCCCGACCTCGACCTGTTCCACCCCTGGGACGTCACGAGCGAGCAGGCGGCCCGGCTGGCGCTCGAATGCGAGGCGGCCGCCCTCTCGACCGACAAGCGGATCACCAACAGCGAAGGCGCCGGCGTCTCGGCGCAGCAGAGCCATTTCTTCAGTGCCCACACGCGCGGCTTCCGCGGCGGCTATGCGAGCTCGCGCCACTCGATCTCGGTGGCGCCGATCGCCGGCCGCGGCGACGACATGCAGCGCGACGCCTGGTACAGCTCGATGCGCTCGGCCGAAGAACTCGCGAGCCCCGAGGCGGTCGGGCGCTATGCGGCCGAACGCGCGCTGAGCCGCCTCAAGTCGCGCAAGATCAAGACCACCGAATGTCCGGTGCTGTTTGAGTCGCCGCTGGCGGCCGGGCTGCTGGGCGGCCTGGTGCAGGCCACCAGCGGCGGCGCGCTCTACCGCAAGAGCACTTTCCTGCTCGACTCGCTGGGCAAGAAGGTGCTGCCCAAGCACATCGACGTGGTCGAGGACCCGCATGTGCTGCGCGGCAAGGGCAGCTCGCCGTTCGACGACGAGGGGGTGGTCACCCGCAAGCGCAGGGTGGTCGATGCCGGGCGGCTCGAGGGCTATTTCCTCAGCACTTACTCGGCGCGCAAGCTGGGCATGAAGACCACCGGCAACGCCGGCGGCTCGCACAATCTCACCTTGACCTCGCGCCTGACGAAGAAGGGCGACGACCTCGACGCCATGCTTGCCAAGCTCGGCACCGGCCTCCTGGTGATCGAGCTGATGGGGCAGGGCGTCAACTACGTCACCGGCGACTACTCGCGCGGCGCCAGCGGTTTCTGGGTCGAGAAGGGGCGGATCGCGTTCCCGGTGCAGGAGATCACGATCGCCGGCAACCTCAAGGACATGCTGCTGGGGATCGAGGCCGTGGGCGCCGACGCCTACAACTACGGCGCCAAGACCACGGGCTCGCTGCTGGTCAATCGCATGAAGGTCGCGGGGGCATAGGCTCGCCCCCAGGTTGGGCTCACTGCGTGTAGCCCGCCCACCCCCTGCCGGGGGCAACACCGGCGGCCCGGCGAAGCCGGTTCCGCGGTGTTTCACCAGCGGGCCTGGCTGCGCCGGCCGCGAACCAGCGCGCTTTCCATGTCGGTGCGGGATGCAGCGATTTGGAGCGTGAGGCACCGCAGTGAAGCGGATTTGGCACCAAATTTGCTTTCGATTGGCGCGTCAGCCGGGTCATCCGGCGTGAGCGCACCACATCAACGCAAACCTCAACGCCAAACTCCATGGATGCACTGACTCGGGGCACGAACGCGCTTTTTCTTCTTCTCGGCGCCATCCTGGTGTTGTCGATGCATGCGGGCTTCGCCTTTCTCGAACTGGGAACGGTACGCAAGAAGAACCAGGTCAATGCGCTGGTGAAGATCCTGGTCGACTTCTCGGTGTCGACCATCGTCTATTTCTTCGTTGGCTTCGGTGTTGCCTATGGCACGCATTTCTTCGTCGGCGCCGATCGGCTGGCGATCGGCAGCGGCTTCGAGCTGGTGCGCTTCTTCTTCCTGCTGACCTTCGCCGCAGCGATCCCGGCGATCATCTCGGGCGGCATCGCGGAGCGGGCCAAGTTCTGGCCGCAGCTCATCGCCACGGCGGTCATCGTGGGCTTCGTCTACCCGCTGTACGAGGGTATCGCCTGGAATCGGGCTTTCGGCATCCAGGACTGGCTGGCCCGGGTGACGGGCAATGAGTTCCACGATTTCGCGGGCTCGGTGGTGGTTCATGCGATGGGCGGCTGGCTGGCGCTGCCGGCGGTCCTCCTGCTGGGCGCGCGCCGCAACCGCTACCGCGGCGACGGTTCGCTGAGCGCCCATCCGCCGTCGAGCATTCCGTTCCTGGCCCTGGGCGCCTGGGTGTTGTGCGTGGGCTGGTTCGGCTTCAACGTGATGAGCGCGCAGACGATCGACAAGATCTCGGGGCTGGTGGCGGTGAATTCGTTGATGGCGATGGTCGGCGGTACGCTGGCGGCGCTGGCGCTCGGCAAGAACGATCCGGGTTTCGTCTACAACGGCCCGCTGGCCGGTCTGGTGGCCGTCTGCGCGGGTTCCGACCTGATGCATCCGATCGGCGCGCTGGTGGTGGGTGGCGTGGCCGGCGCGATCTTCGTCAAGATGTTCACGCTGACGCAGAACAAGTGGAAGATCGACGACGTGCTCGGCGTCTGGCCGCTGCACGGGCTGTGCGGCACCTGGGGCGGGATTGCGGCAGGGATTTTCGGGACGCGGGCCCTGGGTGGCATCGGCGGGGTGAATCTCTGGGCGCAGCTCATCGGGGTGGCGATCGGCGTGGCCTGGGCGCTCGTCGCGGGCGCGGCGGTGTACGGCGTGCTGCAGGCCACGCTCGGGTTGCGCTTGTCGCAGGAAGAGGAATATGCCGGGGCGGATCTGTCGATCCACAACATCAGCGCCACGCCCGAGCGCGAAGTGAGTTGGTGACTCGCCCCCAGGTTGCCCGGCACTTCGTGTCCGGGCGCCCACCCCCTGCCGGGGGCAACACCAGCGGCCCGGCGGAGCCGGTTCCGCGGTGTTTCACGAAGGGGCCAGGCTGGCGCCGGCCGGTTCAGAGGGACAACGCGGAGCGGACTTTGTCGATGACCCGGACGTAGGGTGGGGCGAAGTTGTCCAGCGGGGCGTCGGGCGCCAGCCAGCTGAAGCTGAAGACCAGGCCGTCTTCCTCGGGGCTGCCCGAGGCGACGTGATCGAAGCTTTCGGGCAGCGGCGCTTCGGCGCGCATCAGGTAGACATGCCAGAGCTGTGGATGGCGGCGCTTGTTGCCCTCGACGCCCGCCTCGCAGTAGCGGTCGATGGTGCCCAGCGGCTCCAGTGCACCGGCGTAGGCGATGCCGGATTCCTCCAGCAGTTCGCGCCGCACCGCATCCTCGGGTGCCTCGCCGGGCTCGACCGTGCCCTTGGGCAACTGCATGCCGCGGTCCTCGGGGTGGCGGAACACCAGCAGGCGGCCCCGGCCGTCGACCAGGCAGGCGCAGGCCTTGAGGACCGGGCGCGCCTTCACGTTCAGGCGCCCGCGAGCGCGGCCTTCACGGCGGCACTGACCTGGCCCATGTCGGCCTTGCCGGCCAGCCGGGTCTTGACCGCGCCCATCACCTTGCCCATGTCGCCGGGGCCCTTGGCGCCGAGTTCGGCGACGATCGCCTTGACCTCGGCCGCGACCTCGTCGGCGCTCATGCGCTGCGGCAGATAGACCTCGAGCACCTTGATTTCGGCGGCTTCCTTGTCGGCCAGGTCGGTGCGGCCGCCCTGGGTGAAGGCGGTGACCGARTCCTTGCGCTGCTTGACCAGCTTGTCGACGATCGCAACGACCATCGCGTCATCGAGCTCGACCCGCTCGTCGACTTCCTTCTGCTTGAGGGCCGCGAGCAGCAGGCGGATGGTGCCCAGGCGCTCGGAGTCCTTGGCGCGCATCGCGGTCTTCATGTCTTCGGTGATCTGGTCCTTGAGGCTCATGGCTGGCTTTCGTAGAGGGGGCGAAAAAACAAAAGCCGCGGCAGGTATTCCCTGGCGCGGCTCGATCCGGCTT
Source organism: Variovorax sp. M-6 (assembly GCF_052114385.1). Classification (NCBI taxonomy): domain Bacteria; kingdom Pseudomonadati; phylum Pseudomonadota; class Betaproteobacteria; order Burkholderiales; family Comamonadaceae; genus Variovorax; species Variovorax sp. M-6. Next base: position 153,343 of record NZ_JBFREQ010000001.1, on the reverse strand, counting down.
GAACCGGGCGGTGGCCCGAGGCCAACGCTGCGGGTGCTTAGTACAGCTTCTTGGGGAGCTGCATGCTGCGCACGCGCTTGTAGTGGCGCTTGACGGCCGCGGCCTTCTTGCGCTTGCGCTCGGCGGTCGGCTTTTCGTAGAACTCGCGGGCACGCAGGTCGGTCAGCAGGCCGAGCTTTTCGATGGTGCGCTTGAAACGGCGCAGTGCGACGTCGAAGGGCTCGTTTTCTTTTACGCGGATGGTGGTCATTTAGGAATCGGTTGGTTCAATTTGGCCTGGGGAGATCGAAGCCCCGGGCCGGGGTTCCTCAACTCAATAATGGGGTGGGCCGTTGAGGGATGGCCGAAGTTAGCCCGAGATTATAGCCTCAGCTTGGGTCTGCGGCGCCAGTGCCTGGGCGCAGGCGTGCGCGCTGGCCCAGGCCCACTGAAAGTTGTAACCGCCGAGCCAGCCCGTGACGTCCACCACTTCGCCGATGAAATAGAGGCCGGGCTGCTTGGATTCCATGGTCTGGGACGACAGGTCGCGGGTGTCGACGCCGCCGGCCGTGACCTCGGCCTTCTTGTAGCCCTCGGTGCCGCTGGGCGTGATCTGCCAGCGCGCGATGCGCTCCGCCAGCGCCGAGAGCGCCCGGTCGGCGGCTTCGTTGATGGGGCGCTGCAGCGCCGCGTCCTGGCCGACCCAGGCGTCCGCCAGCCGGGAGGGCACCAGCGCCGCCAGCTCGTTGCCGATCCGCTTGCGGGAGCGCTGCTTGGACTCGCCCAGCGCGGCCGCGACATCGGTGCCGGGTGCGAAATCGATGGTCAGCGGCGCCCCGGGCTTCCAGTAGCTCGAGATCTGCAGCACCGCCGGCCCCGACAGGCCGCGGTGCGTGAACAGCAGGTCTTCGTGGAACGTCATGCGCTCCTTCTTGCTGCCGGTCTCGATCTGCACCGGCAGGGCGAGGCCGGCCAGGCCCGCATACGGCTCCCAGGCCTCGCCGCCGAAGGTCAGCGGCACCAGCGCCGGCCGCGGCGCGACCATCCGCAGGCCGAACTGCGCGGCGACCCGGTAGCCGAAGTCGCTGGCGCCGATCTGCGGGATCGAGAGGCCCCCGGTGGCGACCACCACGCGCGGTGCCCGGACCGCGCCGCGGCTGGTTTCGATCCGATAGCCACCGTCGTCGGAAAAGGCAATCTCGCCGACGCTGCAGGGCTGCCAGTGCGCCACCCCGCCGGCCGCGCATTCGGCCAGCAGCATGTCGATGATCTGCTGCGAGGGGCCGTCGCAGAACAGCTGGCCCTTGTGCTTCTCGTGGAAGGCGATGCCATGGCGCTGCACCAACGCGATGAACTGCTGCGGCGTGTAGCGCGACAGGGCCGAGCGGCAGAAGTTGGGGTTGTCGCCGATGAAGTGGCGCTGCGGCGCGCGCACGTCGAGGTCGCGGTTGGTGAAGTTGGCCCGGCCGCCGCCGGAGATGCGGATCTTCTCGGCGATGCGCTCGGTGTGGTCCACGAGCAGCACCTTCAGGCCGCGCTGGCCCGCGAGGCTGGCGCAGAAGAGGCCGGCGGCGCCCGCGCCGATGACGACGACGTCGAAGGAGTTCAATGTGCCGCGCTCAGGTGCCGAAACGTGTCGACGGGACGCCGGCCTCGGCCAGCCCGCGCAACACGTCGCCGACCACGATCACCGAGGGGCTCGCCATTTCCGCGCTCGCGATGTCCGTGCGCAACCGCGCGAGCGTGGTCACGATGTGGCGCTGCTGCGGCAGGCTTGCGTGCTGGATCACGGCCACCGGCGTACCACCCGGCAGCCCGTGCAGCAGTTCGTCCTGGATATGGGCCACGCCCGAGACGCCCATGTAGATCACCAGCGTGAGGCGGGCGTCGCGCGCGGTGGCGGCCAGTTGGCGCCAGTCGGTCGGATGCTCGCCGGCTGCGTAGCCGGTCTTGGCATGGCCGGTGACGAACACCACGCCCTGCGCATGGTCGCGGTGCGTGAGCGGAACGCCGAGTGCCGTGACCGCGGCCAGTCCGGCCGTGATGCCGTTGACCACCCGCACCTCGATGCCGGCCTCGCGCAGGTGCTCGACCTCCTCGCCGCCGCGGCCGAAGATGAAGGGGTCGCCACCCTTCAACCGCACCACGGTCTCGCCCTCCTGCACCGCGGTGATCATGAGCCGCTCGATGAAGGCCTGCGGCGTGCTGCGGCAGCCGCCGCGCTTGCCGACGTAGACGATGCGCGCGTCCGGCCGGGCATAGGCCAGGATCTCGTCGTTGACCAGGTCGTCGACCAGCAGCACGGTGGCGGCCTGGATCGCCTTGACCGCCTTGAGGGTCAGCAGTTCGGGGTCGCCGGGGCCGGCGCCGACCAATGTGCAGCTGCCTTGGAGTGAAAGATGGCTCATGGGATCTCCGCGGTTTCGGTTTCTTGCGCCAGTTGCGCCAGTTGAAGGATCTGCGCAACCTGCTGCGCGATGGCATGAGGCACCGGCAGCTCGCCGGCCAGCACGCGTCGCGTGTAGCCGGCCGTGGTCTCGATGTCGATCTCCCTGGGCAGGCCGGGCACCTCGGCCTGGGTGCCCGGCTGCTGCGCCTGCAGCGCGATGCGTTGCCCGCGCACGAAGCCGTCGACCTGCGCCGTGCGGCGCGGGTCGGCCGCGCTCTCGCCTTCGAGGCCGCGCGAGAGCAGGGCGGTCATGCCGGTCAGCTCGAAGGTGGCGGCCATCGAGCGCGCGTACTCGGGATGGGTGTAGCTGCCGACCACCACGCAGTCGCCGACGCCGGGCTGCATCAGCTTGACCACGCTGTGGCCGGGATTGCGCAGGCCGACCACGCGGCGCACGTCGAGCAGGCGCTTGAGGCCGGGGCTCAGCAGTTCGGTGGGGGCGAACACCGCCTCGCCGTCGGCGATCGGGCGGATCGCCGCCAGCGCCGGCACGTCGAGCGCGGCCAGCACGTTGGACGCCAGCACCCGGGCCGATTCGGTGGCCGCGCCATGCACCAGCACCGGCAACCCTTCACGCGCCAGCAGCAGCGCCAGCAGCGGCGTCAGCACCGGCAGCCGGCGGGCGCCGTTGTAGCTCGGCAGCACCACCAGCGGCCGCCCGGTGGCCGGAAAGCGCGCCAGCCGGGCATGGGTGGCGTCGAGGAAGCCGGCCATCTCCTCGGGCGTCTCGCCCTTGATCCGCATCGCCAGGCAGAAGGCGCCCATTTCCAGGTCGGTGATGCTGCCGTCGAGCACCTGGCCGAACAGGTCCGTGGCCTGCGCGCGGTCGAGCGACTTGGCGCCGCGCGCGCCGCGGCCGATTTCCTTGATGTAGTGGCTGATTCCCATGGGTGCCCGATTGTCCCGCATGCCTTATGCCGGTTGGACCGTGGGCTTATGCCTCGCGGCGGAGGTGGCGCGCACCATGCGCTTGAGCTCGGGCAGGCAGGAGCCGCAGTTGGTGCCGCATTTCAAGGCCCCCTGGAGCCCCGCCAGGCGCTCGTCGTCGGTCCCGGACCCGGCGCCCAGCTGCGCCTCGATCGCGGTCTGCGTGACGCCGAAGCAGCTGCAGATGATCTTGCCGCGTGCGGCCACGCCGGCCGGTGCCGCGGCCCCGGGGCGCAGCAGCTGGCGGCCGTAGGCCTGGGCCGGCAGGCGGTCCTGCAGCAGCGCCTTGATCCAGGTTTCGGCGCGGGTGTCGCCGCCGAGCAGGAAGCCTTCGAGACGGGCGTCGCCGCCGTCGCGCACCAGGCGCACCGCGCGCCGTTGGCCGCGTTTGACATCGGCGTAGCGCAGGGTGTCGCTGCCGCCCAGTGCCAGCAGGCCTTCGATCTGCGCCAGGACCGCATCGGGCGGGGCCTCGTAGGCCGCGGCGCGGAACAGGATGCCGGTGCGTTCGGGTGCGCCGCCTTCCAGCGCGCCGCCGGCGCCGAAGGGCACGCAGCTCGCGAAGGGAAAGGACCGCATCAGCCCGCGCAGCGCGCCGGCGGTGTCCAGCGCCGCATCCTGCGGCAGCCAGGCGGCGGCGAGCAGCGACCAGGGCAGCTCGGCCTTCAGGATCTTGACGGCCGCATGCTTGAGCTCGGGCTGCTTCGAGTCGGGGCAGAAGCTCGGCGTCGTGAGCGCGTTGACGCCGGCCAGCCGCTCGCCCGTGCTCGAGCTGCCGCTCAGGTACTCGCCGCCCCAGTGCATCGCGATGAAGGCCTGGGACAGGCCGACCTCGGCACTGGCCGCGAGCGGCAGCACGATCGATCCGCGGCGCGAGGTCACGTGCACCAGGTCGCCCTCCACCAGCTGGCGGCGCGCCATGTCCTGCGGATGCATCTGCACGCTCGGCTCGGCCGCATGGCCGAACAGCCGGCCCAGCGTGCCGGTACGGCTCATGCCGTGCCACTGGTCGCGCAGCCGGCCGGTGTTGAGCGAGAAGGGATAGCGCGCCTCGCGCGCTTCGGCCACCGGCTTGTAGGGCGTGTCGACGAAGCGGGCGCGGCCGTCGGGGGTCGGGAACACGCCGTCCTCGTAGAGCCGCGCGCGGCCGGTCGTTTCGCCCTCCCGCAGCGGCCACTGCTGCGGCGCGGCCTCGAGCATCGCGTAGCTCATGCCGGTGATGTCGAGGTCGCGGCCGCGGGTGCTTTCGCGGTGCTCGTTCCAGACCGATTCGGCGCTGGCGTAGGGGAAGAGGGTGCCGGGGCTGTTCGGGCGCGCCAGGCGTGCTTCGAGCTTGCGCGCGAAGTCCACGCCGATCGCCCAGTCGCCGCGCGACTGGCCCGGCGCCGGCACCGCCGGGCGCACGCGCGAGATGCGCCGCTCGCTGTTGGTGACCGTGCCTTCCTTCTCGCCCCAGGTGGTGGCCGGCAACAGCAGGTCGGCGAAGTCGCAGGTCGAGGTGGTGGAGAAGGCTTCCTGCACCACCACGAACTCGCAGCGCTGGAGCGCGCGGCGCACGGTCGCCTGGTCGGGCATCGACTGGGCGGGATTCGTGCAGGCGATCCACAGCGCGCGGATCTCGCCGTCGGCGGCGGCCTGGAACATCTCGACCGCGGTCTTGCCGGGTGTGGCCGGAACGGCCGGCACGCCCCACAGCGCGGCGACTTCTGCGCGGTGCTGCGGGTTCGCGAGGTCGCGGTGCGCCGACAGCAGGTTGGCCAGGCCACCCACTTCACGGCCGCCCATCGCGTTGGGCTGGCCGGTCAGCGAGAACGGTCCCGCGCCGGGCTTGCCGATCTGCGCGCTCGCCAGGTGCAGGTTGATCAGCGCAGCGTTCTTCGCCGTGCCCGAGGACGACTGGTTCAGCCCCTGGCAATAGAGACTCAGCGTCGCCGCCGAGGTGGCGAACAGGCGCGCGGCCTGCAGCAGGTCGTCCTTCCCGATGCCGCAGATCTGCGCGACGCGATCGGGCGTGCAGTCGCGCACGGTGGCCTTGAGAGCGTCGAAGCCGCTGGTGTGCTCGGCGATGTAGCGGGCGTCGGTCCAGCCTTCCCACAGCATCAGGTGCAGCATGCCGTTGAACAGCATCACGTCGGTGCCGGGCTGGATGGCCAGGAAAAGGTCGGCGATCTCGGCCGTGTCGGTGCGGCGCGGGTCGGCGACGATGATCTTGAGCGCCGGGTTGGCGGCCTTCGCATCCTCGATGCGCCGGAACAGGATCGGGTGTGCCCAGGCCGTGTTGCTGCCGACGATGAAGAGGCAGTCGGCGAACCTGAGGTCGTCGTAGCAGGCCGGCGGTGCGTCTGCGCCCAGCGTCTTCTTGTAGCCGGCCACCGCGCTGCTCATGCACAGGCGCGAGTTGGTGTCGATGTTGTTGGTGCCGATGAGCCCCTTGGCGAGCTTGTTGAAGACGTAGTAGTCCTCGGTCAGCAGCTGGCCCGAGACATAGAAGCCGACCGCGTCCGGGCCATGGTCGCGGACCACCTGCGCGAACTTGTCGGCGGCGAGGTCGAGCGCCGGCTCCCAGCCGATGGCTTCGGGCGCGGCCGTGCGCTCGGCCCGCCGCATCGGCTGCAGCAGCCGTGTCTGCCGCGTGACGGCTGCGCTCGCGGTCAGGTGCAGCGTCGAGCCCTTGGTGCAGAGCCGGCCGAAATTGGCCGGGTGGTCCGGGTCGCCGCGCACGCCGGTGATCTGCGCGCCATCGGATTCGATGATCACGCCGCAGCCTACTCCGCAATAGGGGCAGGTGGAGCGTGTCTGGTTCACGATGCCAAGCCCCTGTTGCGGAGTTCTTCATTGCTCGCAAAGCGATTCGCCGCGCCAGCGGCGAGATCGCAGTAGGGGCAGGTGGAGCGTGTTTCGTTCATGGGGCTGCCTTCAAGCTGCGACAGGGCGCTTCGGGCCGGCCACCGGTCGCTCGAGGTCGGTGGCATGGGTCGCCAGTTCCTCGCCGTCCAGATGCACCACGCCGTCCGTCACCTTCACTGCGAAGCGCGGCGTGCATCCTTCGTCGGGCGACTTCGCGCAGCCGTCGTCGAGCCCGATGGCCCAGTTGTGCAGCGGGCAGGCCACGCTGGTGCCGAACACGATGCCCTGGCTCAGCGGACCGCCCTTGTGCGGGCAGCGGTCGAGCAGCGCGAAGACCTGGTTCTCGGCATTGCGGAACACCGCGACGTCGACACCCGCGGAACGGGCCACGCGCCGCGCACCCAGCACGGGGATGTCGTCGACGCGGCAGATGGGTTTCCATTCGTTCATGGTCGTGCTCTTTCTTTCAAACGGTGTGGGCCAGCTTGTCGACCACCGCCACCGGCGTGAACTGCCGGACGTCGACCGAGGCCTGGCTCGACTCGAACCACGGGTCGGGCTCGCCGTCGAGCGCGAACTGCAGCCGCTCCCACAAGGTCTTGCGGCCCTCGGCGTCCTCGAGGATCTTCTTCTTCACGTGGTCGAGCCCGACGCGCCCGATGTAGTGCACCGTGCGCTCCAGGTACCAGCCTTCCTCGCGGTACAGCTGCAGGAAGGCGCCCGCGTACTCCATCACCTCCTCGGAGGTCTTCACCTTGACCAGGAACTGCGCCACCTCGGTCTTGATGCCGCCGTTGCCGCCGACATAGATCTCCCAGCCCGAGTCGACGCCGATCACGCCGACGTCCTTGATGCCCGATTCGGCGCAGTTGCGCGGGCAGCCCGAGACCGCCAGCTTGACCTTGTGCGGCGAGTACATCGCCCACAGCGCGCGCTCCAGGTCCTTGCCCAGCTGGGTCGAGTCCTGGGTGCCGAAGCGGCACCACTCGCTGCCGACGCAGGTCTTCACGGTGCGCAGCGACTTGGCATAGGCGAAGCCGGAGGGCATGCCGATGTCCTTCCAGACGTTCTCGAGGTCTTCCTTCTTCACGCCCAGGAGGTCGATGCGCTGGCCGCCCGTGACCTTGACCGTCGGGATCTTGTACTTGTCGGCCGCATCCGCGATGCGGCGCAGCTCGTCGGGCGTGGTGTGGCCGCCCCACATGCGCGGGATCACCGAATAGGTGCCGTCCTTCTGGATGTTGGCGTGGCTGCGCTCGTTGATGAAGCGGCTCTGCGGATCGTCCCTGGCCTCCTTGGGCCAGGTCGAGATCAGGTAGTAGTTGATCGCCGGGCGGCAGGTGGCGCAGCCGTCGGGCGTGCGCCAGCCGAGGTTGCGGTAGACCTCGTCGTGGGTCAGGTAGTGTTCCTTGCGGATCGCCTCGCGCACGTCCTGGTGGCTGACGTCGGTGCAGGCGCACACCGCCTTCTTCTTCGGCGTCGCCGAGTAGTCGCCGCCGGCGGTGAACATCAGGATCTGCTCGACCAGCCCGGTGCACGAGCCGCACGAGGCGCTGGCCTTGGTGTGCTTCTTGACCTCTTCGAGCGTGAACAGGCCGCGGTCCTTGATCGCCTTGCAGATGGTGCCCTTGGTGACGCCGTTGCAGCCGCAGACCTCGGCCTCGTCGGGCATCGAGGCGGCCTTGCTGTGGCCCTCGTGGCCGGTGTCGCCGATGTTCGATTCGCCGAACATCAGCTTGTCGCGGATGTCGTGCACGCTGCGGCCGTCGCGCAGGAGCTTGAAGTACCAGCTGCCGTCGACCGTGTCGCCGTAGAGGCAGGCGCCGACCAGCTTGTCGTCCTTGATCACCAGCTTCTTGTAGACGCCGCCGAAGGGGTCGCTCATCACGATCTCCTCGGTGCCTTCGCCGCCCATGAACTCGCCGGCCGAGAACAGGTCGATGCCCGTGACCTTGAGCTTGGTCGAGGTCAGCGAGCCCAGGTAGCGGCCGATGCCGAACTGCGCCAGGTGGTTGGCCGCCACCTTGGCCTGTTCGAACAGCGGCGCCACCAGGCCGTAGGCGATGCCGCGGTGGGCCGCGCATTCGCCGACCGAGTAGATCCGCGCGTCGGTCACGGTCTGCAGGGTGTCGCTGACCACGATGCCGCGGTTCACATGCAGCCGGGCGCGCTCGGCCAGCTCGGTGTTGGGCCGGATGCCGACCGCCATCACGACCAGGTCGGCCGCCACCTCGGTGCCGTCCTTGAAGCGGATCGCGGTGACGCGGCCTTCCGGGCCGCCGACCAGCTCCTGCGTCTGCGCGCCCATCAGGAACTTCAGCCCGCGATCCTCCAGCGACTTCTGCAGCAGCTTGCCCGCGACGTCGTCGAGCTGGCGCTCCATCAGCCAGGGCATCACGTGCACCACGGTCACGGTCATGCCGCGCAGCATCAGGCCGTTGGCCGCCTCCAGGCCCAGCAGCCCGCCGCCGATCACCACCGCGTGCTTGTGCGTGCGGGCGGTCTCGATCATGTAGTCGGTGTCGGCGATGTCGCGGTAGGCGATCACGCCCTTCAGGTCGCGGCCGGGCACCGGCAGCATGAAGGGGTTGGAGCCGGTGCACAGCAGCAGACGGTCGTACGCCGCTTCCGTGCCGTCCTCGGCGCGAACGATGCGCTTGACGCGGTCGATCTCGACCACCTTCTTGCCGGCGTGCAGCGTGATGTGGTTCTCGGCGTACCACTCCCAGCTGTTGAGCACGATCTCGTCGACCGTCTGCTCGCCGGCCAGCACCGGCGACAGCAGGATGCGGTTGTAGTTGGGGTGCGGCTCGGCGCCGAACACCGTGATGTCGTAGAGCTCGGGCTCGATCTTCAGCAGCTCTTCGAGCGTGCGAACGCCGGCCATGCCGTTGCCGACCATCACGAGTTTCATCTTCTTCATGGGGCTGGACCTTTCCTGGATTCAATCAAGCAGGGTGCCCAGGGCGCGCGTGGAGAATCGCGCCATGAGCTTTGAAGTGGACATCGGCTACAACAGCCAGCGCGGGCCGCGCGAAGTCAACGAGGACTTCGCCGGCACGGTGCATGCGCCGCCCGGCGAAGAGGCGCGTGGACTGATCGCCGCCATCGCCGACGGCGTGTCCACCGGCGGCCGTGGACTGGAAGCTGCGCAGACCACGGTGATGGGACTGCTGGCCGATTACTTCGCCACGCCCGACACCTGGGAGCCGACTGCCGCGCTGGACCGGTTGATCGGCGCCCAGAACGCCTGGCTGGCCGACCACAACAGGCGCCGGCAGGGCGGCGGCACCGCGCTCACCACGCTCACCGCGCTGGTGCTGCACGGCCAGAGCTACACGCTGGCGCACGTCGGCGACACGCGCGCCTGGCGGGTGCGCGAGGGCGGCGAGCCGGCCGTGGCGCTGACCCAGGATCACGCCTTCGAGCACCCGGACCTGCGCAGCCGGCTGACGCGCGCGATCGGCCTCGACGACCAGGTGCGGGTCGACTACCTGCAAGGCGACGTGCGCGTCGGCGACTGCTTCGTGCTGAGCTCCGACGGCGTGCACGGCGTGCTGAAGGCGCAGCAGCTGGCCCGGTTCGCGCTGCAGGGCACGGCGCTGGAGGGGAGCGAGGCGCTGGTGCGCGCAGCCCTGGCGGCCGGCACGCGCGACAACGCCACCGCGCTGGTGATCCGCGTCATCGGCCTCGATGCGCGCCAGCTCGACGACGAGCTCGGCGATGTCCGCCGGCTGGCGCCGCCGGCCGCATTGAAGGTGGGCGACTCGCTCGACGGCTACGTGATCACGGCCCGGGTGGCCGATAGCGGCGTGCACCTGCTCTATCAGGCGCGCCACCCGGTCACGCGGGAACTGGTCGCCCTCAAGACCTTGCATCCCTCGCGCGCCAGTGACCCGCAGGAGCGCGCCATGCTGGCGCACGAGGCCTGGCTGGGCCTGCGCGTCAGCGCGCGCGCCGACAGCGGCTTCGTGCGCGTGCACGAACGCGCCCAGGACGCCAGCGCGCTCTACGTGGTGTTCGACTGGCACGGCGGCAGGACGCTCGAGCAGCTGCAGAAATCCGGCCACCGCAGCAGCGCGGCCGAGGTGGTCGCCGCGGCCATCGCCGTCGCCAAGGCGCTGGGCCGGCTGCACCGGCACGGCGTGGTGCATCGCGATATCAAGCCGGGCAACCTGCACCTGGGCGAGGATGGCCGCTGGCGCATCCTGGACCTGGGTGTCGCGCTGTCCGGCCGCGAGGGCGCGGCGCAGCGCGAACTGCATGCCGGCACGCCGAGCTACATCAACCCGGAGCAGTGGGAGGGCGCCGGTGCCGATGCGGGGAGCGACCTGTTCGCGCTCGGCGTCACGCTCTACCAGTGGCTCGCGGGACGCCTGCCCTACGGCGAGATCGAGCCCTACCAGCTGGCGCGCTACCGGCGCGACCCGGCCGCGCTCTCGCGCATCCGCCCCGACGTGCCGGTCTGGCTCGACCACCTGGTGTGCAAGGCGGTGGCGCGCGATCCCCGCCAGCGCTTCGAGACTGCCGAGGAACTGCTGTTGGCGCTGGAGCGAGGTGCCTCGCGCCCGATCGGTGCGCCGGGCGCCACGCCCTTGATCCGGCGCGATCCGGCTGCGCTCCTCAAGATCGGGCTGGGCGTGTCGCTGCTGTTCAACGCACTGCTCGTGCTCTGGCTGCTCTTCTTGCCGAAATAGGCAGTCCCCCAGGCTCGCGCACTGCGTGTCGCTCTCCACCCCCTCGCCGGGGGCGATACCAGCGGCCCGGCGAAGCCGGTTCCGCGGCATCTCCGGCATCAGGATGGTGCGGTTCATGCGTTTCGGGCCTTGGGAGACTTCGTGGCATTCGCAGCCGCCGGGGGGTGCGCCACGACCCGGGCGCGGCCGCCCTTTTCGGCCCAGGTGCGGGTCCAGCGGATCTGCATCGCGCGCATCACGCCGAGCATCACCAGCGACAGCACGGCGAAGAAGACGAAGCCCCAGGTGTAGCTGCCGAGGTATTGCTTGGACAGGCCCATCGCATTGGGCACCAGTCCGCCGCCGAGGGCGCCGATCTCGCCGATCATCGAGCCGGCCACCGCGGTGCTGGCCGGCCAGCGCAGCGGCACCAGCTGGAACAGCGCACCGTTGCCCGCGCCCAAAGCCGCGAAGCAGACGATCAGCAGCAGCGTGGTGAGCACCAGCGACGCCGACGAGACGCCCACCAGCACCAGCCCGACCGCCACCACCGCCAACACCAGCGTCAGCGTGTTGACGCCGCCCCAGCGGTCGGAGATCCAGCCGCCGATCACGCGCACCGCGGCGCCCATGAAGGCCGCCAGCATCGTCAACTGGCCGGCCTGCACCTTGCTCACGCCGAACTGGTCGTAGTAGTAGGAGGGCAGGAAGGTGGTGAGGCCGATGAAGCCGCCAAAGGTGACGCCGTAGATCAGGCTGAAGACCCAGCCGTCCTTCTCGAACAGGCAGGCGATGTGCTCGCGGAAGCTGGCGTGGCTGTCGATGTCGGGCGGCTCCTTGGCGAACACGATCATCACGATCATCGGCAGCAGGATCGCGCCGGCCGCGACACCGTACACGCTCTGCCAGCCCAGCCATTGCGCCAGCGGCGGCGCCACCAGCACCGACACCGCGGTGCCGACGTTGCCGGCGCCCACCAGGCCCATCGCGAGCCCCTTGTGCTGCGGCGGGAACCAGCCCGAACCCAGCGACAGCGCAACACCGAAACTGGCGCCCGCGATGCCCAGCAGCACGCCCATGGCGAGCAGGTCGTTGAAGCTCTTCACCATGAAGAAGCCGAACAGCATCGCCACCGCGATCAGGCCCATCTCGACCAGGGTCGCGTTCTTGCGGCCGATGTACTGCGACAGGATGCCGAGCGGAAAGCGCATCAGCGCGCCCGCGATGATCGGCACCGACAGCATCAGCCCCTTCTGCGCCGGCGAGAGGTCGAAGGTCTCGCCGATGAAAGGCGCCATGGCGCCGTTGAGCACCCAGATGCAGCACGAGAACGAGAAGTACAGGAAGGCCGCGAACAGCGTCGGGCCGTGGCCTGAATGCAGAAAGGTCTTGAAGCTGGACATCGTGTTCAGTGCGAAATGCCGCGGCCCGGCCGTGCGAGGGCCGTGTCGTCGGACAGGGTTGGGGAGGTGTGGCCGCGGTGAAAGCCGGCGGCCTGACGGGTGTGCCCGGCCTTGGCGCTGCCGGACTGCGGGCAGGAACCTGCCGCTTCACCAAAGCGGTGCTTCGTTACACCGCGCCCTGAATCACGCAAAAGGTGTGCCAGGCGTCGAGCGCTCGCCTGGCCTATGCTTTGCATCGCTTGTCCCAACCCGCCGTGAACCCTCTTCTTGTCGTCCTGCCCCCCGAAACCGCCGATGGCGCGCTGCCCGCGGCGCTCGCGCAGGCGCTGGCCGGGTGCGGCATCGTGCCGGTCGGCTGCCTGGCCTGCGGCGACCTGGTGCGGCAGGCCGAGGCACTGGCGCCGCGACAGATCCTGGTCTGGCTGCCCGCGCCGGCGCCCGAACCGCTGCTCGAGGCGCTGCAGGCCTGGTCGGGCACGCCGCCTTGCGCCCTGAGCCTCGTCAGCGCGCCGCTGGACGCCGCCGTGCACGCGCAACTGGTGGCGCTCGGCGTGCACGCCTGGGCGCCGATCGAGCGGCTCGATGCACCGTCGCTCGCCGCGCTGCTGGTTCGTGCCCGGGCCCGCTGGCAGCGCGAGGCCGCGCTGCGCACCGAACTGGATGCTTCTCGCACCCGCCTGGACGAGCGCAAGTGGATCGACCGCGCCAAGGGCCTGCTGATGTCGGCGCGCGGCATCGGCGAGGACGAGGCCTTCGGCCTGCTGCGCGGCGCCGCGATGCACGCCAACCTGCGGCTCGGCGAGGTCTCGCGCTCGGTGCTCGAGGCCGCGCAGTGGGCCGACGCGATCAACCGCGCCGGCCAGCTGCGCATGCTGTCGCAGCGGCTGGTGCGGGTGGCGGCGCAGGCGCTGGCCGGCGTCGACGCGCGGCGCGCCCGGGTGCTGCGCACGCAATCCGCCGAGCGGGTGCAGCACAACCTGGATCATCTCGCCACCCTGGCGCTGGGCGAGGCCGGCACCGAGGCGCTGGCTCGGGTGCGCAGCGCCTGGCAAGACCTGGAAACGGCGCTGTCGGCGCGGCTGGCCGCGCCCGCGCTGCTCGGCATCGATGCGCGGGCCGAGGGCCTGCTCCTGGCCGCCGAAGCGCTGACCGATGCGCTCGAAGCCTCCGGCGCGCGCCGCGCGCTGCGCATCGTCAACCTCTGCGGCCGCCAGCGCATGCGCGCGCAGCGGCTGGCCAAGGACGCGCTGCTGGCGTCGGTGCTGCCGGCGGCGCGATCGCAGGACCGGCTGGCGTCGACCATGGACGAATTCGAAGCTGCGCTGCGGGAGCTCGAGGCCGCGCCGCTGAGTTCGCCCGAGATCCGTGCCGCGCTGGCGATCGCGCGCGACGAATGGCTCCACCTGATGCGCGGCGTGCGCGGCATCGACAGTGCCGAGGGCCGCGCGTCGCTGGTTCGCGCGAGCGACGCGCTGGTCGACACCTTCGAGCAGCTCACGGCCTCGTACGAGCACAGTCTGCAGGTCATCATGTCCTGACTCCCGGTGCGCGAGAGGCCGTGCAAGGGGCCGTGAGAGGGGCCGCTCAGGCCGCGACCTTCTCTACATGCGCCTGGCGCGTGTAGAGAAAGTCGATCACGGCCTTGCGCGCGTGCACGTAGACCGGGTCCTCGGCCAGCTCCACGCGGTTGCGCGGCCGCGCAATGTCGACCGCCAGCACCTCGCCGATGGTCGCGGCAGGGCCGTTGGTCAGCATCACGATGCGGTCCGACAGCAGCACGGCTTCGTCGACGTCGTGCGTCACCATCACCACCGTGCTGCGGGTCTTCTGCACGATCGCGAGCAACTCGTCCTGCAGCTTGGCGCGCGTGAGCGCATCGAGGGCGCCGAAGGGCTCGTCCATCAGCAGCACTTTGGGCTCCATCGACAGCGCCCGGGCGATGCCCACGCGCTGCTTCATGCCGCCGGAGATCTCGCCGGGGCGTTTCTGTGCCGCCGGCGTGAGCCCGACCAGCGCCAGCGCCGCCTCGGTCCGCGCCTTGAGCTGCGCCTTGTTCTCGGTCGCCGCGAACACGCGCTCGACGGCCAGGTACACGTTCTCGTGGCAGGTGAGCCAGGGCAGCAGCGAGTGGTTCTGGAACACCACCGCGCGCTCCGGCCCCGGGCCCTTGATCTCGCGGTTGGCGCACAGCAGCACGCCCTGGGTCGGCGCCGTCAGGCCGGCGATCAGGTTCAGCAGCGTCGACTTGCCGCAGCCCGAGTGCCCGATCAGCGTGATGAACTCGCCCTTGGCGACGTTCAGGTTGACGTCGCGCAGCGCCAGGAAGCTGCCCTTGGCGGTCTTGAAGCGTTGCTCGACCCCTTGGATCTCGATGTACTTCGAATCGTCATTCATTGGAAACCTCCGCGCGGCAGCGCTGCGGTGTTCGTCTTCGGAGCGGCCGTGCGACTCATGACTTCACCTCTTCGAACGTGAACGCGGTGGCGATCCTGATGAGCGCGAACTCGAGCACCAGGCCGACGATGCCGATGACGAAGATCGCGATGATGATGTTGGCGACGTTGAGGTTGTTCCACTCGTCCCAGACCCAGAAGCCGATGCCGACACCGCCGGTCAGCATCTCGGCCGCGACGATCACCAGCCAGGCGGTGCCGACCGCCAGCCGCACGCCGGTCAGCATGTAGGGCAGCACGGCCGGGAACAGGATCTTGGTAAAGATCTTCCACTCGCTGAGGTTCAGCACCCGGGCGACGTTCATGTAGTCGCTGGGCACGCGCTGCACGCCGACCGCGGTGTTGATGACCATCGGCCAGATCGAGCAGATGAAGATGGTCCAGATGGCCGCCGGGTTGGCGCCCTTGAACACCAGCAGCCCGATCGGCAGCCAGGCCAGCGGCGACACCGGGCGCAGCAGGCTGATCAGCGGATTGAACATGCGCGAGAGGAACTCGAAGCGCCCGATCGCGAACCCGGCCGGGATGCCGACCGCGGCCGCCAGCCCGAAGCCCAGCGCCACGCGCTGCAGAGACGAAAGCACGTTCCAGCCCACGCCCTGGTCGTTCGGCCCCTTGCTGTAGAACGGATCGCTGAAGACCGTGAGCGCCTGTTGCCAGGTGGCGAGCGGCGAGGGGAAGCCGGTGGTGCTCCTGAGCGCCACCAGTTCCCAGACCAGGACCAGCAGCGCGAAGCCCAGCAGCGGCGGCAGCACGCGCAGCCAGACGGCGCGGAAATCGCGAGGCACGCGGGGCGCGGGCTCGACCGCGGCAGGCGGTGGCGAAGCCGCCGGCCTGGCGACGCTCTTCGCTGCCGGCGGCATCACGGGCTGGGCGTCGAGCGGGGAGTGGAAGACGGCACTGACCATGGCGGGCTCCTCAGGCGTGGACCTTGAACGAATCGGCGTACTGCTTCGGGTTCTTGCCGTCCCAGACGACGCCGTCGAACAGCTTGCTGCTGCGCATCGACTCCTTCGGCACGGCGGTCTTGGCGGCGGCGGCGGCCTGCTTGTAGATGTCGATCTGGTTGATCTGCGTCGCCACCTGCAGGTAGTCCGGGTGCTCCTTGAGCAGGCCCCAGCGCTTGTGCTGCGTGAGGAACCACATGCCGTCCGACAGGTACGGGAAGCTGACCGCGCCGTCGTTGTAGAACTTCATGTAGTTGGGGTCGTCCCAGCTCTTGCCGAGGCCGTTGGTGTAGCGGCCCAGGATGCGCTGGTTGATCGCGTCCACGCTGGTGTTGACGTAGCTCTTGTCGGCGATGGTCTCGGCCATCTTGTTCTTGTTCTGCAGGCCGGCGTCGATCCACTTGCCGGCCTCGAGGATCGCGGCGGTCACGGCGCGCGCGGTGTTGGGGTACTTCCTGACGAACTCGCCGGTGGTGCCCAGCACCTTCTCCGGGTGGTCCTTCCAGATGTCCTGGGTGGTGATGGCCGTGATGCCGATGCCGTCCATGATCGCGCGCTGCCCCCAGGGTTCGCCGACGCAATAGCCGTCCATGTTGCCCACCCGCATGTTGGCCACCATCTGCGGCGGCGGCACGGTGATCACCTTGGCATCCTTCAGCGGGTTGATGCCGTTGGCCGCCATCCAGTAGTAGAGCCACATCGCATGGGTGCCGGTGGGGAAGGTTTGCGCGAAGGTGTACTCGGCCTTCTCGCCGGCCATCAGCTTGGCCAGCGAGGCGCCGTCGACCGCGCCCTTGTCGGCCAGCTTCTTCGACAGCGTGATCGCCTGGCCGTTGTTGTTGAGCGTCATCAGCACGGCCATGTCCTTCTTCGGGCCGCCGATGCCCAGGTGCACGCCGTAGACCAGGCCGTAGAGCACGTGGGCGAAGTCGAGTTCGCCGTTGACCAGCTTGTCGCGCACGCCGGCCCAGCTGGCTTCCTTGCTCGGCACGATCTTCACGCCGTACTTCTTGTCGATGCCGAGCACCGAGGCCATCACGACGCTGGCGCAGTCGGTCAGCGGGATGAATCCGATCCTGACTTCTTCCTTCTCGGGCTTGTCCGAGCCCTGGGCCCAGACGGCGGCCCGCAGCGCGGGGTCGAGCCCGACCACGCCCGCCGCGGCGGCCTGCAGCACACGGCGGCGACTCAGTTTGGGTTTCAGCGCATCGGTCATGGGGCGAACTCCGGAAGTGAAAAGTCGATTCGGAAAAACAAAAAGGCGTCCTCACCGCGCACGGGCTGCTCGAAGTCGAGCCCCTGCGGGATAAGGACGCCTTTGTCCGGTTCGGTGGGCCGCACCCGCCGTTGGATGCCACCTGCCTGAAGACCTTCGTCGGTCTATGCAATGAGCGACAGCAAGCGGCGTGCCAGCCCTGCGGTGCTATGAAAAGGAGAGCGTCGGCGGTCCATCAGGGCTTGTCATCTGCCGGATCTCGAGCGCAGTCTGCGTGCGGCGCGCTGCTTGTGCAGTGCACCATTTCGGACCTCCGACGCCCTCAGGAAGCCCTGTCGTCGGGCAGGTACTCGGCCATCGCGAGCACCGATTCGGCGACCTCGACCAGCCTCCGGCCCTGGTTCATCGAGGTCTGACGCAGCATCTTGTGCGCCTCCTCCTCGCTGATGCGCCGGTGCGCCATCAGCACGCCCTTGGCACGCTCGACCAGCTTGCGCTCGTTGAGCGCGGCGCGCACGGTCTCGAGCTCATCGGCCATGGCCTGCAGCCGGCGCGACTGCTCCTGGACCATGTCGAGGATGGAGCGTTCGAGTTGCTTGCCGTAGGGCGCACTGGCGGCCGGCGTGGCCGTGGCATCCGGCGTCGCCACCGCATCGAGGAAGAAATCCGCCGCGGCGCCGCCGGGGCCCTGCAGGCTGGCCAGCAGCGCCTCGTGCGCCTGCAACTCGGCGCGAGCCTGCGCCGTCTTCTGTTCGCAGAGCTGCCGCAGGTCGGCGGCCAACCGCTCCTCGACGGCCTGCATGGTGTCGATGCGGCGCGTGCAGCAGTCGAACCAGATCTGGCTCAGCTCGGTGTCGAGCCACGCGCCGGCCGGCGCGGCGCACGCGATGCGGCGCAGGCGCTCCTGTTCGGCAAGCTGCGCCGGCGCCGCGATCGAGGCCCAGAGCTCGCCCAGGCCGGGTGCGGAGAATTCAGCGAAGCGCTGGAAGCAATGCTCCTGCGACGCGATCAGGTGCAGCCATTGCTGCTGGCGCGCGCTGTCGTTGTAGCCCGAGGCGAAGGCCGCGGCGCCGCAGGCGCGCTCCTGGCCGGCGAACTCCTTGCCCTGCATGAAATTGAACAGCGCCACCAGCCGGCGCGAGATCTCGGGGTCGGTGGCGCCGTCGGCGGCCTCGAAGACCACTGCGATGAGGCCGGCGACCAGCTTGACGAAGGCCGCGGTCGAACGGCCGGCATCGAGCTCCATCGCGGCGATGCGCCGTCGCAGCGCGGGCAGGGCGTCCAGCCCCGGCAGCACCCAGGCGATGCGGCTGAAGAGGCGCGCGCCGTTGCCGACCCGGCCGCCTTCGGCATCGAGCTGGTCGAAGGCCAGGCGCACGGCTTCCTCGCGCCGCAGGCAGTCGGCGATCTGCGCCTCGCGCTGCAGCGCGAAGCGCTGGCCGCGCGACGCCAGAAAGACGTTGGAGATACCGCGCTCCCGCTGCAGCGCATGAACCAGGCGTCCGATCGTCGCCACCAGCTCGCTGGTGCGCGCGAGCTGCTCCAGCGCGTCGATTTCGCAACGCAGCGCGCCGACCAGGAAGCTCAATCCGGTTTTCATCGTGAAGTGTTCAGGGCCGCAAAGCCATCGTAAGGACATGCAGCAACATTCATGCCCCGAAAGCGTGCGAACCCTACACTCGCCGCATGCATGTACTGGGAATCGAATCCTCCTGCGATGAAACCGGCGTGGCGCTGGTCGAGGCCGGCGCCAGCGGGCTGCCGCGCCTGGCCGCGCACGCGCTGCACAGCCAGATCGCCATGCACCAGGCCTACGGCGGCGTGGTGCCCGAACTCGCGAGCCGGGATCACATCCGCCGCGTCCTGCCGCTCACCCAGGCGGTGTTCGACGAGGCTGGCCGGCGGCTGGCCGATGTCGACGTGGTCGCCTACACGCGGGGTCCGGGGCTGGCGGGGGCCTTGCTGGTCGGCGCCGGCGTGGCGTGCGCGCTGGGCGCCGCGCTCGGCAAGCCGGTGCTCGGCGTCCATCACCTCGAGGGCCACTTGCTGTCGCCTTTCCTGAGCGCCGACCCGCCCGAGTTTCCCTTCGTCGCGCTGCTGGTGTCAGGCGGACACACCCAGCTGATGCGGGTCGAGGGGGTGGGGCGCTACGAGCTGCTCGGCGAGACCATCGACGATGCCGCCGGCGAAGCCTTCGACAAGAGCGCCAAGCTGATGGGGCTGCCTTATCCCGGCGGCCCGTGGCTCGCGAAGCTGGCGGAGCAGGGCGACCCCGAAGCCTTCAAGCTGCCGCGTCCGCTGCTGCACAGCGGCAATCTCGACTTTTCCTTTGCCGGACTGAAGACCGCGGTGCTGACGCAGTCCAAGAAGCTCGGCGACCAGCTCGAAGCCCGCAAGCCCGATCTCGCCGCCTCGACGCAGGCCGCGATCGTCGAGGTGCTGCTGAAGAAATCGCTGGCCGCGCTCGAACAGACCGGCCTCGACCGCTTCGTGGTCGCAGGCGGCGTCGGCGCCAACCGGATGCTGCGCCAGCAGCTCGACGCGGCCTGCGCGAAGCGCGGCGTGCGCGTGCACTACCCCGAGCTGCACCTGTGCACCGACAACGGCGCCATGATCGCCATGGCCGCGGCGATGCGGCTTCAGGCCGGCGTGCAGGCGCCGACCGGGCACTATGCCTTCGACGTCAAGCCGCGATGGCCATTGGCGTCGCTGAGCGGGCAGCAGCAGGCCGCTTGATGGGCCCCCACACGCGCTCACTTAGTGTGGTCGCTGCCCCCCGAGGGGGCCGCCCGGCGTCGGCCTGAGTCAGGGACGGCAGCGGCAGCACTTCGAGCACCTTGCGCCAGAGCTGCGACCACTGCGGCCAGTCGTGGCCGCCTTCGGTGGTGAACACCCGGCCAGGCGGAAGCGCTTCGGCCAGCAGGTGGTGATTGGACGCGAAGCGATCGCTGAGCCCGAAGCCGAGATACAGCGGCGGCAGGTGCTCGGCGTGCCGCGGCGACGCGTACTGCTGGAGCCAGGGCCACAGCTTGCGGTCGACCTCCTCGTCCGGCGGCGGTCCTTCGGGCGCCTTCCAGGCGCGCAGGCCGCCGGCCTTGTGGATCTCGGCCCCGATGGGGCGACGTCCCAGGTAGGGCGCGAGGGCGACGATGCCGTCGACCGTGCCGGGCGTCGCCAACTCGTGGATCAGGGCCCCGAAGCCACCGATCGAAATGCCCACCAGCCAGATCGACGCATAGCCCAGCGCGCGTTGGGGCTGGATCACGTCGTGCTGCAGCCGCTCGATGAAGGTCTGGTCGTAGTAGTAGGAGACGTCGGCATCGACCAGCAGGGCGTCGGCCGCGAGTTCGCGCTCCCTGACGGCGCTGATGAATCCTTCGCGCTCGAATTCCTCCGGCTTCAGGAAAGCCCCGGGAAGAAACACCAGCAGCGTGTCGGACCGGGCATGGCTCTGTGCAAACTTCAAGTGCGTTTTCATGGGCGCTTCGATCGGGCGCCCGCCGCCTTCTGCCACTGCAGATGGACGATTTCGGGCGCTAATTAAGAAGAAAGCATTGAAAAATTCGTCACAGAACGTGACGAATTTCGCACTTATTGTGAGTCAGAAACAAGTCAGGCAGGCATCAAAAAAGTTACTAAAGGACTTTTTTTGCTCGCCCCCAGGTTGCCCGGCACTTCGTGTCCGGGCGCCCACCCCCTGCCGGGGGCGCAGTCAGCGGCCCGGCAAAGCCGGTTCCGCGACTGCCCACCAACGGGCGCGCCGCGCGCGGCCGAAGAACAATCACTGCCTCTCTTCTACCGGCCGGCGCAGCCAGGCCCGTTGGTGAAACACCGCGGAACCGGCTTTGCCGGGCCGCTGGTGTTGCCCCCGGTAGGGGGTGGGCGGCTACACGAAGTGAGCCAACCTGGGGGGGAGCTCAGCCGATTTGAAGTTGCGCGACGTTGCTGACCGGAACCAGCTTGCCCAGCTTGAGGCTCAGGACCCCGTTCTCGAGCTTGGCCTCGCTCGCGGCGACGTCGATGTCCTGCGGCAGCTCATAGGCGGCCTTGAGCTGGCGTTTGGCTTCGGCCTTGCTCTCGATGCGGACCACGGCGCCTTCGATGCCGATCGTCAGGTCGTCGCGCGACAGGCCGGGCACGTCGAGCGTGAGGGTCCAGGTCTTCTCGTCCTGCTCGATGTTGAGCGAATGCTGCGCACCCGAGAAGGCTTGATTGACGAAGCGCTCGAGGCTGCGGTCATAGGCGCGCG
Organism: Variovorax sp. M-6; assembly: GCF_052114385.1. Classification (NCBI taxonomy): domain Bacteria; kingdom Pseudomonadati; phylum Pseudomonadota; class Betaproteobacteria; order Burkholderiales; family Comamonadaceae; genus Variovorax; species Variovorax sp. M-6. The sequence continues at coordinate 132,197 of NZ_JBFREQ010000001.1, read as the reverse complement.
GAACGAAGCGGGCGGTGCGGACTGCGGGGGCGAAAAACATGATGAAACTCCTGGGCTGAGTGATGACTTTCGGGACAAGAATGTGTGTCCCTTACACTGCGCGGCGTTCAACAAGACAAGTGCCGCATGCCACGCATCTAGGCGCTGCCACAGGGGATTCAAGACAATGCCTTCCAACTTTATTTGGCGTCGACGCGCCTTGAAATTGGCCGCTCTGGCGCTATGCGCGCAGGTTCTCCCTGCGGCCCTGGCGCAATCGGCGCCCCCGATCCGGCTGGCCCTGATCGAAAGCATGAGCGGCCCTTTCGCCAACACCGGCGAGGCCGTGTTCCGCAACCTGCTGTGGGCGGTCGAGCGGGTCAACGCGCGCGGCGGCGTCAAGCTGCCGGGCGGCAATCGCTTCCTGCAGCTCGATCGCTACGACAGCAAGGGACAGAACGAAGAGGCCCTCTCCGCGCTGCGCGCCGCGATGGACGACGGCGCGCGCATCGTGCTGCAGGGCAATTCGTCGGCGACGGCGGCGGCGCTGATCGATGCGATCGACAAGAACAACGAGCGCGATCCGTCCCGGCGCGTGCTGTTCCTCAACTATTCGGCGGTCGACCCGGTGCTGACCAACGAGCGCTGCAGCTTCTGGCACTTCCGCTTCGATGCCCACGCCGACATGCGCGTCACGGCGCTGATGCAGGTGCTGCAGGACGACAAGTCGCTGCAGCGCGTCTACCTGATCGGCCAGGACTACAGCTTCGGCCAGTCGGTGCTGCGCGAATCGCGGCGGCAGCTCGGCGCCGTGCGTCCCGACGTGCAGATCGTCGGCGACGAGCTGCACCCGATGGGCCGCGTCAAGGACTTCGCACCCTATGCGACCAAGATCATGGCCAGCGGCGCGCAGGGCGTCATCACCGGCAACTGGGGCAACGACCTGACGCTGCTCGTGAAGGCCGCGCGCGAGGCGGGCTTCACCGGCAGCTTCTACACCTTCTACGGCAATGCCCTGGGCGCGCCGGCGGCCATCGGCGACGCCGGCATCGGCCGCGTGGTGGCGGTGGCCGACTGGCTGCCGAACGTGCAGACGCCGCAGAGCGAGGCCTTCTACCGCGACTTCCGCACCCGCTTCCCGAAGGCCTCCGACGACTACGTCCACATGCGCATGCAGCTGCTGATCGAGGCGCTGGCGCAGGCCATCGAGCGGGCCGGCAGCGTCGACACGGTGGCCGTGGCGCGCGCCCTCGAGAAGGCCGACGTCACGCTGGCGGGACAGCGCGGCCACATGCGCGCCGAGGACCATCAGTTCCAGCAGCAGCTCGTGGTCGGCGTGATGGACCGGCAGGGCGCGCCCGGCGTCAAGTTCGACGTCGAGGGCTCGGGCTATGGCTTCCGCGTCATCAAGACGATTCCCGCGAGCCGTGCCGAAATGCCTTCGAGCTGCAAGATGCAGCGCCCCTGAACCCCAAGGACAAGCCATGCGCCAAGCGATCCAAGACCTCGAAGCCTCCAAGATCCGAGAGGTGGCCAATGCCGGCCTCGGTCGCAGCGACGTGCTGGCCTTCTGGTTCGGCGAGAGCGACGAAGTCACGCCCGAAGTGATCCGCCAGGCGGCCATCGACTCGCTGCAGCGCGGCGAGACCTTCTACGCCCACAACCTGGGCCTGCCCGAGCTGCGCGAAGCCGTCGCCGCGTACATGAGCGGCCTGCACCCGAAGATCGAGGCCTCGCGCATCGCGGTCACCTCGGGGGGTGTCAGCGCGCTGATGCTTGCCGTGCAGGCGCTGGTCGACGCCGGCGACGAGGTGGTGGCGATCACACCGGTGTGGCCGAACCTCACGGCACAGCCCGCGATCCTGGGCGCGCACGTGCGTTGCGTGTCGCTGGTGCCGAGGGCAGGGCAGTGGACGCTCGACCTCGAGGCGCTGCGCGCGGCGGTCACGCCGGCGACCAAGCTGCTGATCGTCAACGCGCCCAACAACCCGACCGGCTGGACGCTGACGCGCGCCGAGCAGCAGGCGATCCTCGACCACTGCCGCGCGACCGGCACCTGGATCCTGGCCGACGAGGTCTACGAGCGGCTGTACTACGAGCCGACCCCGAACGGCTGCGCGCCGAGCTTTCTCGACGTGGCGAAGACCGACGACCGCCTGGTGGTCGCCCACAGCTTCAGCAAGAGCTTCCTGATGACCGGCTGGCGGCTCGGCTGGCTGGTGTTGCCGCCGGCCCTGATGGACGGCATGGGCAAGCTGATCGAGTTCAACACCTCCTGCGCGAGCGTGTTCACGCAGCGCGCCGGCATCGCCGCGCTGGCGCATGGCAAGGAGATCACGCCGAAGATCGTGGCCCACCTCAAGGCCTGCCGCGACACGCTGGTGCCCTTGCTGGCCGACATCCCCGGCGTCGAAGTCGCTTCGGCGAGCGGCGGCATGTACGCCTTCTTCAAGCTCGAAGGCTTCGGCGATTCCCTCGAAGTCGCCAAGCGCCTGGTGGTCGAGGCCGGCCTGGGCGTGGCCCCCGGCAATGCCTTCGCCCCCGAAGCCCAGGGCTGGCTGCGCTGGTGCTTCGCCTCGAAGGATCCCGGCCGTCTGGTCGAGGGCGTCGAGCGCCTCAAACGCTGGCTGGCGGCGCAATAGGCCCGCAAACGCAGCCCGGTATATAATCCCAAAGCTTTGCATTCGGCAGAGCGCACGGTGGGTGCAGTTCCAGCGCCTATCGCAAGTCAAACATCCCGACGAGAGTTCCATCGCGGGACCGGAACAAAGGAAATACACATGATCGCAGCCTCCATCAAGGCCGAAGTCGTCAAGGACAACGCCCGCGCCGCCAACGACACCGGTAGCCCGGAAGTGCAAGTCGCACTGCTGACCGCCCGCATCAACGAGCTCACGCCTCACTTCAAGACGCACGCCAAGGACCACCACGGTCGCCGCGGCCTGCTTCGCATGGTGAGTCGCCGCCGCAAGCTGCTGGACTACCTGAAGTCCAAGGACGCCGACCGCTACACCGCGCTGATCGCCAAGCTGGGCCTGCGCAAGTAAGCCGTATCGCATGCAAAAACGCCTGGGTTAGTCCGCTAGCTCAGGCGTTTTTTACTTCGGAGTCGCAAAAACAGAGCGAAGCTGTGTCATTCCAGAGGGGTTCTCCCCGAGCTTCCCTGGAATGGCATCGTGTTCTGAAAAGCGCTCCAGCCCCCGCGGGGCCTGTGGTCGTCACGGGTCGAGCCGCTATCCAAACAGGAGCACACCATGAGCCTCTTCAACAAAGTCACCAAGTCCTTCCAGTGGGGCGACAAGACCGTCGTCCTGACCACCGGCGAGATCGCTCGCCAGGCCGGCGGTGCCGTGACCGTGGACATCGACGGCACCGTGGTGCTGGCCACCGTGGTCGCCTCGAAGTCGGCCAAGCCCGGCCAGGACTTCTTCCCGCTGACCGTCGACTACATCGAGAAGACGTACGCCGCAGGCAAGATCCCCGGCAGCTTCTTCAAGCGCGAAGCCAAGCCCAGCGAGCATGAAACGCTCACCAGCCGCCTGATCGACCGCCCGATCCGCCCGCTGTTCCCCGAAGGCTTCCTGAACGAAGTGCACGTGGTCATCCACACGCTGTCGCTCAACCCCGAAGTCGACGCCGACATCGCCGCCATGATCGGCGTCAGCGCCGCGCTGTCGATCTCCGGCATCCCGTTCAGCGGCCCGATCGGTGCCGCCCGCGTGGGCTACATCAATGGCCAGTACGTGCTGAACCCCGGCCAGACCGCGCGCAAGGACTCGCAGATGGACCTGGTCGTCGCCGGCACCGAAGCCGCCGTGCTGATGGTCGAATCCGAAGCCCTGCAACTGAGCGAAGAAATCATGCTCGGCGGCGTGGTGTTCGGCCATGAACAAGCCAACATCGCGATCAACGCGATCCACGAACTCGTGCGCGACGCCGGCAAGCCGGTGTGGGACTGGCAGCCGCCGGTCGAAGACGAAGCCTTCGTCGCCAAGGTCAAGGGCCTGGCCGAGGAAAAGCTGCGCGCGGTCTACCAGATCCGCAGCAAGCAGGCTCGCACGCAAGCCCTGCGCGAAGCCAATGCCAGCGTGATGGCGTCGCTGAAGGAAAGCGGCGAACCTTTCGACGCCGGCAAGGTCAACGACCTGCTGTTCGCGATCGAATCGAAAATCGTCCGCAGCCAGATCCTGGCCGGCGAGCCCCGCATCGACGGCCGCGACACGCGCACCGTGCGCCCGATCGAGATCCGCAACGGCGTGCTGCCGCGCACCCACGGCTCGGCCCTGTTCACCCGCGGCGAGACGCAGGCGCTGGTCATCACCACGCTCGGCACCGAGCGCGACGCGCAGCGCATCGACGCGCTGATGGGCGAGTACGAAGACCGCTTCCTGTTCCACTACAACATGCCTCCGTTCGCCACCGGCGAAGTCGGCCGCATGGGCTCGACCAAGCGCCGCGAAATCGGCCACGGCCGCCTGGCCAAGCGCGCGCTGGTCGCGGTGCTGCCGAACAAGGAAGAGTTCCCCTACACGATCCGCGTGGTGTCCGAAATCACCGAGTCGAACGGCTCCTCGTCGATGGCTTCGGTCTGCGGCGGCTGCCTCTCGATGATGGACGCCGGCGTCCCGATGAAGGCCCACGTGGCCGGCATCGCCATGGGCCTGATCAAGGAAGACAACCGCTTCGCGGTGCTGACCGACATCCTGGGCGACGAAGATCACCTGGGCGACATGGACTTCAAGGTGGCCGGCACGACCAACGGCATCACCGCGCTGCAGATGGACATCAAGATCCAGGGCATCACCAAGGAAATCATGCAGGTCGCACTGGCCCAGGCCAAGGAAGCGCGCATGCACATTCTCGGCAAGATGCAGGAAGCCATGGGCGAAGCCAAGGCCGAGGTGTCGACCTTCGCCCCGCGCCTGACCACGCTCAAGATCAACCCCGAGAAGATCCGCGACGTGATCGGCAAGGGCGGCTCGGTCATCCGCGGCCTGCAGGAAGAAACCGGCACGACGATCAACATCGACGAAGACGGCACCATCACCATCGCCTCGACCGATCCGGAAAAGGCCGAAGCCGCCAAGAAGCGCATCGAGCAGATCACCGCGGAAGTGGAGATCGGCAAGGTCTACGAAGGCCCGGTCACCAAGATCCTGGACTTCGGCGCGCTGATCAACCTGCTGCCCGGCAAGGACGGCCTGCTGCACATCAGCCAGATCGCGCACGAGCGCGTCGAGAAGGTCACCGACTACCTGAGCGAAGGCCAGATCGTCAAGGTCAAGGTGCTCGAGACCGACGAGAAGGGCCGCGTCAAGCTGTCCATGAAGGCCCTGACCGAGCGTCCGGCCGGCATGGAATTCAGCGAGCGTCCGCCGCGTGAAGACCGTGGTGACCGCGGCGACCGCGGCGGCGAACGCCGCGAGCGTTCGGACCGCGGCGATCGTGGCGACCGTCCGCCGCGCGCCGAACGTGCGCCCCGCTTCGAGAGCAACGACCGCGGCGGCGAACAGCAGCCCGAACAGGTGGCCGAGCAACTGCCGCTGCAGGAAAGCGGCCGCGGCGGCGACCATTCCGCTTGACGAGCCGCGATGGCGGCGACGCCATCGCGTTTGCGGGTCGGTCGGCGTGCGCCGCACGGCCCGCGCCGCATTCAGGAAGAGACCATGAAAGCCATTGAGATCACATCGTTCGGCGCCCCCGAGGTGCTGCGCGTGGCGGAACGTCCGGCGCCGGTCGCCGGCCCCGGCGAACTGCTGATCCGCGTTGCCGCGAGCGGCGTCAACCGGCCCGACGTGCTGCAGCGGACCGGCAACTATCCGGTGCCTCCGGGCGCCTCGGACCTGCCGGGTCTGGAAGTCGCGGGCGAGATCGTCGCCGGCGACGACAAGGCGTTGGCCGAGGCCGGCTTCAAGCTCGGCGACCACGTTTGCGCGCTGGTCGCCGGCGGCGGCTATGCCGAACTCTGCGTGGCGCCCGTCGCGCAGTGCCTGCCGGTCCCCAAGGGCTGGAGCGACGTCGAAGCCGCCACCTTGCCCGAGACCTTCTTCACCGTCTGGAGCAATGTGTTCGAACGCGGCCGGCTGCAGCAGGGCGAGACCCTGCTGATCCAGGGCGGCTCGAGCGGCATCGGCGTCACCGCGATCCAGCTCGGCAAGGCGCTCGGCGCCACCGTGATCGTGACCGCGGGCAGCGACGACAAGTGCGAGGCCTGCCTGAAGCTCGGCGCCGACCATGCGATCAACTACCGGAACACCGATTTCGCCGAGGAGGCCAAGCGTCTCACCGGCGGCAAGGGCGTCGACGTGATTCTCGACATGGTGGCCGGCGCCTACGTGGCGCGCGAGATCGACTGCCTGGCCGAGGACGGCCGGCTGGTAATCATCGCAGTGCAGGGCGGCGCCAAGGCCGAGATCAACGCCGGCCTGGTGCTGCGCCGGCGGCTCACGGTCACCGGCTCGACGCTGCGGCCGCGGCCGATCGCCTTCAAGGGCGCGATCGCCAAGGCGCTGCGCGAGAAGGTCTGGCCGCTGCTCGAAAGCGGCGCGGTCAAGCCGATCATCCACAGCCGCTTCGCCGCGCTCGGAGAGCCCAGCGGCGCCGCGCAGGCGCACGTCCTGATGGAATCGAACCAGCACATCGGCAAGATCGTGCTGACCTGGTGAACTAGACAGACATGACGACCAAAAAGAAGCTGATCGCAGGCAACTGGAAGATGAATGGCAGCCTGGCTGCCAACGAGTCGCTGCTGAAAGCCCTGCTGGCCGGCGTGGGCACCCCGGCGTGCGAGATCGCGGTCTGCGTGCCGGCGCCGTACCTGGCGCAGGTGCAGTCGCTGGTGGCCGGCTCGCCGGTCGCGCTCGGCGCACAGGATCTCTCGGCCCAGCCGCAGGGCGCCTTCACGGGCGAGCAATCGGCTGCGATGCTGAAGGACTTCGGCGTGCGCTACGCCATCGTGGGGCACTCCGAGCGGCGCCAGTACCACGGCGAAACCGACGAGCTGGTCGCCGCCAAGACCGCCGCCGCGCTGGCCAACGGCATCACGCCGATCGTCTGTGTCGGCGAAACGCTGGCCGAGCGCGAGGCAGGGCACACCGAGGAGGTCGTCAAGCGTCAGCTGGCCGCGGTGATCCACGTCAACGGCCACTGCATCAGCGAGATCGTGGTCGCGTACGAGCCCGTCTGGGCCATCGGCACCGGCAAGACCGCGTCTCCGGCACAGGCCCAGGCCGTGCACGCGGTGCTGCGCGCCCAGCTGCACCACGCGGCGAGCGAACACGCCGCCGGCATCCGCATCCTCTACGGCGGCAGCATGAACGCGGCCAATGCGGCCGAGTTGCTCGCCGAAGCCGACATCGACGGCGGCCTGATCGGCGGCGCGTCCCTCAAGGCCCCGGATTTCCTGCAGATCATTGCAGCGGCCCGCTGAAACGCGCGCCCGAAGAAAGAACTTAGGAGTTAGAACGAATGAACGTGGTCCTCAATATCCTGGTGGGCGTGCAGATGCTCACCGCACTCGCGATGATCGGGCTGATCCTGATCCAGCACGGCAAGGGCGCCGACATGGGCGCCGCTTTCGGCAGCGGCAGTGCCGGCAGCCTGTTCGGGGCCAGCGGCAGCGCGAACTTCCTGTCGCGCACCACGGCGGTGCTGGCGGCGGTGTTCTTCGCCTGCACCCTGATGCTGGCCTATTTCGGCCACGCCCGGCCGTCCGGTGGCGGCAGCCTGCTGGAGCGCGCGGCGATCGGTGCGCCGGCGGCCGTGCCGGCACCGGCCCCCGCGGCGTCGGATTCCGCAGCGCAGATCCCGAGCGGCAGCGCGCCGGCGGCGCCCGCCGCAGCGGCTTCGGCACCGGCTGCGCCTGCCCCAGGCGCCGGCCAGATCCCGTCCAAGTGAATCCAGTCGCGATCTCTTCAGTCGTCGAGTGAAATCAGCTGTTTTTCAGGGTAAACTCTAAAGCTGTTCCGGAAAGCCAAAACCTTACGAGGTTCCTCATGCCATCCGGGCAGCAAAAAACCGCGGTCGTGGTGAAATTGGTAGACACGCTATCTTGAGGGGGTAGTGGCGAAAGCTGTGCGAGTTCGAGTCTCGCCGACCGCACCAAATCTCACCGGCAGGAATGACACTTCCTGCCGGTGTCAAGCGGTGATAGAACCCCCTGATGAACCTCGATTCCTACCTCCCCGTCCTGCTGTTCATCCTGGTCGGTGTCGGTGTCGGCGTCGCTCCACAGGTTCTGGGTTACATCCTCGGCCCCAACCGGCCCGACGCGGCCAAGAATTCCCCCTACGAATGCGGCTTCGAAGCCTTCGAAGACGCGCGCATGAAGTTCGACGTCCGGTACTACCTGGTCGCGATCCTCTTCATTCTTTTCGATCTCGAAATCGCTTTTCTCTTTCCCTGGGCCATCGCGCTCAAGGAGATCGGTGCCGTCGGCTTCTGGGCCATGATGATCTTCCTGGCCATCCTCGTCGTGGGCTTCGTCTACGAGTGGAAAAAGGGCGCGCTCGATTGGGAATGACAAGGAATCCGCAAAATGGCCATTGAAGGCGTCATGAAGGAAGGCTTCGTCACCACCACCTACGACTCGGTGGTGAACTGGGCCAAGACCGGATCACTGTGGCCCATGACCTTCGGTCTGGCCTGCTGTGCCGTGGAGATGATGCATGCGGGCGCTGCCCGCTACGACATCGACCGCTTCGGCATGCTGTTCCGCCCGAGTCCGCGCCAGTCCGATCTGATGATCGTGGCCGGCACGCTGTGCAACAAGATGGCGCCGGCGCTGCGCAAGGTCTACGACCAGATGCCCGAGCCGCGCTGGGTGCTCTCGATGGGCTCGTGCGCCAACGGCGGCGGCTACTACCACTACAGCTATTCGGTCGTGCGCGGCTGCGACCGCATCGTGCCGGTCGACGTCTATGTGCCGGGCTGCCCGCCGACCGCCGAGGCGCTTCTGTACGGAATCATCCAGCTCCAGCAGAAGATCCGCCGCACCCACACGATCGCGCGCGCCTGAAGAGCGAGAGACATGACCGACTTTGCCATTTCTCCCGAGGCGCTGCAGACCCAGATCACCGAATCCCTCGGACCCAAGGCCAAGAGCATCACGCTCGCGCTGGGCGAGGTGACGGTGGTGGTGGCTGCCGCCGACTACCTCGAAGCCGCGACCCTGCTGCGTGATGCCCCCGGCTGCCGCTTCGAGCAGTTGATCGACCTCTGCGGCCTGGACTATTCCGACTATCGCGAAGGCGAGTGGCAGGGCGAGCGTTTCTGCGTCGTCACCCACCTGCTGTCCGTCAGTCTGAATCAGCGCGTACGCCTCAAGGTGTTCGTGCCCAACGAGGATCTGCCCGTCATCGATTCGCTGACCGGCATCTGGAATGGCGCCGGCTGGTTCGAGCGCGAAGCCTTCGACCTCTACGGCATCGTGTTCGAGGGCCATGACGACTTGCGCCGCATCCTGACCGACTACGGCTTCATCGGCCATCCGTTCCGCAAGGACTTCCCGGTGTCGGGTCATGTCGAGATGCGCTACGACCCGGAGCAGAAGCGCGTGATCTACCAGCCGGTCTCGATCGAGCCGCGCGAAATCACTCCCCGAGTGATCCGCGAAGACAACTACGGCGGACTGCACTGATGGCCGAAATCAAGAACTACACGCTGAACTTCGGTCCCCAGCATCCCGCGGCCCACGGTGTGCTGCGTCTCGTGCTCGAACTCGACGGCGAAGTCATCCAGCGCGCTGATCCGCATATCGGCCTCCTGCACCGGGCGACCGAAAAGCTCGCCGAATCGCGCACGTACATCCAGTCGCTGCCCTACATGGACCGGCTGGACTACGTGTCGATGATGAGCAACGAGCACGCGTACTGCCTCGCGATCGAGCGCCTCATGGGTCTCGACGTGCCGCTGCGCGCGCAGTACATCCGCGTCATGTTCGCCGAGATCACCCGGCTGCTGAACCACCTGCTGTGGCTCGGCGCGCACGGCCTCGACTGCGGTGCGATGAACATGCTCATCTACTGCTTCCGCGAGCGTGAAGACCTGTTCGACATGTACGAGGCGGTGTCGGGCGCGCGCATGCACGCGGCCTACTTCCGCCCGGGGGGCGTCTACCGCGACCTGCCCGACGCGATGCCGCAGTACAAGGTCAGCAAGATCAAGAACGCGAAGGCGATCGAGCGGCTCAACGAGAACCGCCAGGGTTCGCTGCTCGACTTCATCGACGACTTCTGCAAGCGCTTCCCGAAGATGGTCGACGAGTACGAGACGCTGCTCACCGACAACCGGATCTGGAAGCAGCGCACGGTCGGCATCGGCGTGGTCACGCCCGAACGCGCGCTGAACCTCGGCTTCACCGGTCCGATGCTGCGCGGCTCGGGCATCGCCTGGGACCTGCGCAAGAAGCAGCCCTACGACGTCTACGACCGCATGGAATTCGACGTCCCCGTCGGCCTCACGGGCGACTGCTACGACCGCTACCTGGTGCGCGTCGAGGAGATGCGCCAGGCCAACAAGATCATCCAGCAGTGCTCGGCCTGGCTGCGCGCCAACCCGGGCCCGGTGATCACCAGCAACCACAAGGTGGCGGCGCCGGCGCGCGAATCGATGAAGGCCAACATGGAGGAGCTGATCCACCATTTCAAGCTCTTCACCGAAGGCTTCCACGTGCCCGAAGGCGAGGCCTACGCGGCCGTCGAGCACCCGAAGGGCGAGTTCGGCATCTACCTGGTGAGCGACGGCGCCAACAAGCCCTACCGTCTGAAGATCCGCGCACCGGGCTTCCCGCATCTGGCGGCCCTGGACGAAATGGCGCGCGGACACATGATTGCCGATGCGGTCGCCGTGATCGGCACCATGGACATCGTGTTCGGCGAGATCGATCGATGAGCCAACCCATGCATTCCGACACTTCTTCCCACAGCAGCCAGGCGCCGCTGTCGGCCGCCACGCTGGAGCGTTTCGCTCGCGAGGTCGCCAAGTACCCGCCCGCGGGCAAGCAGTCGGCCGTGATGGCCTGCCTGGCCATCGTGCAGCAGGACGACGGCTTCGTCAGCGAACAGCGCGAGCGCGAGATCGCCGCCTATCTCGGCATGGCGCCGATCGCGGTGCACGAGGTCACGACCTTCTACAACATGTACAACCAGCGGCCGCTGGGCGCGTACAAGCTCAACGTCTGCACCAACCTGCCGTGCCAGTTGCGCGACGGTGCCGTGGCGCTGGCCCACCTCGAGAAGAAGCTCGGCATCCGCATGGGCGAGACCACGCCCGACGGCATGTTCACGCTGCAGCAGAGCGAATGCCTCGGCGCCTGCGCCGATTCGCCCGTGATGCTGGTCAACGACCGCACCATGTGCAGCTTCATGAGCAACGAGAAGCTCGATCAGCTGATCGACGGCTTGCGCGGCGCGACCGCGAAGGGAGCCCAATGATGTCGCCCGAGCAAGTGCTCTCGCAGTTCCAGGCCACCGGGGTCCAGACCTGCTTCCACGACCGCCACATCGAGCCGCAGATCTACGCCGGCCTCAATGGCACCAACTGGCGCCTGGCCGACTACGAGGCGCGCGGCGGCTACAAGGCGCTGCGCAAGATCCTCAGCGAGGGCCTGACGCCCGACCAGGTGATCGCCGAAGTCAAGGCCTCGGGCCTGCGCGGCCGTGGCGGCGCCGGTTTCCCGACCGGTCTCAAGTGGAGCTTCATGCCGCGCCAGTTCCCGGGTCAGAAGTACCTGGTCTGCAACTCGGACGAGGGCGAGCCGGGCACCTGCAAGGACCGCGACATCCTGCAGTTCAACCCGCACATCGTGATCGAGGGCATGGCCATCGCGGCGTACGCGATGGGCATCAGCGTGGGCTACAACTACATCCACGGCGAGATCTTCCAGTCCTACGATCGTTTCGAGGAAGCGCTCGAGGAGGCGCGTGCGGCCGGCTACCTCGGCGACGGCATCATGGGCAGCGGCTACAACTTCCAGCTGCACGCCGCGCACGGTTTCGGCGCCTACATCTGCGGCGAGGAAACCGCGCTGCTCGAATCGCTCGAAGGCAAGAAGGGCCAGCCGCGCTTCAAGCCGCCGTTCCCGGCCAGCTTCGGCCTCTACGGCAAGCCGACCACGATCAACAACACCGAAACTTTCGCCGCGGTGCCGTGGATCATCAACAACGGCGGCGTGGCCTACCTCGAGTGCGGCAAGCCGAACAACGGCGGCACCAAGATCTACTCGGTCAGCGGCGACGTCGAGCTGCCCGGCAACTACGAAGTGCCGATGGGCACGCCGTTCTCCAAGCTGCTCGAGCTCGCGGGCGGCGTGCGCAAGGGGCGCCAGCTCAAGGCGGTGATCCCCGGCGGATCGTCGTCGCCGGTGCTGCCGGCCGCGATCATGATGGAATGCACGATGGACTACGACTCCATCGCCAAGGCCGGCTCGATGCTGGGCTCGGGCGCCGTCATCGTGATGGACGACAGCCGCTCGATGGTCGAGTCGCTCAAGCGCCTCTCGTACTTCTACATGCACGAATCCTGCGGCCAGTGCACGCCGTGCCGTGAAGGCACGGGCTGGCTCTGGCGCGTGGTCGACCGCATCCACAATGGCAAGGGCAGGGCGTCCGACATGGACCTGCTGAACTCGGTCGCCGACAACATCCAGGGCCGCACCATCTGCGCGCTGGGCGATGCCGCCGCGATGCCGGTGCGCGCCATGATCAAGCACTTCCGCCACGAGTTCGAGGCGTTGATTCCGGGTGACGTCCAGCCGACGCCGGCCAAGGCCTGACGAGGCGCTGAGAAAAACATATGGTTGAAATCGAACTCGACGGCAAGAAGGTCGACATCGTCGAAGGCAGCATGATCATGCATGCGGCCGACAAGGCGGGCACCTACATCCCGCACTTCTGCTATCACAAGAAACTCAGCATCGCGGCCAACTGCCGCATGTGCCTGGTCGACGTCGAAAAGGCGCCCAAGCCGATGCCGGCCTGCGCCACGCCCGTGACGCAGGGCATGATCGTCCGCACCAAGAGCGACAAGGCCATCAAGGCCCAGCAGTCGGTGATGGAGTTCCTGCTGATCAACCACCCGCTCGACTGCCCGATCTGCGACCAGGGCGGCGAATGCCAGCTGCAGGACCTGGCCGTGGGCTACGGCGCCTCGTCTTCCCGCTACGAGGAAGAAAAGCGCGTGGTGTTCCACAAGGACGTCGGCCCGCTGATCAGCATGGAAGAGATGAGCCGCTGCATCCATTGCACGCGCTGCGTCCGCTTCGGCCAGGAAGTGGCCGGCGTGATGGAGCTCGGCATGTCGCACCGCGGCGAGCACGCCGAGATCGAGACCTTCCTCGGCGACTCGGTCGACTCCGAGCTGTCGGGCAACATGATCGACATCTGCCCGGTCGGCGCGCTCACGAGCAAGCCTTTCCGCTACAGCGCCCGCACCTGGGAGCTGTCGCGCCGCAAGTCGGTCAGCCCGCACGACTCCACCGGCGCCAACCTGATCGTCCAGGTCAAGAACAACCGCGTGATGCGCGTGGTGCCGCTCGAGAACGAAGACGTGAACGAGTGCTGGATCGCCGACCGCGACCGCTTCTCGTACGAGGCGCTGAACGGCCCCGAACGCCTCACGCAGCCCATGCTCAAGCAGGGCGGCCAGTGGCAGCAGGTCGACTGGCAGACCGCGCTCGAATACGTGGCCAACGGCCTGAAGCAGATCAAGGCCGACCACGGCGCCCAGAGCATCGGTACGCTGGCCAGTCCGCACAGCACGCTCGAAGAACTGCACCTGGCCAAGCTGCTCACGCACGGCCTGGGCAGCGGCAACATCGACTATCGCCTGCGCAATGCCGAGTTCGGCGCTGCCGAAGGCATCCGCTGGCTCGGTACCTCCATCGCCTCGCTGTCGCAACTGCAGCGCGTGCTGGTGGTCGGCTCGAACCTGCGCAAGGACCATCCGCTGTTTGCGCAACGCATCCGCCAGTCGGTGCGCAAGGGCGGCGCGTTGAGCGCCATCACCTCGCCCGAGCTGTTGGCCGATGCCGACGCCTGGGCCATTCCGCTCGCCAATGCGGTCACGCTGCCCGCCGACCAGTGGGTCGATGCGCTGGTGGAACTGGCCGGTGCGATCGCCGAGAGCACGGGTGCGGCCGCCCCGTTGGCGCTCGTCGGTCCCGCCAGCGACGCCGCGAAGACACTGGCCGCCTCGCTGCTCGGCGGCGAGCGCAAGGCGATCCTGCTCGGCAACGCCGCGGCCCACCATCCGCGCGCCACCAGCCTGCTCGCGCTCGCCAACTGGATCGGCGCCCAGACCGGCGCCAGCGTCGGCTACCTCACCGAGGCCGCCAACACGGTGGGCGCGCAACTGGTCGGCGCGCTGCCCAGGCAGGGCGCGCTGAACGCGGGCCAGATGCTCGCGGGCGGCCTCAAGGCCGCGCTGCTGCTCAACACCGAGCCGGTGTTCGACTCCGCCGCCGGCGAGCGCGCGCCTGAAGGCCTCGTGCATGCGCAGATGGTCGTCACGCTGAGCCCGTTCAAGGCGAATCTCGAATTCAGCGACGTGCTGCTGCCGATCGCGCCTTTCACCGAAACGCCCGGCACTTTCGTCAACGCCGAAGGCCGTGTGCAGAGCTTCCACGCCGTCGTCAAGCCGCAGGGCGAGGCGCGACCGGCCTGGAAGGTGCTGCGCGTGCTGGCCAACCTGCTGGGCCTCCCGGGCTTCGCCTTCGAGTCGACCGGCGACGTGCTGGCCGACCTCGGTTCGCCCGCCCAGGTGACGGCCGACAAGCTGCTCAACACCACCAGCGCAGCGATCGACACCAGCGACGCGGCGCAGCCGGCTCCGGTGGTTGCGCGCATCTACGAGCTCGACTCGATCGTGCGCCGCGCCCCGTCGCTGCAGCTCACCGCCGATGCCCGCCGGGCAGCGGCCGCACAGGAGGTGTCGGCATGATCGACGCGCTGCACGGCTTCGGCCTGGGCCTGGTGTCCGCCGGCTGGTGGACGGGTGTCCTCTGGCCGGTGATCTGGACCCTGATCAAGATCATCGTCGTCGTGATCCCGCTGATGGGCGCGGTCGCCTACCTCACGCTGTGGGAGCGCAAGGCCATCGGCTTCACGCAGATCCGCATCGGCCCCAACCGCATCGGCCCGCTGGGCCTTCTTCAGCCGATCGCCGACGCGCTCAAGCTGCTGACCAAGGAAATCATCCTGCCGACGGTCGCCAACAAGGGCTTGTTCCTGCTGGGGCCGATCATGACCATCATGCCGGCGCTGGCCGCCTGGGCGGTCATTCCGTTCGGCCCCGAGGTCGCGCTGGCGAACATCAACGCGGGCCTGCTGTTCGTGATGGCCATCACCTCGCTCGAGGTCTATGGCGTGATCATCGCGGGCTGGGCCTCGAACTCGAAGTACGCCTTCCTCGGCGCGCTGCGCGCCTCGGCCCAGATGGTCAGCTACGAAATCGCGATGGGCTTCTGCTTCGTCGTCGTGCTGATGGTCTCGGCCAGCCTCAACATGACCGACATCGTCCTGGGGCAGGGCAAGGGCCACTTCGCCTCGATGGGCATCGGTTTCCTGTCGTGGAACTGGCTCTCGCTGCTGCCGATCTTCGTCGTCTACTTCATCTCGGGCCTGGCCGAGACCAACCGCCACCCCTTCGACGTCGTCGAAGGCGAATCGGAGATCGTCGCCGGCCACATGATCGAGTACTCGGGCATGAGCTTCGCGATGTTCTTCCTGGCCGAGTACGCCAACATGTGGCTGGTCTCGATCCTGTGCGCGGTGCTGTTCCTCGGCGGCTGGCTGCCCCCGTTCGACTTCCTGGCCTTCATTCCGGGCTGGATCTGGCTCGGCCTCAAGACCTTCTGCGTGGTCACGATGTTCCTCTGGGTCCGCTCGACCTTCCCGCGCTTCCGCTATGACCAGATCATGCGGCTGGGCTGGAAGATCTTCATTCCGGTCACGCTGGTGTGGCTGGTGGTGGTCGGCGCCTGGATGCAGACCCCCTTCAACATCTGGAAATAACTGGAACTGCCATGACTGCGCCCTCCGCCAGCGCGCTTGCGCGCTCCTCCACGACCGCGTCCGCGCCGTTCTCGCTCAAGGACTTCCTGTCCAGCTTCATGCTGGTCGAGTTGTTCAAGGGCCTGGCGCTGACCGGCAAGTACGCCTTCAGCCGCAAGATCACCGTCCAGTTCCCGGAAGAGAAGACGCCGCTGTCGCCGCGCTTCCGCGGCCTGCATGCGCTGCGCCGTTACGAGAACGGCGAAGAGCGCTGCATCGCCTGCAAGCTCTGCGAGGCCGTGTGCCCGGCGCTGGCGATCACGATCGAATCCGATGTGCGCGACGACGGCTCGCGCCGCACCACGCGCTACGACATCGACCTGACCAAGTGCATCTTCTGCGGCTTCTGCGAAGAAAGCTGCCCGGTCGACTCGATCGTCGAGACCCACATCTTCGAATACCACGGCGAGAAGCGGGGCGACCTGTATTTCACCAAGGACATGCTGCTCGCCGTGGGCGATCGCTACGAAAAAGAAATCGCCGCCAACAAGGCGGCCGACGCCAAGTACCGCTGAGGCGGCTGGCCTGAAGCTCGAAGAAAACGAAGTCGATCCATGGACGTCAAGACCGGTCTGTTCTATCTGTTTGCCGCGGTGCTGCTGTTCGCGGCTTTCCGCGTCATCACCGCGCGCAACCCCGTGTATGCGGCGCTCTACCTGGTGCTGGCGTTCTTCCAGGCATCGGCCATCTGGCTCCTGCTGCGCGCCGAGTTCCTGGCCATCACGCTGGTGCTCGTCTACGTGGGGGCGGTGATGGTGCTGTTCCTGTTCGTGGTCATGATGCTGGACATCAACGTCGAAGGCCTGCGCGAGGGCTTCTGGAAGCACTTCCCGCTGGCTGCCGGCGTCGGCGCGCTGATCGCGCTCGAGATGGCCGCAGTGCTGATGGGCGGCTTCCGCCTGACCTCGCCGAAGACGCTGTCGGCGATCCAGGGCCCGGAGACCTCGAACACGCTCGAGCTCGGCAAGCTGCTCTATTCCCAATACCTCTATCCGCTGGAGATCGCCGCGGTGATCCTGCTGGTCGCGATCGTCGCGGCCATCGCGCTGACGCTGCGCCGGCGCAAGGACAGCAAGTACGTGAACCCGGCCGACCAGGTCCGCGTGAAGGCGCGCGACCGCGTGCGCATCGTGCAGGTGCCCGTCACGCGCCAGGCTGAACCGGTCGCGGAGCAACCCGCGGCAGCTGCGGAGACCAAGGCATGACGCTCACGCTCGGACACTTCCTYTCGCTCGGCGCGATGCTCTTCGCGCTGTCGGTCATCGGCATCTTCCTGAATCGCAAGAACCTGATCGTGCTGCTCATGTGCGTGGAGCTGATGCTGCTCGCGGTCAACATGAACTTCGTCGCCTTCTCGTACTTCCTCGGCGACATGCACGGACAGGTCTTCGTCTTCTTCATCCTGACGGTCGCGGCGGCCGAGTCGGCCATCGGGCTGGCGCTGCTGGTGCTGCTGTTCCGCAACAAGTCGAGCATCAACGTCGACGAACTGAATGCGCTGAAGGGCTGAAGAAGGTTTACTCATGAGCGCTACTCTTTCCGCATCCACCCTCCTGGCCGTTCCGCTCGCGCCGCTGGTCGGCGCCGTCGTCGCCGGCCTGTTCGGCACGAAGTTCGGCGGCAATCACATCGGCCGCCGCGTCACGCACTCGCTGACCATCCTCGGCGTGCTGGTGTCCTTCATCATCTCCGCCATGACGCTCAACAGCGTCGTGAACGACGGCGCGCGCTTCAACGCCACCATCTACGAATGGATGACCGTCGGCGGCCTGAAGATGGAAATCGGCTTCCTGGTCGACGGCCTGACCGCGATGATGATGTGCGTCGTGACCTTCGTGTCGCTGATGGTGCACATCTACACCATCGGCTACATGCAGGAGGACGACGGCTACAACCGTTTCTTCGCCTACATCTCGCTCTTCACCTTCTCGATGCTGATGCTCGTGATGAGCAACAACATGCTCCAGCTGTTCTTCGGCTGGGAGGCGGTGGGCCTGGTGTCCTATCTGCTGATCGGCTTCTGGTACAACCGGCCGACCGCGATCTTCGCCAACATGAAGGCCTTCGTGGTCAACCGCGTGGGCGACTTCGGCTTCATCCTCGGCATCGGCCTGATCGCCGCCTACGCCGGCACGCTGAACTACGGCGATGCCTTCGCCCAGGCCGACGCGCTGGCCAAGATCACCTTCCCGGGCACCGAATGGATGCTGATCACCGTGATCTGCATCTGCCTGTTCATCGGCGCGATGGGCAAGAGCGCGCAGTTCCCGCTGCACGTCTGGCTGCCCGACTCGATGGAAGGCCCGACCCCGATCTCGGCGCTGATCCACGCCGCGACCATGGTCACGGCCGGCATCTTCATGGTGGCGCGGATGTCGCCGCTGTTCGAGCTCAGCGACACCGCGCTGAGCTTCATCCTCGTGATCGGCGCCATCACCGCGCTGTTCATGGGCTTCCTGGGCGTCGTTCAGAACGACATCAAGCGCGTGGTGGCCTATTCCACGCTGTCCCAGCTCGGCTACATGACGGTGGCGCTCGGCGCCTCGGCCTACTCGGTCGCCGTGTTCCACCTGATGACCCACGCCTTCTTCAAGGCGCTGCTGTTCCTCGGCGCCGGCTCCGTGATCATCGGCATGCACCACAACCAGGACATGCGCTGGATGGGCAACGTGCGCAAGTACATGCCGATCACCTGGATCACCTCGCTGGTGGGTTCGCTGGCGCTGATCGGCACGCCGTTCTTCTCGGGCTTCTATTCCAAGGACAGCATCATCGAGGCGGTGCGCGAGAGCCACCTCTGGGGTTCGGGCTTCGCCTACTTCGCGGTGCTGGCGAGCGTGTTCGTCACCGCCCTGTATTCGTTCCGCATGTATTTCATGGTGTTCCACGGCAAGGAGCGCTTCGACCAGAACCCGGACGCGCACCACGATGATCACGGCCACGGCCACGATGACCATCACGAGCCGCACGAGTCGCCGTGGGTGGTCTGGGTGCCGCTGGTGGCGCTGGCGATCCCGTCGGTCGTGATCGGCTTCATGACGATCCAGCCGATGCTCTTCGGCGAGTTCTTCAAGGGCGCGATCTTCGTCGGCGAAGATCACCACGCCATGAAGGAACTGGCCGAGGCCTTCCACGGCCCGGTCGCGATGGCCATCCATGGCCTGACCGCGGCGCCGTTCTGGCTCGCGCTCGGCGGCGTGGTGGTGGCCTGGTACCTGTACCTGGTCAACCCGGCCGTGCCGGCCGCGATCAAGCGCGCCTTCGGCCCGATCTACACCCTGCTCGAGAACAAGTACTACATGGACTGGTTCAACGAGAACGTCATCGCCCGTGCCACCCGCGCACTGGGCACCGGCCTCTGGAAGGGCGGCGACCAGGGGATCATCGACGGTGCCATCGTCAACGGCTCCTGGAAGCTGGTTGCCCGCGTGGCGGGCGCGGTGCGCTGGCTGCAGTCGGGCTATATCTATCACTACGCCTTCTCGATGCTGCTCGGCATCTTCGTTCTGATGTCGTACTTCGTCTGGTTCAAGCGGTAAGCGGCTCTCTGGAGAAAAACAAAAATGGGTTTGTTGAGCCTTGCCATCTGGATGCCGATCGCCTTCGGCGTCGTGCTGTTGGCCTTCGGTCGGGACGAACACGCGAGGGGCGTGCGCTGGGTGGCGCTCGTCGGTTCGATTGCGAGCTTCCTGGTCACCTTGCCGCTCTGGTCGCGTTTCCAGAACGGCACCGCCGCGATGCAGTTCGTCGAGAAGTCGCCCTGGATCGATCGCTTCAATATCAGCTACCACATCGGCCTGGACGGCATCTCGTTCTGGCTGGTGCTGCTGACCGCCTTCATCACCGTGATCGTGGTGATTTCGGCCTGGGAGGTGATCACCGAGCGCGTGAACCAGTACATGGGCGCCTTCCTGATCCTGTCGGGTCTCATGATCGGCACCTTTTCGGCACTTGACGGCCTGCTGTTCTACGTCTTCTTCGAAGCCACCCTGATCCCGATGTACCTGATCATCGGCATCTGGGGCGGACCGAACAAGATCTACGCCGCTTTCAAGTTCTTCATCTACACGCTGCTCGGCTCGCTGTTGATGCTGGTCGCGCTGATCTACCTGTACAACCAGTCGGGCGGCAGTTTCGACATCCTGAGCTGGCACAAGCTGCCGCTGTCGGGCACCGCGCAGACCTTCCTGTTCTTCGCTTTCTTCGCGTCCTTTGCGGTCAAGGTGCCGATGTGGCCGGTCCACACGTGGCTGCCCGACGTGCACGTCGAAGCCCCCACGGGCGGCTCCGCGGTGCTGGCGGCGATCATGCTGAAGCTCGGCGCCTACGGCTTTCTGCGCTTCTCGATGCCGATCGCGCCCGACGCCGCGCACGAATGGGCCTGGCTCATGATCGCGCTGTCGCTGATCGCGGTGATCTACGTCGGCCTGGTGGCGCTGGTGCAGCAGGACATGAAGAAGCTGGTGGCCTATTCGTCGGTGGCCCACATGGGCTTCGTGACGCTCGGCTTCTTCATCTTCAACGAGCTCGGCGTCGCCGGCGGCATCGTGCAGATGATCGCCCACGGCTTCGTCTCGGGCGCGATGTTCCTGTGCATCGGCGTGCTCTACGACCGCGTGCATTCGCGCCAGATCGCCGACTACGGCGGCGTGGTCAACACCATGCCCAAGTTCGCCGCTTTCGCGCTGCTGTTCGCGATGGCCAACTGCGGCCTGCCGGCCACCGCCGGGTTCGTGGGCGAGTGGATGGTGATCCTCGGCGCGGTCAAGGCCAACTTCTGGCTCGGCCTGGGGGCAGCCACCGCGCTGATCTTCGGCGCCGCCTACACGCTGTGGATGTACAAGCGGGTCTACCTGGGCCCGGTGGGCAACGACCACGTGAAGGAACTCAGCGACATCAATGCGCGCGAATTCCTCATGCTGTCGCTGCTGGCGATCGCGGTGCTGTGGATGGGCCTCTATCCGAAACCTTTCACCGACGTGATGAATGCCTCCGTGGATGGGCTGCTGCAGCACGTGTCCGTCTCCAAGCTGCCGTAAGAGAACAAGATGATTGACAAACTCAGCTGGATGACGATCTACCCCGAGGTGGTGCTGCTGATCATGGCCTGCATCATCGCGCTGGTCGATCTGTCCGCGACCAGCCCGCGCCGCACCGGCACCTATGTGCTGACCCTGCTCACGCTCGCGATCGTCGCGGTGCTGACCGGCTTCAACGCCGCCGAGGGCAAGACGATCTACGGCTTCGGCGGCATGGTCGTCAGCGACCCGATGGGCAGCTGGCTCAAGTGCTTCGCGACCCTGGCCCTGATGGTCACGCTGGTCTATGGCCGGCCCTATGCGGCCGACCGCGGCATGCTGCGCGGCGGCGAGCTGTTCACGCTGAGCCTGTTCGCGCTGCTGGGCATGTTCGTGATGATGTCGGGCAGCAACTTCCTGCTGATCTACCTCGGCCTCGAACTGCTGACGCTCTCGAGCTATGCGCTGGTGGCGCTGCGCCGCGACAACGCGGTGGCGAGCGAAGCCGCCATGAAGTACTTCGTGCTCGGCGCCATGGCCAGCGGTTTCCTGCTCTACGGCCTGTCGATGATGTACGGCGCCACCGGCTCGCTCGACATCAACGAGGTGTTCAAGGCGATCGCGAGCCGCAAGGTGAACCACCAGGTGCTGGTGTTCGGCCTGGTGTTCATCGTCGCCGGCCTGGCGTTCAAGGTCGGCGCCGCGCCGTTCCACATGTGGGTGCCTGACGTCTACCAGGGTGCGCCGACCGCGGTCACGCTGATGATCGGCTCCGCGCCCGAACTGGCGGCCTTCGCGATCATCATCCGCCTGCTGGTGGAGGGACTGCTGCCGCTGGCGATCGACTGGCAGCAGATGCTCGCGCTGCTGGCGATCGCGTCGCTGCTGGTCGGCAACCTGGCCGCGATCGCGCAGACCAATCTCAAGCGCATGCTGGCCTACTCGACCATCGCGCAGATGGGCTTCATGCTGCTGGGCCTGGTGGCGGGCGTGGTCAACGGCAACACCTACAACGCCCAGTTCGCCTACAGCGCCTCGATGTTCTACATCGTGACCTACGTGCTGACCACGCTGGCGGCTTTCGGCATCATCCTGCTGCTGGCGCGCGAGGGTTTCGAGAGCGAGGAGATCACCGATCTCGCCGGTCTCAACCAGCGCAGCCCGCTCTATGCCGGCGTGATGGCGATCGCGATGTTCTCGCTGGCCGGCATTCCGCCGCTGGTCGGCTTCTACGCCAAGCTGGCCGTGCTGCAGGCGCTGATCGCTTCGGGTCAGGCCCTGTACATCGGCCTGGCCGTGTTCGCGGTCGTGATGTCGCTGATCGGCGCCTTCTACTACCTGCGCGTGGTCAAGGTGATGTACTTCGATGCGCCGGTCACGGCCAGCACGGTCTCGGCACCGGGCGATGTGCGCACCGTGCTGACGCTCAACGGCGCCCTGATCCTGATTCTGGGCATCCTGCCCGGTGGCCTCATGACGCTGTGCGCGAACGCGATCGTGGCCACGCTGGCGACCTGAGCGCGACCGTGTCACAAAGCGCGTCGGTCTGGATGGTGCTGGGGGTCGCGCTGCTGGCGGCCAACCTGCCGTTCCTCAACGAGCGCCTGTTCGGGCTGGTGCCGATCCCGGCACGCGCCAAGTCGCTCGCCGTCCGGCTGGCCGAACTGGTGCTGCTCTACTTCGCGGCCGGCGGCATCGGCCTGCTGTTCGAACGCCGGGTCGGCCAGATCGCGTCGCAGGGCTGGGAGTTCTACGCCGTCACGGGCGCTCTGTTCATCGTGCTGGCCTTTCCCGGCTTCACCTGGCGCTATCTCCTGAAGCACCGACGCACTGCGGCATGAAATGCCGCCACGCGCACTGACATGACCGACAAGCACCTGAGGGAAGAACTCACCGCGAGCGAGCAGCTGTTCAAGGGCAACTTCCTGCACGCCAAGCGCGACACCGTGCGCCTGCCCGATGGCCACACCGCCACTCGCGAGTACGTGGTGCATCCGGGGGCGGTGGTGGTGGTGCCGCTGCTGGACGACGGCCGCGTCGTGCTCGAGCGCCAGTACCGCTATCCGGTCGGCCACGTGATGACTGAATTCCCGGCCGGCAAGCTCGACGCGGGCGAAGAGCCGCTGGTCTGCGGCCAGCGCGAGCTGCTCGAGGAAACCGGCTATACCGCACGCGAGTGGGCCCGTGCCGGTGCCATGCATCTCGCCGTGGCGTACTCGACCGAGATCATTCACATCTACTTTGCACGCGGCCTGACGCTGGGCGACCGTCAGCTCGACCACGGCGAGTTCCTGGACGTGATCACCGCCACGCCCGAGGAACTGATGGGCTGGTGCCGCGACGGCACGGTGTCGGACGCCAAGACGCTGACCTGCACGCTCTGGCTGCAGAACGTCCTGTCGGGCGCATGGGTGCTCGACTGGCACCACACAACTTTGCCCGCCGGCCGATAATCGGCCCATGAAGGTCCTCAACCTCCAGTGCGCCCACGGCCATGGCTTCGAAGGGTGGTTTGCATCGCAGGATGCATTCGACACCCAGCTCGCCGGTGGCCTGGTGGAATGCCCGATGTGCGGCGATACGGCCATCACCAAGCTGCTGGCCGCGCCACGGCTGAACCTCGGCAATGCCAAGGCGCCGGTCGAAACGCCGCCGGCCCGGCTGCCGGCCACCGATTCGCCCGAGGCGCGCTGGCTGCGCGCGGTGCGCGAGGTGATCGCCCAGACCGAGGACGTGGGCGAGCGCTTCGTCGACGAAGCCCGCAAGATGCATTACGGCGAAGCCGAGGAACGCGGCATCCGCGGCCAGGCGACGCCCGAGCAGGCCCGTTCGCTGGCCGAGGAAGGCATCCCCGTCTTCACGCTGCCGCTGCCTGCGGCCCTCAAGGAGACGCTGCAGTAGCCTGCAGCGTCAGGCGGCTTCGGTCAGCGCCTGGGGATCCGCCGTGAATTGGAGAGCGGCCAACCGCGCATAAACGCCGTTCTGCGCCACCAGCGCCGCATGCGTTCCCTGTTCGACGATGCCGCCGTGGTCCAGCACCACGATGCGATCGGCCTTTTGCACCGTCGCGAGCCGGTGGGCGATGACCAGCGTGGTGCGGCCCGACATGGCGGATTCGAGGGCCGCCTGCACCATGCGCTCGCTCTCGGCGTCCAGCGCGCTGGTGGCTTCGTCGAGCAGCAGCAGCGGCGGGTTCTTGAGCATGGCGCGGGCGATCGCGATGCGCTGGCGCTGGCCGCCCGACAGGCGCACGCCGCGCTCGCCCAGGAAGGTGTCGTAACCCTCGGGCAGGGCCCGCAGGAAGCCGTCCGCGAAGGCGGCGCGGGCGGCGGCGTGAACCTCCTCGACGCTGGCGTCGGGCCGGCCGTAGCGGATGTTCTCGAGCGCGCTGGCCGAGAAGATCACCGCGTCCTGAGGCACCAGGCCGATGCGCTTGCGCAATTCGTCGAGCGACAGTGCCGCCAGCGGCGTGCCGTCGAGCGTGATGCTTCCGGACTGCGGGTCGTAGTAGCGCAGCAAGAGCTGGAACACGGTGCTCTTGCCGGCCCCGCTCGATCCCACCAGCGCCACGGTTTCGCCGGGCGCCACCCGGAGCGTGACATCGCGCAGGGCAGGGGTGCCGGGCCGCGAGGGATAGTGGAAGCCCACGCCCTCCAGGCTCAGGGCGCTGCCGGCCTTGGGCACCGGCGCCTGGGTCGGCCGCTCCGGCGACAGGATCACCGGCTTGGCGTGAAGCAGTTCCATCAGGCGCTCGGTGGCGCCGGCGGCGCGCAGCAGGTCGCCGTAGACCTCGCCGAGCACGGCCGCGGCGCTCGCCAGGATGATCACGTAGACCACGGTCTGCCCGAGATGGCCGGCCGTGATGTCGCCGCGCAGCACCGCTTGCGTGCCCTGGTACAGGCCCCAGAGCAGCGCCGCCGAGGTCGCGATGATGATGAACGCCACGAGCACCGAACGCGCCCGCGTGCGGCGCACCGCCGTCCGGAACGCGCTGTCGGTCGAGGCATCGAAGCGGGCCGCCTCGCGGGCTTCGGCGGTGTAGCTCTGGACCACCGGGATCGCGTTGAGCACCTCGGCCGCGATCGCGCTGGAGTCGGCCACCCGGTCCTGGCTGGCGCGCGACAGCTTGCGCACGCGGCGGCCGAACCACATGCTGGGCAGCACGACCAGCACCAGAATGCCGAGCACCTGCACCATCACATAGGGGTTGGTCCAGACCAGGATGGCCAGGGCGCCGACGCCCATCACCGCATTGCGAAGCCCCATGCTGAGCGAGGAGCCGACCACGGTCTGCACCAGCGTGGTGTCGGCGGTCAGGCGCGACAGCACCTCGCCGGTCTGGGTGGTCTCGAAAAAGACCGGGCTTTGCCGCAGCACGTGGGCGTAGACGGCGTTGCGCAGATCCGCCGTCACGCGCTCGCCGAGCCAGCTGACCGTATAGAAGCGCGCCGCCGAGAACAGCCCGAGCGCCACGGCGACCGCGAACAGGGCGACGAAATGCTCGCGCAGCGCCATCGTCTGGGCCCCCTTGTCGGTCGAGACCAGGCCGCCATCGATGAGGCTGCGCAGGGCGATCGGGAACACCAGGGTGGTCGCCGCAGCCAGCACCAGGAACACCACCGCAAGAAAGATCTGGGTGCGGTAAGGGCGCAGGAAGGGCGCCAGACCCGACAAGGACTTCGGCGAGCCTTTGGCGAGCGAGGGGGAAGAGGAGGCCATATCCCAGCCATTCTAGCGAAACGCTTGCCTCACCAAAGGTCGCCTTGACAGTAATTGCCGAGGCAACTAATATTCGGGTATGTCCGAATCCAAGACCCCGGAAGACCGCCGGGCGGCCCCTTCACCCGGCAAGCCGCCGATGGTCGAGGCTTTCTACAAGGCCGAGAACTACCGCGCGGAGGAGAGCATCGGCTACATGATGCGCCGCATCCTGACGGCGGTCGGCCAGTCGGTGGAAATGCACATGTGCGAACCCGGCAGTCCGACCTATCCCCAGTGGGTGCCGCTGCACAAGCTGTACACGGGCAAGGTCACCACGGTGGCCGAACTGGCGCGCGAATGCCTGCTCGACACCGGCGCCATGACGCGCCTGCTCGATCGCCTCGAAGCCAAGGGCCTCTGCCGGCGCGTGCGTTCCGTGGCGGATCGGCGCGTGGTCCACATCGAACTCACCGACGAGGGCCGCGCAGCGGCCCGCGAGGTGCCGCAAATTCTCAGCCGGGTGCAGAACGAACACCTGGCCGGATTCACCAACGAGGAGTGGGAGCAGCTCAAGAGCTACCTGCGCCGCATCCTCGACAACGCACAGGCCTTGTCGGCCCGTGGGGAAAAAGATGACTCGACCTCTTCCTGAGCGGACCTTGCGGCGTGCGAGTGCCGTCGCCGCGGCCGTGCTGGCGCTGGCCATCGCCGGCTGCGCCGACATGGGCGCGATCGCCTCGAACCCGAAGCTGCAGACCGCGGAAAGCCTCGGCCTGGCCACGGCACCGACGGCCGCCCGGGCCGCACCGACGCTCGACAGCCAATGGTGGCTGGCCTTCGGCGATCCGCAGCTCAACGCGCTGGTCGACCAGGCCGTCGAAGGCAACCCCAATCTGCAGATCGCCCGCGCCCGGCTCGCGCGCGCCCAGGCTTCCGTGATGACGGCCGAGGCGGCCGACTGGCCCCAGATCAACGGCGCCCTCGACCTGACGCGGCAGAAGTTCAGCGCCACCTCCATCTATCCGAAGCCGCTCGGCGGCTCGGTCCAGGAAACAGGCACGCTGCAGATCGGTGCCAGCTGGGAACTCGACTTCTTCGGCAAGAACCGCACGGCGCTCGACGCCGCGCTGGGCACGGCCAATGCGGCCGCGGCGGAGGCCGATGCCGCGCGCATCCTGCTGGCGAGCAACGTGGCGCGCGGCTATGTCCAGTGGGCACGACTCAACGACCGGCTGGTGGTGGCCCAGCGCGCGCTGGCCCAGCGCGAAGAGCTGCTCACGCTGGTGCGCGACCGCGTATCCGCCGGCCTGGACACGCGCCTGCAGTTGAAGCAGAGCGAAAGCAGCGTGCCCGAGGCCCGCCAGCAGATCGAGGCGCTGGACGAGCAGATTGCGATCGCGCGGCACGCGCTCGACGCCCTGGTGGCGAAGCCCGGCGCGACCCAGGCGCTGGCGCCGCCGAGGCTTGGCAATTTCAAGGGCATGGCCCTGCAGCAGACCATTCCGGCCGATCTGCTGGGCCGGCGCGCCGACATCGCCGCTGCGCGCTGGCGTGTCGAGGCCGCGAACAGCGACGTCGCGAATGCGAAGACGCAGTTCTATCCCAACGTCAACCTCGTGGCCTTCGCCGGCTTCTCGAGCATCGGCTACGGCAACCTGCTGAAGTCGGACAGCCAGCAGTGGGGCGTCGGCCCCGCGATCCGTCTGCCGATCTTCGAGGGTGGCCGCCTGCGCGCCAACCTGCGCGGCAAGTCGGCCGACCTGGACGCCGCGATCGACAGCTACAACGCCACCGTCTTCGATGCGGTGCGCGACGTCGCCGACCAGGTCACGAGCGTGCAGTCGGTGGCGCGCCAGCAGATCCAGCAGCGCGAGGCGCAGGATGCCGCCGAGGCCGCCTACGACATCGGCCTGCAGCGCTACAGCGCGGGGCTCGGCAACTACCTCGACGTCCTGACGGCCGAGATCACCGTGCTGGCGCAGCGCCGCGACGGCGTCGACCTCGCGGCCCGTGCGCTCGAAAGCCAGGTCGGGCTGGCGCGCGCGCTGGGCGGCGGCTGGCAGCCTTCGGACGCCACCCAGACCGCCGCCGCGCCTGCGGCCGCGCATCCCTGATCACTCCCGAACACTGCTCCGAATCCGAAAGACACCGTCATGGAAAACAGCAACAACGCCCCGGCCGCCGCGCCGATCGAGCCCATCGCCCAGGCGCCTGCCGCCAACAACAAGCGCCGCCGTGCGCTGACCGCGCTGGCCTCGGTCGTGGTGCTGGCCGGCGCCGGCTGGGGGGTCTACGAATGGCTGGTCGCGAGCCACTATGAATCGACCGACAACGCCTACGTGCAGGGCAACGTGATCCAGATCACGCCGCAGATCGGCGGCACCGTGATGGCGATCATGGCCGACGACACCGACCTGGTGAAGGCCGGCCAGCCGCTGGTCCAGCTCGATCCCTCCGATGCCAGGGTGGCGCTCGAGCAGGCCGAGGCCGCGCTGGCGCAGGCGGTGCGCCTGGCGCGCACCCTGTATGCCAACAACGGCTCGCTGGCGGCGCAAGTCACGCTGCGGCAGGCCGACATCGTGCGCGCACAGAGCGACATCGCGCGGGCGCAGGACGATCTGAAGCGCCGCCAGGCCCTGTCGGGCAACGGCGCGGTGTCGAAGGAAGAGCTGAACCACTCCGAGACCGCGCTGGCCAATGCCAAGAGCCAACTGGCGGCGGCGCAGGCCGGCGTGCTCTCGGCGCGCGAACAGCTGACCAGCAACCAGTCGCTGACCGAGGGCACCTCTGTCGAGCGGCACCCGAGTGTGCTCGCGGCCGCGGCCAAGGTGCGCGAGGCCTACCTCGCGACCCAGCGCGTCGCGATGCCGGCACCGGTCGAGGGCTACGTGGCCAAGCGCACGGTTCAGCTCGGCCAGCGCGTGGCCGCCGGCACGCCGATGATGTCGATCGTGCCTCTGAACCAGCTGTGGGTCGATGCCAACTTCAAGGAAGTGCAGCTGCGCAACATCCGTATCGACCAGCCCGTGAAGCTCACGGCCGACCTGTACGGCAAGAAGGTGGAGTACGACGGCCGGGTCGCCGGCCTCGGCGTCGGCACCGGCTCGGCCTTCGCGCTGCTGCCGGCGCAGAACGCCACCGGCAACTGGATCAAGGTGGTGCAGCGGGTGCCGGTGCGCATCGCGCTCGACCCCGAGCAGCTCAAGGCCAACCCGCTGCGCGTGGGCCTGTCGATGGACGCCGAGATCGACATCTCGAAGAAGGACGGCAAGGCGCTGGCCGACGCGCCGCGCGGCAGTGCACTGATCCAGACGCAGGTCTACAGCCAGCTCGACAGCGGCGCCGATGCCGAGGTCGATCGCATCATCGCCGCCAACCTCGGCCGCAACGCGCCGCGCCAGGCGCCGGCGGCCAGCGCCGCGCCGGCCGCGACGCCGACGCCTTCGCCAGCGCATCCCGGCTGATCGGGCGAGCGCGCGCGATGTCGAACGCCACCGCTTCCCAGCCGCTGCCGCCGCTCGAGGGCTCCGCCCGGGTGTGGGGCACGATCGCGCTGTCGGCCGCGACCTTCATGAACGTGCTCGACACCTCGATCGCGAACGTGTCGCTGCCGGCGATCGCCGGCGACCTCGGCGTCAGTTCGACGCAGGGCACCTGGGTCATCACCAGCTTCGCGGTGGCCAACGCCATCGCGGTGCCGCTCACGGGCTGGCTCACGCAGCGCTTCGGGCAGGTGCGGCTGTTCATGACCAGCGTGCTGCTGTTCATCATCAGCTCGTGGCTGTGCGGCCTGGCGCCGAACATGACGACGCTGATCGCGTTCCGCGCGCTGCAGGGCTTCGTGGCCGGCCCGATGATCCCGCTGTCGCAGACGCTGCTGCTGTCGAGCTATCCGCGCGCCAAGGCGGGCCTCGCGATGGCGATGTGGTCGATGACCACGCTGGTCGCGCCGGTGATGGGGCCGATGCTCGGCGGCTGGATCACCGACAACATCTCCTGGCCCTGGATCTTCTACATCAACATCCCGGTCGGCCTGCTGGCCGCGGGCATCACCTGGGCCATCTATCGCAAGCGCGAGAGCGTGACCCGCAAGGTGCCGATCGACGGCATCGGGCTGGCGCTGCTGGTGATCTGGGTCGGCGCGATGCAGCTGATGCTCGACAAGGGCAAGGAGCTCGACTGGTTCCATTCGGCGGTGATCATGACGCTGGCGGTGGTGGCGGTGGTCGGCTTCGCCTTCTTCCTGATCTGGGAGCTGACCGACAAGCATCCGGTGGTCGACCTGTCGCTCTTCAAGCGGCGCAACTTCTGGTCGGGCGCGCTGGCGACGGCGGTGGCCTATGGCCTCTTCTTCGGCAACGTGGTGATCCTGCCGCTGTGGCTGCAGCAGTTCATGGGCTACACCGCGACCCAGGCCGGCATGATCATGGCGCCGGTGGGCATGCTGGCGATCATCTTCTCGCCGATCGTCGGCCTCACGGTGGGCAAGGTCGACCCGCGCCGCTACGCGACCTTCTCGTTCCTGGTGTTCGCGCTGGTGCTCTGGATGCGCTCGAACTTCAACACCCAGGCCGACTTCTGGACCATCATGATCCCGACGATCATCCAGGGCGTGGCGATGGCCTTCTTCTTCATTCCGCTGGTGACCATCACCTTGTCGGGCCTCTCGCCCGACCGGATCCCGGCGGCCTCGGGGCTGTCGAACTTCCTGCGCATCACCGCGGGCGCGATCGGCACCTCGAGCGCAACCACCTTGTGGGAGAACAGGGCGGCGCTGCACCACGCGCAGCTGGTCGAATCCGTGAACCAGGGCAGCGCGGCGGCGAACAGCGCGATCGCCAACCTGGGCGCCGGGGGCTTCAGCCCCGAACAGGTGCTGGGCCAGATCAACCGCATCGTCGACCAGCAGTCCTTCATGCTGGCCACCAATGACGTGTTCTACGGCTCCGCGCTCCTGTTCCTGCTGCTGATCCCGCTGGTCTGGCTGGCCAGGCCCGCCAAGGGCGCAGGCACGTCGGACGCCGCGGCCGGCGCGCACTGAGCGGGCGCCCGCGCGAGGCGCCGGAGCGACTCCAGGAACGCCCGGCTCACCGGCGAGAGCGAACGGCCGGCCCGCGTGACCACGCCGACCGGCCGCGACATCACGGGCCGCTGCAGCGGTATCGCGACCAGATCGTCGTTCTTGATGAGCTGAAGGGCCAGCCGCGGCAAGGCCGTCAAGCCGAGGCCCGCCGCCACCAGGGCTCCCGCCACGGCGATGCTCGGATACTCGATGGCCGGAAGGATCGGCAGGCCCTTCTGGAGAAAGGCCGCATCGGTGATCGGCCGGATGCTGCTCCTGTAGCTGCTCGCGATGAACGGGCGCGCAGCGAACGCCGACCACGGCACCGAGGATCTCGCGCTGAGGGGGTCGTCGCGACGGCACAGCAGCACGAAGGGGTCATCGAGCAAATGGCGGTAGAGCAGGGGCTCCTGCGGCGCCGGCCGCACGCTGATGGCCATGTCGGCCTTCCCCTCGTCGATGGCCGTTCGCAGCAGGTCCGCGTGCCCCTCGATCAGCGAGAACTGGACCTGCGGGTGCAGCAGGCGGAACGCGGCGATCGCTCTCGGCAGCAGCGCCACGCCGGCCGAGGGCAGCGACGCGACGGTGACGTGGCCACTGCGTCCCTCCAGGAACTGTGACAACTCGCTGAACGAGCTGTTGAAGTTCTCCAGGATCCGCAAGGCGATCGGGAGCAGTTCCCTGCCGGCGGGCGTGATTTCCACATGCCGGGTATCGCGGTCGAACAGGCGCGCGCCCAGCGCCGCCTCGACCACCTTGATCGTCCGGCTCAAGGCCGGCTGCGACACATGCAGCGCCTGGGCCGCCGATCGGAAGTTGACCGTCCGGGCGACTTCGACGAAGGCCTCGAGTTGCTGAAGGGTGATGCCGATCCGCATGCCGTGTGAGTGGTGAAATTGATCCGATTGGGTTATCAGAGTTATAGGATTATTGTCCTTCCCACATCAGGCGCATGCGGCCAGAATTTGTTGCTGCTACGGAGACAAGAGGTCGAACGGCCTCGACAAATGCATGAACAACATTCTTGAAGGCATTCGCGTCCTCGAGCTGGGTCAGGTCCTGGCGGGGCCTTTCGCCGGCGCGATCCTCGCCGACCTCGGCGCCGAGGTGGTCAAGCTCGAACGGACCGAAGGCGGGGACGACGCCCGTCACATGGGCCCGGCGTTCCGCCATGGCGATGCCCACAACTTCCACATCTTCAATCGCGGCAAGAAGTCGGTCGCGATCGACCTCAAGAGCGACGAGGGCCTGGCGGCATTCGAACGCCTGGTCGCGGACACGGACATCCTGATCCACAACCTGCGCCCCGGCGTCACGAAGACGCTGGGCATCGATGGCCCCACGCTGTGCGAGAGGCACCCGCGCCTGATCTATTGCGAGATCTCCGCGTTCGGCCACACCGGGCCCATGCGCATGCTGCCGGGCTACGAGCCGTTGATCCAGGCTTTCAGCGGGCTCTCCAGCATCAACGGCGGCCCGGAGGATCCGCCGATGCGGACCGGTGCTTCGGTCTGCGACCAGGGCAGCGGCATGTGGACCGTCATCGGGGCGCTGGCGCTTCTGCAGCGCAGGCATTCGACGGGCAAGGGCGGTGTGGTCAGCACCTCGTTGCTGGAGACGGCCCTGGTGTGGACCGGCCAGAAGGCGGACGCCTACGTCAACGAGGGCCGGCTGCCGGATCGCCACCGTTCCGGCCATCCGGGCTTCGTGCCGTACGAGGCCTTCGAGACCGCCGATGCACCGGTGCTGATCTGTTGCGGCAACGACCGCCTGTTCGCCAAGCTCGCGCACGAACTCGGCCGCGCCGACTGGGTCGACGACGAGCGCTTTGCCACCAACCGTGCGCGGCTCGGCAACAAGGCGGCGCTGCTGGCAGAGCTGGCCCCGCTGCTGAAGGCGCAGACGCGTTCGCAGTGGCTCTCCCGCTTCAAGGCCTCCGGCGTCCCGTGCGCACCCGTGCACACCGTCCCCGAGGCCATCGCCCATCCCCAAGTCGAAGCCCTGGGCATGCTGCAGGCGGTGCCCGGCGAGGACTTCCGCTTGACGGCGCTGCCGCTGTCGATCGATGGCGTGCGCCCCGCGCACCGCGGCGTGGCGCCGCGGCTGGGCCAGCACAACGCGGACTACGGCATCCCTTCGAAAGCAGGCGGCAGCGATGCCTGAGCTGCCGAGGCGCCGCCGGCGCCATGGACCGCATCCAGCCATTTTTCAAACAGGAGACCCCATGCCTCGTTTCTTCCATCGCGCCCTGGGCGCTACAACGGCCGCTGCCGCCATGATGTGGTGCGTCGGACTCGCGCACGCACAGGCCTACCCGGAAAAGCCGATCACGATCGTGGTGCCTTTCGCCGCGGGCAGCGGCACCGATCAGCAGGCGCGCAGCATGGCGCAAGCCCTGTCCACCGAGTACAAGGTGCCCGTCGTCGTCGACAACAAGGCGGGCGCCAGCGGCTTCATTGCCGCGCAATACGTCGCGAAGGCCGCGCCGGACGGCTACACGATGCTGATGACCACCAACACCACGCACGCGGCCAACGAACACCTCTACAAGAAGCTGCCCTACGACCCGGTCAAGGACTTCACGCCCGTGACGCTGCTCTCCAAGGGGCACATGCTGCTGCTCGTGAACGAGTCGTCCCCGATCAAGTCGGTTTCCGACCTGATCGCCGCGGCAAGGAAGTCGCCCGGGAAGCTCAACTTCGGCAGCGGCAGTTCTTCCAGCCGGGTGGCCAGCGAGTTGCTCAAGCAGATGACGGGCGTCGACATGGTCAACGTCCCCTACAAGAGCAATCCGATGGCGATCACGGACCTGCTGGGCGGCCAGGTCGACTTCATGTTCGCCGACGCGCCGACCGCGCTGCCCCAGGTCAAGAGCGGCAAGCTGCGCGCCCTCGCGGTGAGCGGCACCCAGCGGCTCGCCGCGGCCCCCACGGTGCCGACGGTGGACGAGGCCGGCGTCAAGGGGTATGACATGTCGTACTGGACCGCGGTCTACCTGCCGCCGAAGGCGCCGGCCGCGGTCACGGCCAGGCTCAACGAGATGCTGATCAAGGTCTCCGCATCGCCCGCCATCGTGGCCTACCAGGCGACCTCGAGCGGCGAGGCGGCGACCAGCACGCCGGAAGGTCTGGCCAGGTTCCAGTCCGCCGAATCCCAGAAGTGGGGTCGCGTGATCCGGGCCGCCGGCATCGAAGCCGAGTGAGCCGCAGATTTTCCGAAGGAGCGATGATGAACAAACGGACCGTGAGGATCGGTGGCGCCTCGGGCTTCTGGGGCGACAGCTCGGTGGGCGCGCCGCAGCTGGTCGAGCAGGGCGCGATCGACTACCTGGTGTTCGACTACCTGGCGGAACTCACGATGTCGCTGCTGGCCGGCGCCAGGCTGAAGAACCCGGACATGGGCTATGCGACCGATTTCGTGACCTCGGCCATGGCCACGGTGCTGCCGATGGTGGTCAGCAAGAACATCCGGGTGATCGCGAACGCCGGCGGCGTCAACCCGAGGGCCTGCGCTGCAGCCGTCGAAAAGCTGGCCGCGGGCCTCGGTCTCGAAGTCAAGGTCGCGGTCGTCACCGGCGACGACGCGCTGCCTCTGATCG
Source organism: Variovorax sp. M-6 (assembly GCF_052114385.1). Lineage (NCBI taxonomy): Bacteria > Pseudomonadati > Pseudomonadota > Betaproteobacteria > Burkholderiales > Comamonadaceae > Variovorax > Variovorax sp. M-6. The sequence goes on along the minus strand of NZ_JBFREQ010000001.1, from coordinate 97,790 downwards.
ACGCGCTGCGCGCGCAGGGCATCGGCCACATGACGACGGGCGAGCCCTTGCCCGAGCGGCTGGTCAGCGCCAATGCCTACCTGGGGGCGGCGCCGATCGCGAGCGCCCTGGCCGCCGGCGCCCAGATCGTCATCACGGGACGCTGCGTCGACAGCGCCGTGACGCTGGGCGCCCTCATGCACGAGTTCGGATGGAGCGCCGACGACTGGGACCGCCTGGCGGGCGGCAGCCTCGCGGGTCACATCATCGAGTGCGGATGCCAGGCCACGGGCGGGCTTCACACCGATTGGGACCGGGTACCGGACTGGGCGCACATCGGCTATCCCATCGTCGAATGCGCGGCCGACGGTTCCTTCACGGTCAGCAAGCCGCCGGGCACCGGCGGCCTGGTCTCTCGTGCCACGGTCGGCGAGCAGCTGCTCTACGAGATCGGCGACCCGTCCGCCTATCTGCTTCCGGACGTGGTGTGCGACTTCCGCAACGTCAGCATCACCGAGACCGCGCCGGGCGAAGTCCGCGTGGCCGGCGCCAAGGGCCGCGCGCCCTCCGACAAGTTCAAGGTCACCGCCACCTACGCCGCGGGGTACCGCTGCAACGCCGAGCTGCTGATCGTCGGCTTCGACGCCACGGCGAAGGCCCGGCGCACCGGCGAGGCCATGATCCGTCGGACGCGCGATCTCTTCGAAGCGCGTGGCTGGCGCGACTTCAGCGCGACGCACATCGATGTGCTGGGCGCCGAGGACGGCTATGGGCCGCATGCGACCCGGCATCCGCCGAGGCAGGCCGTGCTGCGCGTCGCCGTGACGCATGGCGAGAAGGCCGCGCTCGAAGTGTTCGCGAAGGAAATCTCCGCGGCCGGCACCTCCTGGGCGCCGGGCACGACCGGCATGGGCGGCGGGCGGCCCTCGGCGGCGCTGTCGATCCGCCAGTTCCCGTTGCTCGTCGACAAGGCGCTGTTCACGCCCTTCGTCGAACTGGGCGGCGAACGGTGGGCCGTGCCGGCGAGTTCGCCGGCCTCGGAGGCGCGGACGCCCGAAGCCCCTGGCGCGCAGGATGGCGCCGTGGCCGTTCAGGGCGAGGACGACGCCACGACGCGCGATGACGACCGGATCGAAGTCCCGCTGATCCGGCTGGCCTACGCCCGCAGCGGCGACAAGGGCGACACCTCGAACATCGGCGTCATGGCGCGGCATCCGGCCTTGCTGCCGACGCTGCGTGCCCAGCTGACGGCGGACGCGGTGGCGGCCTACCTGGCGCATCTGGTCCGCGGCAAGGTGACCCGCTACGAGCTGCCCGGCATCGACGCGATGAACTTCGTGTGCGAAGAGGCGCTGGGCGGCGGCGGCATGGCGTCGCTGCGGGTGGACCCGCTGGGAAAGAGCATGGCGCAGATCCTGCTGTCGATGCCGGTCCAGGTCGCTGTCCGGCAGCTGGATGCGGCGGCCCGCGTGCGCTAGTTGCCGAACAACGCCAGTAGCGCGTAGACGCCCGCAAGAAACCAGCCCACCGTCCTCGCCGCGTCCATGTTCTCCTTGGGAATCGGCACCAGCATGGCGCGCTTCCATGCCCACATGTTGAAAGCGAACGCAAGGCAGGCCCCGCTCACCGCGACGAGATAGGACATCAGGCCCGCGGCGGCGACCATCGACGCCACGAGCGCCAGAAACGTTCCGGCGCCGATGCCGCCGGAAGTGCTTGCGAGCACGTGCGACAGGCAGCCGCAATTCGCGCACTTCGCGGGGCATGCGCGGTCTGACCAACGTTTGGCAAGCCCGGAGATGGTGAGCTCCTGGCAACGCGGGCAGGCATGTTTCATGGTGGCGTCGGATGCTGGGTGCTGGACCGCATTCTGCCTTTCGCTCGAACGGACGAGCACAATCGCCGTGCCCCCGTCGCCGGGGCCGAGCCCCGGCTAGGCATTTGCCCCAGTAGGCAAGTGTTGCCGCCGCTGCAAACAATGCGGTCCGCGCAACCATGGTGGTGCGCTGAGATGGACCGCATGACCGAATTTTTCTGCCAGCCAACGGGCGACCGCGCGAGATGAGCGACATCATTCTCGAAACACGTCAGCTCACCAAGGAATTCAAGGGCTTCACCGCGGTCAGCAAGGTCGATCTCTCGGTCGTGCGCGGATCGATCCATGCGCTGATCGGCCCCAACGGCGCCGGCAAGACGACCTGCTTCAATCTGCTGACCAAGTTCCTCGAGCCGACCTCGGGCACGATCCTGTTCAACGGCATGGACATCACGAACGAACGCCCGGCGCAGATCGCGCGGCGCGGCATCATCCGCTCGTTCCAGATCTCCGCGGTGTTCCCGCACCTGACCTTGCGCGAGAACGTGCGCCTGGGCCTGCAACGTGCGCTGGGAACGTCCTACCACTTCTGGAAGAGCGAGAAGACGCTGGCGCCCCTGGATGCCCGCGCCGAAGCGTTGCTGGCCGAAGTCGGCCTCGAGGACCTGGCCGACGAGCTGACCGTGAACCTGCCCTACGGCCGCAAGCGCGCGCTCGAGATCGCGACCACGCTCGCGATGGAGCCCGAACTGATGCTGCTCGACGAGCCGACCCAGGGCATGGGCCACGAGGACGTGCACCGGGTGGCCGAACTGATCAAGCGGGTGTCGGCCGGCCGCACGATCCTGATGGTCGAGCACAACATGAGCGTGGTCTCGACCATCGCCGACACCATCACGGTGCTGCAGCGCGGCGCCGTGCTGGCCGAGGGGCCGTATGCCGAGGTCTCGCGCAATCCGCAGGTGATGGAGGCCTACATGGGCACCACCGACGGCGCACTGCAGGGAGCCCACTGATGGCCACTCCCGCACTCGAAATCAAGGGTTTGCAGGCCTGGTACGGCGAATCGCACGTGCTGCACGGCGTCGACATGGTCGTGCAGCCCGGCGAAGTCGTCACGCTGCTGGGGCGCAACGGTGCCGGCCGCACGACGACGATGCGCGCCGTGCTCGGCCTGACCGGCACCCGCAAGGGCAGCATCAAGGTCCACGGCGTCGAGACCATCCACATGGCGACGCACCGCATCGCCCACCAGGGCATCGGCTACTGCCCGGAAGAGCGCGGCATCTTCGCCAGCCTTTCGTGCGAGGAGAACCTGCTGCTGCCGCCGCCGCTCAAAGGCGCCGCCAAGGGCATGTCGGTCGACGAGATCTACGCCATGTTCCCGAACCTGGCCGAACGTCGCAACAGCCAGGGCACGCGGCTGTCGGGCGGCGAGCAGCAGATGCTGGCGGTGGCGCGCATCCTGCGCACCGGCGCCCGGCTGCTCTTGCTCGACGAGATCTCCGAAGGCCTGGCGCCGGTGATCGTGCAGGCGCTCGCCCGCATGATCCACACCTTGCGCGGCAAGGGCTACACGGTGGTCATGGTGGAGCAGAACTTCCGGTTCGCGGCGCCGCTGGCCGATCGCTTCTACGTGATGGAGCACGGGCGCATCGTCGAGAAGTTCGGCGCCTCCGAACTCGAGGCCAAGATGCCGGTGCTCAACGAATTGCTCGGTGTTTGATTTCTTTTCTCAACCTGTTGATCGAACGGAGGATTCCATGAAGAACCAGTTCAGCGCAATGACCCTGGCCATCGCCGCGATGGCGCTCGCTGCCGGCGCCGCGCAGGCACAGGAGAAAGTGAAGATCGGTTTCGTCACCGACTTGTCGAGCCTGTACGCCGACCTCGAAGGCAAGGGCGGGGCGACCGCGATCCAGATGGCGATCGACGATTTCGGCGGCAAGGTGCTGGGCCAGCCGATCGAACTGCTGACCGCGGACCACCAGAACAAGGCCGACATCGCCGCCTCCAAGGCCCGCGAATGGATCGACACCGCGGGCGTGACCATGGTGTTCGGCGGCACCAATTCCGGCACCGCGCTGGCGACCGCCAAGGTGGCGCAGGAAAAGAAGCGGATCTACTTCAACAATGGCGCCGCCACCTCGGCGCTCACCAACGAGCAGTGCAGCCCCTACACGGTGCACTATGCCTACGACACCGTCGCGCTGGCCAAGGGAACGGGCGGCGCGGTGGTCGACCGCGGCGGCAAGACCTGGTTCTTCCTGACCGCCGACTACGCCTTCGGCCATGCGCTCGAAGCTGACACCTCGGCGGTGATCAAGGCCAAGGGGGGCACGGTGGTCGGCGCGGTCCGGGCGCCGCTCAATGCCTCGGACTTCTCGTCCTTCCTGCTGCAGGCGCAGAACTCGAAGGCGCAGATCCTCGGCCTGGCCAATGCCGGCGGTGACACCGTCAACTCGATCAAGGCGGCGAAGGAATTCGGCATCGGCAAGAGCATGAAGCTGGCCGGACTGCTGATCTTCCTGACCGACATCCACAGCCTGGGCCTCAAGAACACCGAAGGCCTGCTCCACACCACGAGCTGGTACTGGGACCTGAACGACGACACCCGCAAGTTCTCCAAGCGCTTCTTCGACAAGACCAAGCGCATGCCGACCGACATCCAGGCGGCCGACTATTCGGCCACGATGACCTACCTGAAGGCGGTGCAGGCGGCCAAGACGACCGATGCCGACAAGGTGATGGCCGAACTCAAGAAGACGCCGATCAACGACTTCTACGCCAAGGGCACGATCCGCGCCGACGGCCGCATGGTGCACGACATGTACCTGGTCGAGGTCAAGTCGCCGGCCGAGTCGAAGCAGCCCTGGGACTACCTCAAGGTGATCGCCAAGCTGCCGGGCGACCAGGTGTTCACGGCCAAGGCCGACTCCAAGTGCGCGCTCTGGAAATGACGCGCCGATTCAACGATTTCTCTCACTCATCTCTCTGATCCGACCATGAAAAAAACAATCGCGCTTACCGCTGTCTCCCTCGCCGTCGCCATGGCGGCCGGCGGCGTCCAGGCACAGGACAAGGTCAAGATCGGATTCATCACCGACATGTCCAGCCTCTATGCCGACGTCGAAGGCAAGGGCGGGGCGACCGCGATCCAGATGGCGATCGACGACTTCGGCGGCAAGGTCAACGGCCTGCCCATCGAACTGGTCACGGCCGACCACCAGAACAAGGCCGACATCGCCGCCTCGAAGGCGCGCGAGTGGATCGACACCGACAACCTCACGATGCTGTTCGGCGGCACCAACTCCGGCACCGGCCTCGCGCTGGCCAAGGTCGCGCAGGAGAAGAAGCGCGTCTTCATCGTCAACGGCGCGGGAACCTCGGCGCTCACCAACGAGCAATGCAGCCCCTACACCGTGCACTACGCCTACGACACCGTGGCGCTGGCCAAGGGCACCGGCGGCGCCGTGGTGGGGCAGGGCGGCAAGAGCTGGTTCTTCCTGACGGCCGACTACGCCTTCGGCGCGGCGCTCGAGGCCGATACCACCAAGGTCGTGAAGGAAAAGGGCGGCACGGTGGTCGGCAGCGTCAGGCATCCGCTCAACGCCTCGGACTTCTCGTCGTTCCTGCTGCAGGCGCAGAACTCCAAGGCGCAGATCCTCGGCCTCGCGAACGCGAGCGGCGACACCATCAATGCGATCAAGGCCGCGAAGGAATTCGGCATCAACAAGTCCATGAAGATGGCCGGCCTGCTGGTCTTCATCACCGACATCCACAGCCTGGGCCTGAAGAACACCGAAGGCCTGCTGCTCACCACCAGCTGGGACTGGAACCTCGACGAGAAGACCCGCGCCTTCGGCAAGAAGTTCTTCGACAAGACCAAGCGCATGCCGACCGACATCCAGGCGGCCGACTATTCGGCCACGACGGCCTACCTGAAGGCGGTGCAGGCCGTGAAGAGCACCGATGCCGACAAGGTGATGGCGGAACTCAAGAAGACCCCGATCAACGACTTCTACGCCAAGGGAACGATCCGCGCGGATGGCCGCTTCGTGCACGACATGTACCTGATGCAGGTCAAGTCGCCGTCCGAGTCGACCCAGCCGTGGGACTACTACAAGCTGGTCGCCAAGCTGCCCGGCGACCAGGTCTTCACCACCTTGGCCGACAGCAAGTGCGCCCTCCTGAAATGACGCGCGTCCCCGGGCCTGGCGCACTTCGTATCGCCTCGCCCAGCCCCGCCGGGAGGGGGATGACCCCCTTCGGGCAGCCGTGCGCGGCGGCCTCTTCGAACAGCCTATGAACATCTCGCTTCCTGCCTTGTTGAGCCAGCTCCTTCTGGGGCTGGTCAACGGGTCGTTCTACGCGATCCTGAGCCTCGGGCTTGCAGTGATCTTCGGCCTGCTCAACGTCATCAACTTCGCGCACGGCGCGCTGTTCATGCTCGGCGCGGTGCTGACCTGGATGGCGATGAATTATTTCGACGTCAACTACTGGGTGATGCTGGCAGTGGCGCCGGTCATCGTGGGCCTGTTCGGCATCCTCATCGAACGCCTGCTGCTGCGCTGGATCTACAAGCTCGACCATCTGTACGGCCTCCTGCTCACGCTCGGGCTCACGCTGCTGATCGAGGGCGTGTTCCGCTCGGTCTACGGCGTCTCGGGCCTGGCCTACGACACGCCCGACGCGCTCGCGAGCGCCACCGACCTCGGCTTCATGATCCTGCCCAACTACCGGGCCTGGGTGGTGGTGGCTTCGCTGGTGGTCTGCTTCGCGACCTGGTTCGTGATCGAGAAGACGCGGCTCGGCGCCTACCTGCGCGCCGGTACCGAGAACCCGCGGCTGGTCGAGGCCTTCGGCGTCAACGTGCCGCTGATGATCACGCTGACCTACGGCTTCGGTGTCGCGCTGGCGGCCTTCGCGGGCGTGCTGGCGGCGCCGGTGATCCAGGTCTCGCCGCTGATGGGCCAGAACCTGATCATCGTGGTGTTCGCGGTCGTGGTGATCGGTGGCATGGGCTCGATCATGGGCGCCATCCTCACCGGGCTCGGGCTCGGTGTCATCGAAGGCCTGACCAAGGTGTTCTATCCCGAGGCCTCCTCGACCGTCGTGTTCGTGATCATGGTGATCGTGCTGCTCATCCGGCCGGCCGGCCTGTTCGGCAAAGAGAAATGACGCGGCCCCAACGCATAGAGCCATGAGAAAAATCACCCCTGTTGTCTACGCGCTGCTGCTGATCGCGCTCGTCGTCGCACCCTTCGTGGGCGCCTACCCGGTGTTCGTGATGAAGCTGATGTGCTTCGCGCTGTTCGCCTCGGCCTTCAACCTGCTGCTGGGCTACACCGGCCTGCTGTCCTTCGGCCATGCGGCTTTCCTCGGCGGTTCGGCCTACGTGGCCGGCCATGCGATGAAGGTCTGGGGCCTGACGCCCGAGCTCGGCCTCATCGCCGGCACCGCGGCCGGTGCCTTCCTGGGCTGGATCTTCGGCCTGCTGGCGATCCGCCGCCAGGGCATCTACTTCGCGATGATCACGCTGGCGCTGGCCCAGATGGTGTTCTTCGTCGCGCTGCAGGCCAAGTTCACCGGCGGCGAAGACGGCCTGCAGGGCGTGCCGCGCGGCAAGCTCTTCGGCCTGATCGACCTGCAGAGCGACCTCACGATGTACTACGTCACGCTGGTGATCGTGGTGGCCGCCTTCCTGCTGATCGTGCGCACCATCCATTCGCCCTTCGGACAGGTGTTGAAGGGCATCAAGGAGAACGAGCCGCGCGCGCTGTCTCTGGGCTACGACGTCAGCCGCTTCAAGCTGCTGGCCTTCGTGATCTCGGCCGCGCTGTCGGGCCTCGCGGGCTCGCTCAAGACGCTGGTGCTGGGCTTCGCGACGCTGTCCGACGTGCACTGGAGCGCATCGGGCCAGGTGATCCTGATGACGCTGGTGGGCGGCCTGGGCACGCTGTCGGGTCCGCTGGTGGGCTCGGCCGTGGTGGTGCTGCTCGAGAACAAGATCGGCGAATTCGGCCACCTGCTGGCGCGCCTCACGACCATCGACTGGTTCAACACCCTGGGCGAGTCGGTGACCATGGTGACGGGCCTGATCTTCGTGGTCTGCGTGCTGGCCTTCCGGCGCGGGATCATGGGCGAGATCATCGCCTTCATCGATCGGCGGCGCGGGGTGGCGAAGGGCTGAACGTGCCCCCGCGCCTCGGGAGCGACCCGGCGCCGGCCCTGAGCCTCCGGCCTCGCGTTCAAAGCCGCAGCGGCTGCGCGTAACCCGTGAGCTCGAGGTAGCCGCGGCCCACCGGCTTGCCGCTTGCATCCAGCAATTCGCTCAGGCCTTCCCAGTACACCGTGCCGGTCGAGCCCTGGCCGTCGAGCTCCTGGTCGTCGAGCAGGGCCCGCACCGTGAACGCACCGGCCGGCGTCTCGATGCGCCATCGCGTCGGATAGGCGGCGCGCGTGCGCGGGCTGGTCCAGTGGGCCTGGGCCTCGAAGCGCAGCGCCTCGGGGCCGAACACCTGCAGCCGGCCGTCGGCCGTGCGCAGCGAGCCGCCGTGCCACAGCGCGGAGCCGTCGCGGCGCCGCAGCCTGAAGGCCGTCAGCGCGCTGCCGTCGAACAGGTTCATGCCGATCCAGTCCCAGCCGACCGCCTCGGGATGCATCAGCGCCTCGCTCCACTCGTGGTCGAGCCAGGCGCGGCCCAGCACTTCGAAGCGCCGGCCCTGGACGGTCAGACTGCCCGAGGCCGCGAGCTGCGGCTCGCTGTAGTAGTAGCTGGCCTGCTCGGGCTCGGGGCCCTTGCGCGAGAGGCCGGCGCTGCCCTGCAGCAGCACCGGCTGGGTCGAAGCGAAGCGCAGGTCGATCGCGAAGCCCGTGGCCGGCAGCCGTGCCGCGTAGCCCGCGCCGTCGCGCTGCAGCGACCAGTCGCGCAGGCGGATGTCGGTGTCGGCTTCGGAGACGGATGCCACGCCGAAGCCTTCGCGCGCGATGCGCTGGTCGTGCCACAGCTTGCGGCCTTCGAGATCGGTGATCGCCGCATGCGCGAAGATYAGCTGCTTCGCCGCAAAGGCGGAATGCATGGCCTGCGTGGCGTCGATGCGCGAGCGGAAGAAGGTCAGCTGGAAGCCGAACTCGCGCGCAGCGCTGTTCGCATGGCCGGTGATGTACCACCACTCGGTGCGCAGCCCGGAGTGGCTGCCGAAGTCGCGCGGGAACTGCAAGGCACGCGGCGGCAGCGCCCAGGCCGCCGGGACCGCGAGCGTCGCCAGCAACACGGCGCGACGCGACCAGCCGCGGGCTCCCGGGGTGGGTGCATTCAGGGGCGGCATCGTCACCAGTCCTCCTTGACCGCCATCACGGCGTCGTGGCCCGCGGCCGCGCGGCCGGCAAGCCAGGCCGTGACCGTGCCGGCCGCGACCACCGCCGCGCACAGCGCGGCCAGCCGCGCCCAGGGCACCTGCAGGTCCATGGTCCAGTGGAAGCTCTGTGGGTTGACCACGTGCACCAGCACCACCGACACCGCGAGCCCGAGCACCAGCCCGGCGACGGCGCCGATCGCGGTCCAGGCTGCGCCTTCGCCGGCGACGATCGCGAGCACCTGCCGGCGCGTGAAGCCCAGGTGCGCGAGCAGGCCGAACTCCTTGCGCCGCGCCAGCACCTGGGCGCTGAAGCTGGCCGCGATGCCGAACAGGCCGATCGCGATCGCCACCGCCTGCAGCCAATAAGTGACCGCGAAGCTGCGGTCGAAGATGCGCAGCGAGGTGGCGCGGATCTGGGCCACCGAGGACATCTCGATCGGCTCGGCCACGCCGAGTTCGCGCGCGGCCAGCGCCCGCACCGCTTCCTGCACCGAGCCCTCGGCCGCGCCGGGCGCGAGCCACAGTGCGACGTCGCTGACTCCGGCCTCGCCAGTCAGGCGCTCGAAGTCGCGGGCGTCCATCGTGACGGCGCCGAACTGCCGCACGTAGTCGCGCCAGATGCCGGCGACGAAGAACACCGGCGCCGCGCCGGGGCGGTCGCGCCGCGGGCCCCAGGCACGCGCCAGCGGCTCGAAGGCGGTGCCGGGGCGGGCGCCGTAGAGCTCGACCATTGCCTCGCTGACGTAGATCCCGACCTGTCCGGCCGGCACCGGCAGTGCGGCGCCGATCAGCGGCAGCGAACGCCCGACGTCGTCGTCCAGGCTGCGCGCGATCAGCGTCACCGCGGGCCGCGACGGATCGATCAGCAGCGCGCGGGTGCGCAGCGTCCCGGTGCGCGCCACGCCGGGCAACTGCGCCAGCGCCTGCACGAAGGCCGGCGCGAAGAGGGCCTGCTCGCTGCCCGATCCCGCGCCGGCGGCGTTGCGCAGGTACAGGTCGGCCGGCAGCACGATGTCGAGCCAGTGCGTGACCGAGTCGCGAAAGCTCGCGACCATCACGGTGAGCGCGACGGCGAGACTCAGGCTCGCGACCACGCCGCTCACCGCCACCGCGGCGGTGCCGCGCATGCGCCGGGCGCGTTCGATCGCCAGCAGCGGCAGCAGGCGCCGCGCGGCCAGCGGCGCGAGCCGGTCATAGACCCCCGCGATCAGCCACGGCAGCGCGCCGATGCCGCCGACCAGCAGGAAGCCGACCGACAGATAGGCGGCGATCGGGATGCCGAAGATCGCCGGCGCCGCGGCCAGGGCGACGCCGGCGGCGATCAGCAGCAGCGCGATGCGATGCGCGCCGCCACTCGCCGGCGCGGCGCCCAGGCCCTTGAGCGTCTGCGCCTCGGGCAGGGCCTGCGCGGCGCGCGCCGGCCACCAGCCGCCGACGCCGGCCGCGATCACGCCGAGCGTGCCGTAGGTCCAGGCCGCGCCCCAGCTCCAGCGCAGGGTCGGCGCGACGCCGTCGAAATAGCCGCCGCCGAGGTCGCCCCCCAGCAGCTTCAGCGCCAGCAGGGCGAGCGCCGCGCCGAGGGCGATGCCCGCGGCGCTGCCGATCAGCCCGAGCACCAGCGACTCGGCCAGCACCAGCCGCAGGCGCTCGCGCGGCGTGAGGCCGAGCACGCCGAGCAGCGCGAACTGTTGCGCGCGCTTGGCGACGCTCAGCGCGAGCACCGAGAACACCAGGAAGGCGCCGGTGAACAGCGCCACCAGCGCCAGCACCGTGAGGTTCACGCGGTAGGCGCGCGAGAGGTTGCTGACGCGCTCGGCCGCATCGCCCGGCTCGGCGATCTGGATGCCTGGCGGCCAGTCGGGCGACTGCTGCAGCGAGCGGATGAAGGCCGCGTGTTCGGTGCCCGGCGCCAGCCGCAGGTCGATGCGCGTGAGCTGTCCGGCGCGGCCGAACAGGTCCTGGGCGGCGCCGATGTCCATCACCGCCAGCGCGCCGCCGCCGGCCGCGACCTGGCCGGCGACCTGCAGCGACTGCCATTGCGTGCCGACGCGCAACCGAAGCTGCGTGGCGTCGTCGCCGACGGCCTTGCGCGCGGCGGCATTGAGAAAGACCTGGCGCGGCGCGAAGAGCGAGAAACGGTCGCCGGCTTCGGCGGGGCGCGGCATCAGTGCCGGCGCGATGGTCGGCAGCGCGAGCGCGTCGATGCCGACGACCCGCAGCGGCAGCCGGCGCTCGCCGACCTGCGCGACGCTTTGCAGTTCGAGCACGGGGCTGGCCAGGGCGACCCCCGGATGCCGGGCCACCCGCGCGAAGACGGCCTCGTCGAAGCCGCCCTGCGCGGCGCGCAGTTCGAGGTCGGGCTGGCCGTTGACCGAGCGCACCGCGCTCGAGAATTCGTCGAGCGCCGAGGCATTGATCAATTGCACCGAAAAGGCCAGCGCGACGCCCAGCATCACGGCGACGACCGCGGCCGCGTTGCGCCACGGATGGTGGCGCAGTTCCTGCCACGAGAAGCTGAACAGCAGGGCCCTCATGCGGCCCATTCTGCGCGATGCGCGCGGGTCACAGGCGCTCGGACGCGGCGGCCAGCCAGGCGCGGATCGCCGGGCTGGTGCTGAGGCCGGCTGCGCGGGCATAGGCCTGTCGCGCTGCGGCAGCCTGGCCGCTGCGGCCCAGCAGGTGCGCGCGCGCAGCCCAGAAGGGCTGGTAGTTCGCGACCTCGACCGGCGCCATGGCATCGAGCGCCCGCAGGCCGGCCGCCGGCGTTTCCGCCTCGGCCACGGCACAGGCGCGGCCGACCTGCGCGCCGGTGCTCGGGCGCAGCGCAATCAGGCCGTCATAGAGCGCGACCAGTGCATCGGCTGGCACCTGCGCGCCGAGGCGTCGCGCGCAATGGGCCGACTGGATCGCGGCCTCGATCTGGTAGGCGCCGAGCGCCTCGAGGCTGGCGGCGCTCTGCAGCGCCTGCTCGGCCTGCCCGCGCAGTTGCGGGTTCCAGCGCGCGACGTCCTGCTGGTCCAGCGGCACGTAGTCGCCGGCGGTGCTGCGCCTCGCCGCGGCGCGGCTTTCGCAGAACAGCATCAGCGCCAGCAGGCCCAGCGGTTCGGGTTCCCGCGGCAGCAGGCCGCAGAGGATGCGGCAGAGGTCGATCGCCTCGGCAGTGAGCCCGCGCTGCGAGGCGTCGGCGCCGTCGACTTCGTCCCAGCCGGTGCCGTAGGCCGCGTAGATGCCGTCGAGCACGTCCTGCAGCCGCTGCGGCAGGTCGTTGGCGCGCGGGAACTCGAACGGAATGCCGGCTGCCCGGATGCGTGCCTTGGCCCGCACCAGGCGCTGGCCGAGCGTGGCCGGCGCGCTCAGGAAGGCGCCGGCCATGCGGGCGGCGTCCAGGCCGAGCACGGTCTGCAGCATCAGGGGCGCGCGCGCCGCGGCATCGATGGCCGGATGGGCGCAGACGAAGAATAGGCGCAGCCGCTCGTCGGGCACGGTCTCGCCGCTGTCCGCGTCCTCCTCGATCTGGTCGGCCAGCAGCAGCAGGGTCTGCGTCGCCTCGTCCTGCACCCGGCTGTGGCGCCAGGCGTCGAGCGTGCGGTGGCGTGCCACCTGCAGCAGCCAGGCCTCCGGCATCGCCGGCACGCCGTCCGCGGGCCAGCGCTCGAGCGCCCGCGCGAAGGCGTCGGCCAGCGCGTCCTCCGAGGCCGCGATGTCGCGCGTGCGCGCCGACAGGATGGCGACCAGCCGGCCATACGACTGGCGCGCCGCCCGCTCGGCCGCCGAGCGGGCCTCCCGGACGGCCTCGTCCGTCACATCGTGGGTGCCGTGAACACCGGCCGCACCTCGACGCCACCGGTGCTGGCGCAGGGCGCGCGCGCGGCCCACTCGAGGGCGGTGTCGAGGTCCGGGACCTCGATCACGAAGTAGCCGCCGAGCTGCTCCTTGCTGTCGGCGAAGGGCCCGTCCTGCACCTGGCGCTTGTCGCCGCGCACCCGCAGCGTGGTGCCGGTCATCGGCGGTTGCAGGCCGTGGCCGCTGAGCGTGACGCCCGACTGGCGGATCGCGCCCACGTAGTCCATCCAGCCGGCCCGGTAGGCTTGGGCTGCTGCCTCGTCGCGCTGGTCGAACTCGGACTGGGGTTGGTAGAACATCAGCATGTATTGCATGGAACCTCCGCGAAGAAAACACACGAGCAGGATCGCTCACTGCAATGACGGCGCACCGGCGGGCATTTCGACAGTGTGCGACAGGAAGCATGCCTTTTTCGATCGCCGCCGCGCTAAGCTCGTCGCCATGCAGACACTTCCGACCTACGACGACGTGATCGCCGCGGCCGCGCGGCTCGAAGGGCATGCGCACCGCACGCCGGTGCTGCGCTCGCGCACCGCCGACGCCCGCTGGGGCGCGCAGTTCTTCTTCAAGTGCGAGAACTTCCAGCGCATGGGCGCCTTCAAGTTCCGCGGCGCCTTCAATGCGCTGTCGAAGTTCGATGCCCGGCAGCGCCGGGCCGGCGCGATCGCCTTCTCGTCGGGCAACCATGCGCAGGCGGTCGCGCTGGCGGCGCGCATCCTCGGCATGCCGGCCGTGATCGTGATGCCCACCGATGCGCCGGCCGCCAAGCTCGCCGCCACGCGCGAGTACGGTGCCGAGGTGGTCCTCTACGACCGCTTCACCGAGGACCGCGAGGCGCTGACGCGGCGGCTGGCCGAGGAGCGCGGCATGACGCTGATCCCGCCCTACGACCATCCGGACGTGATCGCGGGCCAGGGCACGGCGGCGAAGGAACTGATCGAGGAGGCGGGTGCGCTCGACGCGCTCTACGTCTGCCTCGGCGGCGGCGGCCTGACCAGCGGATCGGCGCTGGCGGCGCGCGCGCTGGCGCCGGACTGCAAGGTCTACGGCGTCGAGCCCGAAGCCGGCAACGACGGCCAGCAGTCGCTGCGCGCCGGCCGCATCGTGCACATCGAAACCCCGAAGACCATTGCCGACGGCGCGCAGACCCAGCACCTGGGCGAGTACACCTTCGGCATCATCCGGCGCGATGTGAGCGACATCGTCACGGTCAGCGATGCGCAACTGGTCGATGCCATGCGCTTCTTCGCCGAGCGCATGAAGATGGTGGTCGAGCCGACGGGCTGCCTGGCCTTCGCGGCGGCCTGCGCGGCGGGTGAGGCGCTCGCTGGCAAGCGCGTGGGCGTCATCGTGAGCGGCGGCAACGTCGACCTGGCGCGCTTCGCCGCGCTGCTGTCCGCAGCCTAGGGCCTGTTCACAGGCCCTAGGCCCGAATCCCTTCGGCGCTCAGGTGCAGCACGCGGTCGGCGCGCGCCGCCGCGGCCTCGGAGTGCGTGACCAGCACCAGCGAGGCGCCGTGCTCGCGGGTCTGCGCCAGCAGCACGTCCATCACGCGCGTGGCGGTGGCGGGATCGAGGTTGCCGGTCGGCTCGTCGGCCAGCAGCAGCGCGGGCCGGTGCACCAGGGCGCGCGCGATCGCCACGCGCTGGAGCTGCCCGCCGCTCAGCTGCTGCGGCAGGCGTTCGCCGAGGCCGGCGAGGCCGACCGCATCGAGCATCCGGGCGACGCGCTCGGCGCCGGCCGGACCCTGTCGGCCCAGCAGCATCAGCGGCAGCGCGACGTTCTGCGCCACGTCCAGGTGCGGCAGCACGTGGAAGGCCTGGAACACGAAGCCGACATGCGCGCGCCGCCACAGCGCGCGCGCTTCGGCGTCGAGGGCGCCGATGTCGGTGCCGCCGTGCTGGACCGTGCCGGCATCCCAGCCGTCGAGGCCGGCCATGCAATTGAGCAAGGTCGATTTGCCGACGCCGGATTCGCCCACGATCGCGACGAATTCGCCGGCCGCGACCTCGAGCGACACGTGCTCGAACACCGGCAGCTCGCCATAGTGCTTGGCCAGGTCCGTGATGCGCAGCGTCATGAGAGGTCGGCGACGAGCCTGACGACCTGCGCGATGGCGTCGGGGGCTTCGGCCGCGATCACGCGGCGCTGCGGCATGCTGCGCAGCCAGGTCATCTGGCGTTTCGCGAGCTGGCGGGTGGCGGCGACGCCGCGTTCGCGCAGCTCGGTGATCGGCCAGGCGCCGTCCAGGGCTTCCCAGGTCTGGCGGTAGCCGACGCAGCGCATCGACGGCAGGTCCGCCGCCAGGTCGCCGCGCGCGCGCAGCGCCTGCACCTCGGCGATGAAGCCGGCGGAGAGCATCGCGTCGAAGCGCGCCGCGATGCGTTCGTTCAGCCACGCGCGATCGGTGGGCTCCAGGGACAGCAACGCGACCGCCGGCGTTCCTCGGCTCGCGCGGCCCGCGGCATGGAAGCTGGCCAGCGGCTGGCCGCTCGCGTGCCAGACCTCGAGCGCACGCTGGATGCGCTGGCCGTCGTTGGGCGCCAGCCGCGCCGCCGTGATCGCATCGACCTCCGCGAGGCGGGCGTGCATCGCCGGCCAGCCGAGCGCGGCGGCGTCGGCCTCGAGCTGCCGGCGCAGCGCGGGATCGGCCGCGGGCATCGCGTCGATGCCGTCGGCCAGCGCCTTGAAGTAGAGCATCGTGCCGCCCACCAGCAGCGGGAGCCTGCCGCGTGCCGCGATCTCGCCGATCAGGCGCCGGGCGTCCTCCACGAACGCGGCGGCGCTGTAGGCCTCGCGCGGATCGCGGATGTCGATCAGGTGGTGCGGGACTTCGGCGAGTTCGGCCGGGGTGGGCTTGGCGGTGCCGATGTCCATGCCGCGGTAGACCAGGGCCGAGTCGACGCTGACGATCTCGACCGGGCGTTGGCGGGCGATCGCCAGCGCCGCCGCGGTCTTGCCCGAGGCAGTGGGACCGGCGAGCGCCACGTAGCGCAATGCGTTCGGTGTCGGATCAGCGGCCACGCGGCTCCCCGTATTTGCGCACCAGGGTCCAGGCGACGGCGGCGATGCAGACGCTCCAGAACCAGACGCCGAGCGCCAGCGGCATCACGGTGCCGTCCATGCGCGCGCCGAGCCAGCCGCCGATGGCGAAGGCGGCCAGCATCATGAGGAAGCCGTTGAGCGCCGAGGCGGCACCCGCCGCCTGCGGAAACGGGCCGACCGCACCGGTCTGGCCGCAGGGCTGGTGGACGCCGTGCGCGATCATCACCAGCGTCTGCGGGCCGACGATGGCCGCGACCGACACCACGCCCGCCAGCGCCAGCAGCCCCATCGAGGTGCCGCCCGCGAGCGTCAGCCAGGCCGCCCGCGCAACGCTGCGGCGCACCCCGTGGCGGGCCAGCCAGCGCCGGCAGACGAAGGTGCCCGCGATGTAGGCCAGCGAGTTCCACAGCATCACGGCGCCGTATTGCGTCTTGCTGAGCCCGAGCACCTGGATGAACACGAAGGACGACGCGGCCAGGAAAGTGAACAGCAGCCCGTAGGACGCGGTGGTCAGTGCGCTGAAAGCCAGGAAGACCGGGTTGCGCAGCACCGTCGCCCAGGTGGCGACCAGCGTGGCGGCACGCAAGGCGTCGGGGTTGCGGCGCGGCAGGGTCTCGTTGAATCGCAGGGCGATCAGCGCCAGCGTGAGGGCGCCGAACACGGCGGGCACCAGCAGCGCGACGCGCCAGCCGAATAAGTCCGACACCAGCCCGCCCAGGGGCACGCAGAGGCAGGCGATGGTGCCCAGGCCGGTCAGGGCGCGCGACATCACGCGCGCGCCATCGGCCGGCTGGTAGAGGTCGCGCACGATCGCGCGCGCCGCCATCACGGCCGCGCCCATCGCGGCGCCCTGCAGGGTGCGCCAGACGATCAGCATCTCGATCGAGGGCGCCATGGCGCCGCCGATGCTGGCGGCCACGTAGCCGCCCAGGCCCCACAGCAGGACCGGCCGGCGGCCGAAGCGGTCGGACAACGGTCCGAGCACCAGCTGCGAGACACCGAAGGCCAGCAGCAGGGCGCTCAGCGTGAGCTGCGCGTGGGACATGCGGGCGCCGAAGTCGGCGGTCAGCGTGGGCAGCGCGGGCAGATAAAGGTCGGTCGTGACCGGCTGGATGCCCAGCAGCAGCGCCAGCATGAGGACGAGCGCGGCCGGCGACATGCTCGAGGCAGACGGCGCGGTGCGAGAAATGGCCGGTGCGACAGGAGGCGGCATGCGCCCAAGGTTAACAAAGGCGCCGCTGCCTGGCGCCGGCGCGCTCAGATCGCCTGGCCGGACAGGCGATGGGGCCGCAGGGCGGTCGTCTCGGGAGGCGCGGGCTGCGGCAATGGCGCGGGCTTGGGCGGCGCATCCGCGCCCGAGGCGGTCTCGACCGGCGGCTCCTTCATGCGGAACAGCTGCGACAGGGCCGCCCGGTACTGCGCCTGGCCGATCGAATTCGCATTGTGGTGCGAGCCGCCCTCGACCAGCACGAACATCTTCGGCACGGTCGCGGCGTCGTAGAGCTTGCGGCCCAGGGTCGGGTTGATCAGGCTGTCGGCCGCGCCATGCACCACCAGCAGCGGCGCGCCGATGTCCTTGACCTTGCTGATCGCCTCGAAGCGCTGGGTGATGAAGGGACCGAAGGGCAGCCAGCCCCACTTGAAGCTGCTGGCCACGTCGGCGATCGAGGTGAAGGTGCTCTCGACGATGGTGCCGCTCTCGTCGTTCACGCGCGACGCCAGGTCGATGCCGATCGCGCCGCCGAGGGAGTGGCCGAAGATGTAGCGCGCCTGCTTCGGGTGCCGGGCCGCGAGCCAGGCCCAGGCCGCGCGGGCGTCTTCGCGCGCCGAATCTTCCGAAGGCAATCCCTTGGAGCTCTTGCCGAAGCCGCGGTAGTCGATCGCCAGCACCGAGAAGCCCAGCTCGTGCATGCGGCGCATGCGAGGGGCCGAGCCGGCCACGTTGTAGCGCGCGCCGTGCAGGTAGAGCAGCACCGGCGTGTCCTCCGTTTCGGGGGCGCCGCCGAGCCACAGGCCGTGCAGACGCGCGGGCTCGCCGGTCAGGGAGGACTCGAAGTCGATCCAGACGTCGTCCATGCCCTGGCTCATGGCCTCCGAATTGCCCCAGCTGCGGTCGCTGGGCTGGAAGATCCACTCGCGCTGCTGCTCATCGAGGGTCGAACAGCCGCCGGCCAGCAGGGCGACCAGGGCGGTGGCGGATGCGAACAGGGACCAGGATTTCATGGAAGGCTGAAAGACAGGCGCGGGGGCCGGAAAGTTCAACGACAGATTCCATGCAACGTACGTGCCGGCTTGGGCGATGCCCCTGAAAACCCTTGGTTCTGAGCGCAACCAGGCGCAATTCAGCCAAATTTCATGCTTTTCGGGCCTCGGGCCTGATCAAAACCCGGTTTGTAAGCGGAGGAAAGAGAGCTTCAGCGCCCGCGCATGAAGAGCGCGTCGAGCTCGCGCACCGAAAGCTGGCGCCAGGTCGGGCGGCCGTGGTTGCACTGGTCGGAGCGTTCGGTGGCTTCCATCTGGCGCAGCAGGGCGTTCATCTCGTCGATGGTCAGCTTGCGGTTGGCGCGCACGGCGCCGTGGCAGGCCATGGTGGACAGCAGTTCGTTCTGGGCCCGCTGCACCACGGTGCTGGCGTCGTGGTGGGCGAGCTCGGCCAGCACGCTGCGCGCTAGCTCCACGGGATCGCCGTCGGCCAGGGTTCCGGGCACCGCACGCACCGCAAGTGTGCGCGGCGAGAACGGCGTGATCTCGAGGCCGAGCGCGGGCAGCACCGCGGCGCAGGCTTCGGCGGTGGCCACCTCCTGGGGCGTGGCGGCGAAGGTGGCCGGGATCAGCAGCGGCTGGCTGCTGATGGCGGCGCCGTCGAGCTGGGTCTTCAGGCGCTCGTAGACGATCCGCTCGTGCGCGGCATGCATGTCGACGATGACCAGCCCTTGATTGTTCTCGGCCAGGATGTAGATGCCCTGCAACTGGGCCAGCGCGCGGCCCAGGGGCCAGGCTTCGGCTTCGACGGCGGCGCCGGGACCTGCGCTGGGAGGCGCGGCGGCGAAAACCGGCGCGGCTTCCGAAGCGAATGCCGGCGCCGGGCTTTCCACCGACGTCTCGCGAGGCGCGACAGGCCACATGGCCGCCGCATCGCCGAGTCCGCGCTCGCCCGCGAAGTGCATCGCCGGCTGCGTCCATGAGGCCGAGGCCGGCGCCATGCGGGGCTTGAAGAAGGGTTCTGCCGGGGCCGCGGCCGCCTCGCCGGCCCGCGGGGCGGCCAGCGCGTCCTCGATCGCGTGGCGCACCGCCTGGTGCACCTCGCGGCCGTCGCGGAAGCGCACCTCGATCTTGGTCGGGTGCACGTTGACGTCGACCCGGGCCGGATCGATCTCGAGGTACAGCGCATAGACCGGCTGGCGCTGGCCGTGCAGCACGTCCTCGTAGGCGCTGCGCACCGCGTGGGCCAGCACCTTGTCGCGCACGAAGCGGCCGTTGACGTAGAAGAACTGCTGGTCGGCGCGCGAGCGCGCCGCATCGGGAATGCCGGCACGGCCGGTGACGCGCACCGGGCCGGCGCTGCGATCGACCGCCACGCTGTGGGCCACGAAGTCGTCGCCGAGCGTGTCGGCCAGACGCTGGTCGCGCGAGGCGGCGGCACGCCACTGCTCGACCAGGCGGCCCTCGTGCCAGATCGAAAAGCCGACCTCGGGACGCGCCAGCGCATGGCGCCGCACGGCCTCGATGCAGTGGGCGAGTTCGGTGGCGTCGGTCTTGAGGAACTTGCGCCGGGCCGGGGTGGCGAAGAACAGCTCGCGGACCTCGACCGTGGTGCCGGTGGCGCGCGCCACCGGCCGCAGTTCGCCGGTGCGGCCGTCGAGCGAGAAGGCGCTGTCGGCACCGGCGAAGCGCGACAGCACGCTGAGCTCGGCGATCGCATTGATGGCGGCCAGCGCCTCGCCGCGAAAGCCCATCGTGCCCACGGTCTCGAGGTCGCCCAGGCTGGCGATCTTGCTGGTGGCGTGCCGGCGCAGGGCCAGCGGGAGTTCCTCGCGCGGCAGGCCCAGGCCGTCGTCCTCGACCGAGATCAGCCGCACGCCGCCGGCCGAGAGCCGCAGCGTGATCTGCCTGGCGCCGGCGTCGAGCGCGTTGTCGAGCAGCTCGCGCACCACCGAGGCGGGCCGCTCGACCACTTCGCCGGCCGCGATCTGGCTGATCAGTTCGTCGGGGAGTTCGCGGATCGGCCGGCGCGCGCCGGCGGTGGAAGAAGGAAGAGCGCTCACGGGGACATTCTAGAAGGGCGCCCTCGTGCGCACCGGGATAATGCGCGCCATGGAAATCATCAGCTTTCTCATCGACTTCATCCTGCATGTCGACAAACACCTCGAGGCCTTCGTCATCGCCTACGGCCCCTGGGTCTACGCGCTGCTGTTCCTGATCGTGTTCGTCGAGACCGGGCTGGTGGTGATGCCCTTCCTGCCCGGCGATTCGCTGCTGTTCATCGTCGGCGCGCTGTGCGGCGCGGGCCTGATGAGCTTCGGGCTGGCGGTGCCGATCCTGCTGGCGGCCGCGATCCTGGGCGACCAGTGCAACTTCAGCATCGGGCGCTACTTCGGGCCGAAGGTGTTCCAGTGGGAGAACTCGCGCTTCTTCAACCGCAAGGCCTTCGACCAGGCGCATGCCTTCTATGAGCGCTTCGGCGGCGTCACGATCATCGCGGCGCGCTTCCTGCCCTTCATTCGCACCTTCGCCCCCTTCGTGGCGGGCGTGGCCGACATGACCCGCGGCAAGTTCACGCTGTTCAACGTGGCGGGTGCGCTGCTGTGGGTGCTGGGGCTGTGCACCATCGGCTATTTCTTCGGCAACCTGCCGATCGTCAAGGACAACCTCGAGAAGGTCATCTGGGCGCTGATCCTGGTGCCCGGGCTGATCGCGCTGTTCGGCGCCTGGCGCGCCCGCCGCACCTCGGCGGCGCGCTGAGCCCCTACGCGCCCCGCTCAAAGAAAAAGCGCACCCGCGGGTGCGCTTTTCGATTTCCACCCGGCCTCGCTCAGTAGTTCGGACCGTTGTTCGGGTAGTAGCTGTTCGGGGTGTAGTAGTTGCCCTGCGGGTAGTAGCGCTGCTGGTTCCGTTCGTCGACGCTGCGGCCCACCTGGTTGCCGATCAGGCCGCCGACGGCGGCGCCACCGACCGTGGCGGCCGTGTTGCCGCCGATTGCGTGGCCGATCACCGCGCCACCGACGGCACCGCCTGCCGTGCCGAGTTGCTGGTTCGGACCGCCCGCGCAGCCGGCCAGGGTCATGATGCCCGCGGCGGCGGCTGCCGAGATCCAGAGTCTTGTCGTCATATCGTCCACCTTTCAGTGATTGGTGGATTCATTGTTCGAGAAAGCGCGGCGTTGCATGTAGGAGCGGGCGCCGGTGTGTTGAGCGAATGCACATGCGCGGCCTGCGCGACAAGTCCCGCGAAGCTCACCGATTCAGTCGCTCCCTGACAGCGGGTTGCCGTCGACCGGGACTGCGGTCGAGTACTTGATCTCCTCCATCGCGAAGCTGGAACTGACGTCGAACATTTCGACCGAGTGGATCAGCTTGTGATAGACCGCATCCAGCCCCTCGATGTCACGCACCACCACACGCAACAGGTAGTCGATATCGCCGGTCATGCGATAGACCTCGACGATCTCGGGAATCTGCTGCACCACCGTGGCGAACCGCTCCAGCCAGGCGGCGTTGTGCTGGTTGGTGCGAACCGTGACGAAGGCGACGGCGCCGTAGCCCAGCTTCTTCGGATCGCAGAGAACGACCTGCTTTCGAATGACGCCATCCTTCTTCAGTCGCTGAATCCGTTTCCAGCACGGCGTGGCCGAAAGGTTCACTGCCTCGGCGATCTCGCCGATCGGCAGCGAGGCGTCTTCCTGCAGCAGCTGCAGGATCTTTCGGTCAATCGCATCCATCGCGTACATCCCATTTCGTGGAAGAAAAATCTCTCTGCAGTCATTTTCGAGAGTGATTTCGAAAGCATATTCTCGCTTGTCTCGAATAGCATTCTCCCATGACGAAATGAAGACCACCGTCGGCATTCGACGAATGCGACGGCGGTGCGTGACCAGGACACAGGGACCCCATGGAACGGAAAATCTACAGAGAAGACACTGAGGCCACCCGCGGCGGCAGGGATCGTGCGATATGCGGCCGGCTGGTGAACCCGCCGATCGCTCGGACCACCACGGTGCTCGCCAGCAATCTGGCCGAGTGGGAGCAGACCTGCCGCGAGCCGGTCACGGGCGATCCGACCAGGTACTACGGCCGCTTCGGCACGGTGACCACGCAGGCGCTGGAGCAGGCGATGGTGCAGCTCGAGGGAGGCCATCGCGCGATGCTGTTTCCGTCGGGGCTGGCGGCCTGCACCCACAGCCTGATGGCCTTCGCGCGGCCCGGCGACCATGTGCTGATCGTCGACACGGTGTACGGTCCGATCCGCCAGTTCGCCCACGGCACGCTGATTCCGTTCGGCATCGACGTGACCTTCTACGACCCGGGCATCGGGGCCGGCATCGAGGCGCTCGTGCGCGACAACACGCGGGTGATCTATCTTGAATCGCCGGGTTCGATGAGCTTCGAGATGCAGGACGTGCCGGCGATCTGCGCGGTCGCGAAGCGACGCGGCATCACGACCATGATCGACAACACCTGGGCCACGCCGCTCTATTTCAAGCCGCTGGCCCATGGGGTCGATATCTCGATCCATTCGGCGACCAAGTACATCTGCGGCCATTCCGATACCTTGCTCGGCATCGCGACCTGCAACCGCGAATCGTGGGATGCGCTGGCCAGCAGCGCCAGCAATTTCGGAGAAACGGCGAGCCCGGATGCCGCGTACGTGGCGTTGAGGGGGCTGCGCACCCTGCCGACGCGGCTGCGCCAGCACCATGCGTCGGGATTGCGGGTCGCCGAATGGCTGATGCGCCAACCCGAGGTCGCAAGCGTGTTGCATCCCGCGTTGGCCRGCGATCCGGGCCATGCGCTCTGGCAACGCGATTGCACGGGGGCCAGCGGGCTGTTCGGCTGTGTGCTGCACCCGGTGCCGCGCCAGGCATTCGCCGGGTTCATCGACAGCCTGGAGTTGTTCGGGCTTGGCGCCTCCTGGGGCGGCTTCGAGAGCCTGGTGGCACCGATCAATCTGAGCAACCTGCGCAGCAGTACGCGCTGGGCCCATGAAGGCCCGGCGGTGAGGCTTCACATCGGCCTCGAGGACACGGACGACCTGATCCAGGATCTTGCCGCGTCGTTCAGGGTGATGGGCGCCTTGTGTGCGCGTGCGGCATGAGCTGCCGCGTCAAGGAAGTCTGATGCCCACTGATTTTTTGAGTGCCTCCGTGGAGGGCACGGGATCTCTCTGGGCGACTGTCACGCCGCCTGGCCCTTCGTGCCCGACGCTGAACGGCACTGTGCACACCGATGCGATCGTCATCGGCGCCGGCTTCACGGGCCTGTCCACTGCGCTGAACCTGCGCAAGGCCGGCGTCGAGGTGGTCGTGATCGAGGCGGCCGAGCCGGGCTGGGGTGCCTCGGGGCGCAACAACGGCCAGGTGATTCCCACGCTGTCGCGCCCCGATCCCGACGACATCGAGGCGCGCCACGGAGCGGCCGGCGAACGCTTCGTGCGCCTGCTTCGCGATTGCGCATCGACCTTGTTCGACACCGTTCGCGAGCACGGCATCCAGGCCGAGGCCGAGCAGGCCGGCTGGGTTCAGCCGGTGCATTCGCCGGGCCGGATGGCGATCGCCGAACGGCGCGTCAGGCAATGGTCTCGACGCGGTGCACCGGTCGAGTTGCTCGATGCGGGCCAGGTGCAGAAGATGCTGGGTTCGCAGGCCTGGCATGGCGGCTTCTGGAATCGCAGCGGCGGTCACATCAATCCGCTGGCGCTGGCGCGTGGCCTCGCGCGGGCGGCGATCGAGGCCGGCGCGCGGATCTACGCGCAGACACCGGCACTCGACTTCGAGCGCCGGGAAGGACGCTGGGTGGTGCGCACGCCGTCGGGCGAAGTGCGCGCCCGTGCGCTGGTGCTCGCCACCAACACCTACACCGGCGAGTTCTCGAGCGCCCTGGCGCCGCGGATTGCGCGCGAGGTGATCCCCATCCGGTCGTGGCAGATGGCGACCCAGCCATTGCCCGAAAGCGTCCGGGCCACGGTGATTCCCGGCCGCCAGGCGCTCTCCGACACGCATGGCGAGCTGTACTTCGCGCGTTTCGACGCACGCCACCGGCTCATCACCGGCGGGGCGATCCTCCTGCCGTTCCATCGCGCCGATCGCCTGAGGGCCGCCGTGGGGGCACGGATCGAGCGGCTGTGGCCGCAGATCGGCGAGGTGCGCTTCGACTACGTCTGGAACGGCTACGTCGGGATGACGGACGATTTCATGCCGCGCTTTCACCGTCTCGGACCCGACGCGTGGGCCTGGGCCGGCTGCAATGGCCGTGCCGTCGGCCTGTCGGTCGCACTGGGCGGAGAGTTCGCGAAGGCGGTGCGCGGAGTGCCCGAGGCTGAACTGGCGCTGCCCTTCACCGAGCCGGCACCGCTGCCGTTGCACGGCATTGCCCGTCGCGTGGCGCCGCTGATGCTGCTGCGCTACCGGCGCCTGGACCGAATGGAAATCTGATCGCAATCAACTGGAGGTTCAGCATGCTCGCCAGCCTTGAAGGACTCGACCACCTCGTGGTGATGGTCCGCAATCTCGATGCCGCCGCCGACCGGTGGCGCGCCCTGGGCTTCACCCTTTCGCCGCGCGGCACCCACAGTGCGCATCTGGGCACCGGCAACTACACGATCATGTTCGGTGTCGACTATGTCGAGTTGCTGGGTGTCCTGCACGAGACGGAGCTGAACGCGCCGAGCCGTGCCTTTCTCGACCGGCGCGGCGAGGGCATAGAGCGCGCCGCCTTCACGACCAGCGACGCGGTGGCCGGGGTGAGCGCGCTGCGGGCCCGCGGCATCGACGCGCGGGCGCCGATCGAATTCAGCCGGCCGGTCGACCTGCCCGGTGGCCGTCGCGCAGAAGCCGCATTCAGCGTCTTTCACTGGCCGGTGGAACAACGGCCGGCGGACCTTCGCATCTTTGCCTGCCAGCATCACACGCGCGACACGGTCTGGATGCCCGGACTGCAGACGCACCCGAACACGGCCACCGGCCTCGCATGCGTCGAGATCGTGACGCCGACGCCGGCCGAGGCGGCGGCGCAACTGGCCGGCCTGATCGACGGCCGGGCCCAGCCGTGCGACGCCGGGGTCAGGGTGGCCACCGCGCCGGGGCGGGGCGACTTCCTGTTCCTGACCCAAGACGCCTTCATTGCACGCCGTCCCTCGGCACCGCGCGAGGCGCTGCCCGCCGAGGGTGTGGCGGCGCTGGTGCTGCACGTGGCGGATCTCGGCGCCGCCGCGCGCTCGGCCGGAGCGGCTGCCGTGGTCGGCGCGTCTTCGGTCACGGTGGGCGCCGACCGCGCGAGCGGCGCCATGGTCGTGTTCGAACCCCGCGACCCGATCGAACCCAAGTCAATCAACGAAAAGTAGAACTGGAGACACTGATGACATTGACCCGACGCAACGCACTGCTCACCGGACCCGCACTGGCCCTTTCCGCAGCGATCCCTGGCGTGCTTCAAGCCCAGGTGGCATCGACGCCACGCCGCGGTGGCAGCGTGACGGTGCACATGACCGGCGAGCAGCGCGTGCTGAACCCCGCGCTGCGTGCCTCCACCGGCGTCTACGTGATCGCCGGGAAGATCATGGAGCCGCTGGTCGACCTCGACGCCAAGGGCGATCCGGCCCCGGTGCTGGCCACCGCCTGGAAATCGACGCCCGACGGGAAGACGATCACCTTCACGCTGCGCGAAGGCGTCAAGTGGCATGACGGCAAGCCCTTCACCTCTGCGGACGTCCAGTTCAGCGCGATGGAGATGTGGAAGAAGCATCTCAACTACAGCACGGCCCTGCAGCTCTACCTGGACGCCGTCGACACGCCGGATGCGAACACGGCCGTCTTCCGCTACTCCCGACCCATGCCGCTCGACCTGCTGTTGCGGGCGCTGGCCGACCTGGGCTACGTGGCGCCCAGGCACGTCTACGAGGGCACGAACCTGCTGGAGAATCCGGCGAACACCGCGCCGATCGGCACCGGCCCGTTCAAGTTCTCGAAGTACGAGCGCGGTCAGTACGTCATCGCGGTGCGCAACGAGAGCTATTGGCGCGCCGGCTTTCCCTATCTCGACCAGATCGTCTGGCGCTTCGTGCCCGACCAGGCCGCCGCGGCGGCCGCGATCGAATCGGGACAGATCCACGTCAGTCCCGAAGGCGGCCTCGCGCTCTCGGATCTCGACCGCCTGAAGAAAAGCCCGAAGTTCGAGGTGTCGACGCGCGGCAACGAGGGCAACGCGGTGATGAACACCATCGAGTACAACTTCCGGCGCAAGGAACTGGCCGATCGCCGGGTGCGCGAGGCCATCGTGCGCGCGATCGACATCAACTTCTTCTGCGAGAACTTCCTGTACGGCTTCGCCAAGCCCGCGAGCGGTCCCTATCCCACCACGTCGCCGAAGTTCTTTGCCAAGGACGTGCCGCGCTACCCCTTCGACAAGAAGAAGGCCGAGGCCCTGCTCGACGAAGCCGGCTACAAGCGCGACGCCAAGGGCCAGCGCTTCTCGCTGCGGCTGGTGCCTGCGCCCTGGGGCGAGGACATCACGCTGTGGTCGACATTCATGCAGCAATCCCTGCAGCAGGTGGGCATCGGGGTCGAGATCGTCCGCTACGACGCGGCGGGGTTCCTGAGCAACGTCTACAAGGACTGGAATTTCGACCTGGCCACCGGCTGGCACCAGTACCGCGGCGACCCCGCGGTCTCGACCACCGTCTGGTACCGCTCGGGCAGCCCCAAGGGCGCGCCGTGGACCAACCAGTGGGGCTGGAAGTCCGACAACGTCGACCAGCTGATCGACGCCGCGGCGTTCGAGATCGAGCCGGTGAAGCGCCGCAAGCTCTACGCGGACCTGGCGGGCCAGGTGAACACCGAGATCCCGGTGTGGATGGCGGCCGAGCGCTTGCTGATTTCGGTCACCAACAAGAACCTGCAGAACCACCACAACCAGCCGCGCTGGATCTCCAGCAGCTGGGCCGACCTCTGGATGACGTCCTGATATGCAAGTGCTGGCATTGGCGCTGCGGCGCCTGGCGTCAAGCCTGCCCACGCTGCTGATCATCCTGGCCGGGCTGTTCCTGCTGCTGCAGCTGGCGCCGGGAGACACCGTGGACGCGCTGGTCGCCCAGATGGGCGGCGGCGATCCCGCGATGATTGCCCAGATGCGGCAGTTCTACGGCCTCGATGCATCGGTTCCGGTGCAACTGGGCAACTACCTCTGGCGCCTGGTGCGGCTCGACCTGGGCTACTCGGCGATCTATGCGAAGCCGGTGCTCGACGTGATCCTCGAACGCCTGCCGGCGACGCTGCTGCTGATGGTCTCGGCGCTGTCGTTCGCCTTTGCGGCGGGCATCGTGCTCGGCGTGATCGCGGCGCGGCGCGTCAACCAATGGCCGGACACGATGATCTCGACCCTGGGCCTGATCTTCTACGCGACGCCCTCGTTCTGGTTCGGGTTGATGAGTGTCGTGGGGTTCTCGGTGCACCTGGCCTGGCTGCCCGCGGGCGGGTTCGAGACGATCGGCTCGGGCCTGACCGGCTGGGCGCGCGTTCTGGACGCCGCACGGTACCTGGTACTGCCCACGCTCACGCTGGGCCTGGGCTTTCTGGCGATCTACCTGCGGATCATGCGCGCCTCGATGCTCGAGGTGCTGACGCTCGACTTCGTGCGCACGGCGCGCGCCAAGGGCCTCGCCGAGTACGGCGTGGTGGTGCGCCATGTGCTGCGCAATGCCCTGCTGCCGATGGTCACGCTGATCGGCCTGCAGGCCGGCACGATGCTCGGCGGCTCGGTGGTCGTCGAGAGCGTGTTCGCGCTGCCGGGCCTTGGACGCCTGGCCTACGAATCGGTCGTGCAGCGGGACCTGAACACCCTGCTGGGCATCGTCTTCGTCTCGGCGGTCCTGGTCATCGTGATCAACTTTCTCGTCGACATCGCCTATGCGCGGCTCGACCCCCGCATTGGTTCCGGCAGGTAGCCACCCATGAGACTTCTTCGCCTTTACCTTCGGAATCCGGCCGCCATCATCGGACTGGTGCTGCTCGCCGCGGTGCTGTTCCTGGCCGCGTCCGCCGACATCTTCTATCCGCGCGACCCGTTGAGCCTGGCCGGCCGGCCGCTGTCCTGGCCGCTGGAGAACTCGCGCTTTGTTCTCGGTACCGATTCATCGGGGCGAGACATTGCCGCGCAGATCTTTCACGGCGCCCGGATCTCCCTGATGATCGGCATTGCGGCGACCCTGGTGGCCATCCTTCTGGGCACCGTGATCGGCGCACTGGCCGGCTTCTACGGCGGCTGGGTCGACGACGTGCTCATGCGGATCACCGAGGCGTTCCAGACCGTGCCGAGCTTCTTGCTGCTGCTGGTCCTGGTGGCCGTGTTCGGCTCCAACCTGCTGACGGTCACGCTGGCCATCGGCGTGGTGTCCTGGCCGGCGCCGGCGCGTCTCACGCGGGCCGAGTTCCTGTCGCTGCGAAGCCGCGAGTTCGTGCAGGCCTGCCGCACGCTGGGCCTGCGCGACAGCGCGATCATCTTCAGGGAGATCCTGCCCAACGCGATGCCGCCGCTGATCGTCTATGCCAGCGTGGTGATGGCGCTGGCGATCCTGATGGAGAGCGCGCTGGCCTTCCTGAATCTGTCGGACCCGAACGTCGCCTCCTGGGGCAACCTGATCGGCCAGGGCCGGGGCGTGCTGCGTACCCAGTGGTACGTGTCGGCGATCCCGGGCGTTGCGATCCTGCTCACGGTGCTGGCCGTGTCGCTGGTCGGACAGGGCCTGAACGATGCCCTGAACCCTCGATTGAAATCACGATGAAACGCGACGATGCAAACGTTCCGGTGCGCGCACCGGCGCCGATCCTGAGCCTCGACGGACTCAGCGTCCGCCTGCCGCGCAACGCCGACCGCACGCATGCGATCGTCG
Source organism: Variovorax sp. M-6 (assembly GCF_052114385.1). Classification (NCBI taxonomy): domain Bacteria; kingdom Pseudomonadati; phylum Pseudomonadota; class Betaproteobacteria; order Burkholderiales; family Comamonadaceae; genus Variovorax; species Variovorax sp. M-6. The sequence goes on along the minus strand of NZ_JBFREQ010000001.1, from coordinate 68,648 downwards.
ATGTCAGCCTCGCGCTGGCGCCGAACGAGATCCTGTGCGTGGTCGGCGAGTCGGGGTCCGGCAAGTCGATGACCAGCAGCGCGATCATGAGGCTGCTGCCGGCCGGCGTGAGCGCCGACAGCGGCTCCATTCATTTCGATGGCCGCGATCTGCTGACGCTCAGCGAAGCGCAGATGCGGGAAGTGCGCGGGGCCCAGATCGCCATGGTGTTCCAGGAACCGATGACGGCCCTGAACCCGCTGCATACGGTGGGCAAGCAGATCGGCGAGATGTTCCGCATCCACACCGGTCTGGAGGCCGCTGCGATCGACCGGCGAGTGCTCGAACTGCTCGACGAAGTGCGGCTGCCCGACCCGCAGTCGGCGGCGCGGGCTTATCCGCACGAGCTGTCGGGTGGGCAGCGCCAGCGCGCCATGATCGCCATGGCGCTGGCGCTCGAGCCGCGGGTGTTGATCGCCGACGAACCGACCACCGCGCTCGACGTGACCACGCAGGCTCAGATCCTGCGGCTGATCCGCGATCTCCAGAAACGCAAGGGCACTTCGGTGCTGTTCATCACCCACGACTTCGGGGTGGTCGCCGAGATCGCCGACCGGGTCGCCGTGATGCAGCAGGGCCGGCTGGTCGAGCAGGGGCGGGCGGCGCAGGTGCTCAATGCGCCTGCGCACCCGTACACGCAAAAGCTGATCGCGGCGGTGCCGCCGCTGACGCCGCCCCAGCCGACCCGCGTTGGCGCGGTGCCCGCCCTGGTCGTCGCCGACGTGTCGAAGACCTACAGCACCGGCGGTTTTCTCGGGCGCGGTGCGCGCGTCACGCACGCGCTCGACCACGTGTCGCTCGAAGTGCCGAAGGGCGCCACCTTGGGCGTGGTCGGCGAGTCGGGCTCCGGCAAGTCGACGCTGGCGCGCTGCATCGTGCGACTGATCGATCCCGATGGCGGCCGCATCCAGATCGGCGATGTCGATCTGGCGGCGATGTCGCGCAGTCAACTTCGCTCGGCCACAAAGCGGGTGCAGATGGTGTTCCAGGATCCTTATGCGTCGCTCAATCCGCGTCGGCGTGTCGGTGAGCTGGTGGCGCAAGGGCCGATGGCGCATGGCATGGGCCGGCGCGAAGCGATGGCGAAGGCCCGTTCGCTGTTCTCGCTGGTCGGGCTGGATCCGGCGGCGATCGATCGCTTCCCGCACGAATTCTCGGGAGGCCAGCGCCAGCGTATCGGCCTGGCGCGCGCGCTGGCGCTCGATCCCGAAATCCTCGTGGCCGATGAGCCCGTGTCGGCGCTGGATGTGTCGGTGCAGGCCCAGGTGCTGCGCCTGCTGGCCGATCTGAAGAGCCGCCTGGGGCTGTCGATGCTGTTCGTCACGCACGACCTCCGGGTCGCCGCGCAGATCTGCGACGTGGTGGTCGTGATGAAGTCCGGCAAGGTCGTGGAGGCCGGCCCGACCGCCGAGGTGTTCACGAATCCGCGGGCCGCCTATACGCGCGCGCTGCTCGAAGCCATTCCGGGGCGCGAATGGTCGGGGCGCCCCGAGTCAGAAGAAAACCACGAAGGAGTATCGACATGAGCCAGCCGCCGCCCGCCCACCCGCAGAACCTGTCGATGCTGACCAAGCGGCGCATCGAGGCCGAGATGCTCGGACACGTCTACGAGGTGCTCAAGGCCAGCCACGGCAAGGAGGCTGCGATGCAGGCCATCGGCGACGCGGTGCGCCGCTCCTCGATCGACCAGGCACGGCGCTTCGCCGCCGAGACGGGCGGCCCGACCTCGCTGCAGAGCTTCGTCGATATCAGTTCCCTCTGGGAAAGCGAGGACGCGCTGAAGATCGAGGTGCGCGAGAAGACCGACACGCAGTACGTGTTCGACGTCGTGCGCTGCCGCTATGCCGAGATGTACCAGGCCATGGGCCTCGGCGAGATCGGCCACCTGCTGTCCTGCCAGCGCGACGGGACCTTCTGCGAGGGCTACGACCCGAAGCTGAAGTTCGCGCGCACCCAGACCATCATGCAGGGCGCGAGCCACTGCGATTTCCGCTACTCGTACGAAGCCGAGGGCGCGACGACCGCGGCGTCGCGCGACGGCGCCGACTGATCGAGACCACCGGAGTTCCCATGCAACCTGTCAGCATCGCACTTGCCGCTTCCTGCTTCAGCCCGTCCTATGCCAGCGCGCGCGGCCGCTTCCTGCTCGCTGCCGACCGGGCGGGCGCGCGCCTCGACGTTCTCACGAACACCGTGGCCCGCGGCCCCGACGGCGGAACCCTCACCACCGACGTTGCCGTGCTCGGACCGCCGGATGCCCACAACGCCTTGCTGATCTTCAGCGGCACGCATGGCCCCGAGGGCTTCGTCGGCTCGGCCGCGCAGATCGCGCTGCTCGATGCGCTCGCGACCCAGGCGCATGCGCTCGCGGTGCGGGTCGTGCTGGTGCACGCGATCAATCCGTGGGGCTTCGCCCACGTCAGTCGCACCACCGAAAACAACGTCGACCTGAATCGCAACTTCATCGACTGGCGTTCGCCACCGCCCGCCAATCCGCCCTATGCCGAACTGCATCCTCTGTTGTGCCCTTCGGAATGGTCGGCCCGGGCGCTCGAAACGGCCAACACGGGGCGGGATGCCTGGATCGCGAAGAACGGCCTGGATGCCTACGTCGACGTGACGAGCCGCGGCCAGTACAGCCATCCGGACGGGCAGCACTACGGCGGCACCGGCCGCGAGTGGTCGAACCAGGCGCTCGAAACGATCATCGGACGCCATCTCGACGGCGCGAAGCGGATCGCGCTGATCGACTGGCACACCGGGCTGGGCGAACCCGGCGAACCGTTCTTCCTGTGCTTCAACGAGCGCGGTGGCCCGGGCTGGGAGCGGGCCTGTGGCTGGTGGGGCCGCGAACATGTCGAAACCAAGGGCGGCTTCGAGGGCGCGGGTCGGCCCAGCTATTCCGGATTGCTGTTCCACGGCGTGCAGCGGTTCGCCGCCGAGGCCGAGGTGACCGGCGCCGTCATCGAGTTCGGCACCCTCGGCCGGGCCGAGATGCAACGCGCGCTGCAGATCGATCACTGCCTGAAGTTCGACGCCGCGCTCCCCAAGTCGCAGCACGCGGCGATGCGCGAACAATTGCTGGATGCGTTCTCGCCCTTTTCGCCGGGCTGGCAGCGCAGCGTGCTCGGCCACGCGATCAGGATCCAGCAGCAGGCGCTGCAGGGCGCGGCCGGCTGGCGCTGACGCGCCGCCGCTCCGGCAGACCCACACGCCCAACTTCTTCTCTCAAGGTTCAGCATGACAAATTCCTCTGACGCGGGGCTCGAGCGGACGGTCGACGTCATCGTGGCGGGTTCGGGGGCTGCCGCGCTGACGGCCGCCCTGACCGCCGCGGTGGCCGGGTTGAAGGTGCTGGTGCTGGAAAAATCCGCGCTGCTGGGCGGCACCTCCGCCATGTCGGGGGCGGGCATCTGGGTGCCGGCGAATCATCTGGCGGCGGCAGCCGGCTTCCAGGACAGCCGGCAGGAAGCCCTGGCCTACCTGAGGAACGCGTCGCCGGCCGGTTGGCGGGACACCGAAGACCCCTTGTGGCAACGCTTCGCCGAGGACGCGCCGACCATGCTCGCGTTCGTGGAACGCCACACGCCGCTGCGCTTTTCGCTGACCAACGAGCCCGACCCGATGGCCGAGCACGAAGGCGGCAAGCTGGAGGGGCGCATGGTGTCGCCGAACCTGCTGGGCCGCCGCATCGTGGGCCGGTACGCCCGCCGCTTGCGCTCGTCGACCATGCCACACCTTTTCACCTACAACGAGATGCGGTCGACCGGCATCTACACGCGGCCCGTGCGCGGCATCGTGGGCATGCTGCCGAAACTGCTGTGGCGCGCGCTCACCCGCCGTGCCGGGCAGGGCAGTGCGCTGATCACCGGCCTGCTGAAAGGCTGCCTCGACCACGGATGCCGTATCGAGACGTCGGCCCGGGTGCTGGACCTGCTGGTCGACGACGCGTCCGCACGCATCACTGGCGTTCGGGTACAGCGCGGCGGCGAGCAACTCGACTACCACGCGCGGCGCGGCGTCGTGCTGGCGACCGGCGGATTCGAATGGGACGAGGCGCTCAGGCAAGCCCATTTCCCGGGGCCGCTGGACAGGCTCGGCAGCCCGCGCAGCAACGAGGGCGATGGACAGCGCATGGCGCAGAGGGTCGGGGCGCGCCTCGATCGGATGGACCAGGCCAATGTGTATCCGACGCTTCCCACCGTCTATGAAGGGAAGCCGCACGGGCTGCCCTTTCCGTTCCAGGCCTTCGCGCATGCGATCGTGGTGGATCGCCACGGGCGCCGCTTCGTCAGCGAAAGCGACTACAACATCGGCGAGCAGCTGGACCGGCGACATGCGGATGGTTCGCCCGTGCACCTTCCGGCCTATGTCGTGGCCGACGCACGGTTCATGAAGCACTCGCTTCCCTTCCGGTGGTTCGCACGCAAGCAGCGCGGCTGGGTCCACAGCGCGCCCACCCTGGCGGAACTGGCCGCCCGGCTGGGCTTGCCAGCCCAGTCGTTGCAGGACACCGTGTCCCGTTTCAACGGTTTTTGCGCACAGGGCAAGGACCTGGATTTCGCGCGAGGCGAAAGCGTCTGGGAACGCTTCCAGTCGGGAGGGAAGGTGAACTGGGGCAGCGTGGAGCGGGGGCCGTTTTTCGGCATGTCGATCAACCGGTCCATCCTCGGCACCAAGGGCGGGGCGCGCACCGACGCGGGAGGTCGGGTGCTGCGACCCGATGGCAGCGTGATCGAGGGGCTCTACTGTGCAGGGAACGCGATGGCCAATCCCATCGGCACGCGTGCCGTGGGCGCCGGCACCACGATCGGCCCGTGCATGACCTGGGGCTTCGTGTGCGCCCGCACGATCAGCGGCGCTTGAGACCTCGACGTCCCCCTCGACAAGGGGGCAGTCCACCCAGGCGCACCACGCGAACCTACAGCTGCCGGCTGCGCGCCAGCGGCGGGTTCTGCGCGAAGTAGCTCTGGATGCCTCGCATCAGCGCATCCGCCAGGTCTTCCTGATAGGCCGTGCTGCGCAGCTTGGCCTCTTCCTCGGGGTTGCTGATGAAGGCGGTCTCGACCAGCACGCTCGGGATGTCGGGCGCCTTGAGCACCGCGAAGCCGGCCTGCTCGACCTTCGGCTTGTGCAGCCGCGCGCCGATGCCGCGGATCTCGCCGAGCATCGCGCCGCCGAGCTTGAGGCTGTCGTTGATCTGCGCCGTGGTGCTCATGTCGAGCAGCGCGCGCTGCACCTGCACTTCGTGGTTGCCCACGTTGACGCCGCCGACCTTGTCGGCCTGGTTCTCCTTGTTGGCGAGCCAGCGCGCGGCACTGCTCGAGGCGCCGCCCTGGCTCAGCGCGAAGACGCTGGCGCCGCGGGCCTCGGGCGTGGTGAAGGCGTCGGCATGGATGCTCACGAACAGGTCGGCCTGCACCCGCCGCGCCTTCTGCACGCGCACGCCCAGCGGCACGAAGAAGTCGGCGTCGCGCGTCAGGTAGGCGCGCATCGGGTTGCCGTTGACGCTGCTGGCATTGATGCGGGTGCGCAGCCGGTGCGCGATCTGCAGGACGATGTCCTTCTCGCGCGTGCCGTTGGAGCCGATCGCCCCCGGGTCTTCGCCACCGTGGCCCGGATCGAGCGCGACGATGATGATGCGGTCGGTCTGGCTCGCGGTGGCGCCGCGGTTGGCTGTCGCAGGGGCGGGCGGCGGAGCGCTGGCCACCGGCGGCATCGGCATCGGCAGCGGGCCGACCGGGGCCGATGGGCGGTTGGCCTGCGTGACCGACACGGGCGGCGTCGGCCGCGCCGATTGCTGCGCCATCAGGTCGCCCAGCGGGTCGACGGCGGGCTCGGGCGCGGCGGCGGTGTCGCGGCCCGGCGTCTTGGGCGCGTCGCGCAGCCGCTCGGCGATCAGCGCCTCGAGCGGGTCGATGGCCTGCTGCGGATACAGGTCCAGCACCAGCCGGTCGCGGTAGGCCGCCACCGGCGCCAGCGAGAACACCTGCGGCGCCACGGCCTGCTTGAGGTCGAACACGATGCGCACCACGCCGGGCGCGAACTGGCCGACGCGCAGGCCGTTGATGAAGGGGTCGTCGGGCTTGATCTTGCCGACCAGCTCGCGCAGCGCCGGGTTGAGCTCGATGCCGGTGATGTCGACCGCCAGCCGCGGCGGGCTGCCCACCACCAGCTGCTGCGAACTGAGCCGGCCGTCGGATTCGATGGTGACGCGGGTGTAGTCGGCTGCGGGCCATACCCGCACTGCCATGATGGTGGCGCCGCGGGCGATCTCGTGCAGGCCCAGCAGCAGCGCCACGCTGCCGCCCTGCAGCAGCACGCGCCGCTTCAGTCCGCTCGCCTTCATGCAATGGCTGCGAGCAGGCGCGTGCCTCGCTCGGTGTGGGCGCGCAGCGTCACGGTGCGGGTGTCGTCGGTCATCGCTTCGATTTTAATAGCGAGGTCCGCAAGCGGAATGCGCCCGGCCGCGTTTTCGGGCCATTCGGCCAGCTTGACGCCCGGGCCCGCGAAGATGTCACGGAAACCGGCGTCCTCCCATTCGCGCGGGTCGCTGAAGCGGTAGAAGTCGAAATGGAAGATCGCCAGCCCGTCGGGCGCCTCGTGCGGCTCGACCACCGCGTAGGTCGGGCTCTTGATGCGCCCGGCGATGCCGAGCGCGCGCAGCAGGTGGCGCACGAAGGTGGTCTTGCCGGCGCCCAGGTCGCCCTGCAGCGAGATGAAGGCATCGCGCAGTGCGGGCGAGCGCGCCAGCGCCTGCGCCAGGACGTCGGTGTCGTCCTCGGTTCGCCAGACCTGGGTGGCGCTGTGCGTTTCTACAATCGGAAGGTGATCGGCAGCCATCAACTCGTCAACAGGATTCAGGCCTTGGCCCGGGAGCTCGGATTCTCCCAAATCGGCGTCGCGGGCGTCGATCTGTCGAGCGCCGAGCCCGGACTGATGCAATGGCTGGCCGAAGGCTTCCACGGCGAGATGCACTACATGGCCGCGCATGGCACCCGTCGCGCGAGGCCGGCCGAGCTGGTGCCGGGCACGGTGTCGGTGATCACGGCGCGCATGGACTACCTGCCGCGCGCCACGCCGGACGACTGGCAGGCCGTGGAGTTCGCGCGGCTCGAGCGGCCCGGCGAAGGCATCGTCTCGCTCTATGCCCGCGGCCGCGACTACCACAAGGTGCTGCGCTCGCGGCTGGCCAGGCTGGCCGAGCGCATCGCCGCCGAGGTCGGGCCTTTCGGCCACCGCGCCTTCACCGATTCGGCGCCGGTGCTCGAGGCCGAACTGGCCTCGCGCAGCGGGCAGGGCTGGCGCGGCAAGCACACGCTGGTGCTCGATCGCGAGGCCGGCTCGATGTTCTTCCTCGGCGAGATCTACGTCGACATGGCGCTGCCGCCGAGCGAGCCGGTCACGCCGCACTGCGGCAGCTGCAGCGCCTGCATCGACATCTGCCCGACACGCGCGATCGTCGCGCCGCATCGCCTCGACGCGCGGCGCTGCATCTCCTACCTGACGATCGAGCATGCCGGAGCGATCCCGCTCGAGCTGCGCCCCCTGATCGGCAACCGCATCTACGGCTGCGACGACTGCCAGCTCGTCTGCCCTTGGAACAAGTTCGCCAAGAAGAGCGCACTGCCCGATTTCGATGCCCGCGACGGGCTCACGGGCCGCCAGCTCGGCGAGCTGTTCGCCTGGAGCGAAGAGGATTTCCTGCGCTTCACCGAAGGCAGTCCGATCCGCCGCATCGGGCACGAGCGCTGGCTGCGCAACGTGGCGGTGGCGCTGGGCAATGCGCTGCGCGCCGGGGAGCCGGGCGCGCGAGAGGCACTGGCCACTCGCCGCGCCGACCCGAGCGCGCTGGTGCGCGAGCATGTCGAATGGGCGCTGGCGTTCAGTGCCGGATGATGGCCGAGATCTGCGCCGTGCCGGCGTCGAGCGAGCGCATCGAACTGAGGCGGATCGAGGCGTACTTCAGCGGTGGGTTGTTGATCAGCTTGCCGACGAAGTGGCCATTGAAGCGCGTATCCCGGCAGCCGCTCGCCACCAGGTCGATCGAGGCGTTGGCCGGCGTGATGTAGTCCATGCTCGAACCGGCCAGCGTGCAGGTCGCCTCGGGCACCGCGCCGTACACCGCGCCATCGAGCTCGATCTGCAAGGTGCCCGTGAACACCGCCGGCGGGCCCTCGGCACCGGTGTCCGGCTGGGCGAAGTAGAACAGGAAGGGGCCGCTCCAGGCACCGTGGTAGTGGGTGTATTCCTGCGCCTGCGCGCACACCGTCAATGTCGAGGTGACGGCGATGGCAGCCAGGAGAGGGGAGCGCATCGCCGCATGGTAGCGGGTTGAGCCCGGCTAGCGGATGAGCGCCAGCGCAAAGGGCAGGCTGGCCACGCCGAGCAGCGTCGACAGCGTCACCAGCCCGGCGACGTAGGGGCCGTTGTAGCCCATGCGCGCCGCCAGCACATAGGCGCTCGACGCGGTCGGCACGGCCGAGAAGGTCAGCAGCACCGCGGCCTGGGCCGGATGCAGCCGCAGCACCACGGCGAGCCCCCATCCGATCAGCGGCAGCAGCAGGTGCCGGATCGTGAGCACCGAGACGGCCAGCACCTTGCCGCGCGCGATGGTGGCGAACTGCATGCCGGCGCCGGCCGCCATCAGCCCCAGCGCCAGCGAGGCCGCGCCGATGCGCGTGAGCGTCGGTTCGATCCAGCCCGGCACACCCAGGCCGAGCAGGTTGGCAACGAGGCCGCTGACCGTCGCGATGATCAGCGGGTTGCGCAGCAGCTGGCGCGCCAGCCCGGTCTGCGCATGCCTGGCCATCGGCCAGACCGCCGCGATGTTGAACAGCGGCACGCAGACCCCGATCAGCACCGCGATCATCAAGAGCCCCTCGGGGCCAGCGATCCGGTCGGCCAGTGCCAGGCAGATGAAGGAATTGAAGCGAAATGCGATCTGCGCGCTGGCCGCGTGGTCGCGGCGGTCGATGTGCTCTCCGATGCCCGGCAGGAAGGGCAGGGCATAGGCCAGCGCGATGCCGCAGAGGCCGACGCCGACACCGGCCGTCAGCAGGTTCGAGGTGGCGCCGAAGTCGAGCGGACTGCGCACGATCGAGTGGAACAGCAGCACCGGAAATAGAAAGTAGTACACCAGGCTCTCGACCTGGTCCCAGACGCGGCGGTCGAGGGGCGTGTAGCGGCACAGCAGCCAGCCGCAGGCGATGAGGGAGAAGTCGGGGAAGAGGAGCTGGGCATAGTTCACCGCTTCGAGGATATCCGCCTCGACCATGGGTTATCCACGTGGCATCGGCCGGGGCCACCCGTTAGCATCCGCACTTTCGTTTCTTGGCCCGAGGAGGCTATCAATGCAACGTCGTCAATGGAGTGCGGTGGTCGGTGCGGCCGCGCTGTTCGCAGTCGCAGGTTCCAGCTGGGCGCAGGGCTACCCGAACAAGCCGATCGAACTCCAGGTGCCCTTTGCCCCCGGCGGCACCACGGACATCGTGGCGCGCGTCATTTCGGAGCCGCTGGGCAAGGCGCTCGGGCAGAGCGTGATCGTGATCAACAAGGCCGGCGGCGGCGGCATCGTGGGGGCCGCCGAAACCGCGCGCGCCGCGCCCGACGGCTACAAGCTCGGCGTCGCGACGGTGTCGAGCACGGCCGCCAATCCGGCCATCAATCCGAAGGTGCCCTACGACCCGATCAACGACTTCACGCCGATCGTGAACATCGCGGCGACGCCGAACATCATTGCGGTGCACCCGAGCTTCCCGGCCAAGAATTACGCCGAGTTCGTGGCCGAACTCAAGAAGAACCCGGGCAAGTATTCGTATGCCTCGTCGGGCACGGGCGGCATCGGCCACCTGCTGATGGAGCTGTACAAGAACCTGACCAACACCTACGTGACCCACATTCCGTACCGCGGCGCCGGGCCGGCGCTCAACGACGTGGTGGCCGGGCAGGTGGCGATCATGTTCGACAACATCCCGTCGGCGCTGCCCTTCATCCAGACCGGCAAGCTGGTGCCGATCGTGGTGTCCGCGCCGCAGCGCCTGGCTGCGCTGCCGAATGTGCCGACCTTCAAGGAAGTCGGCCTGGAGCCGGTCAACCGCATGGCTTACTACGGCATCCTGGGGCCCAAGGGCCTGCCGAAGGAAGTGGTCGACAAGGTCAACGCCGGCGTCAAGAAGTCGGTCGAGGACCCGGCGGTGCGCAAGCGCATCGAGGACACCGGCTCGCTGATCGTGGCCAACACGCCCGAGCAGTTCGCGGCCCAGATCAAGGCCGAGTACGAGGTCTACAAGCAGGTGGTTGCGAAGCAGAAGCTCTCGCTGGACTAGCTCGCCCCCAGGTTGCCCGGCACTTCGTGTCCGGGCGCCCACCCCCTACCGGGGGCAACACCAGCGGCCCGGCGGAGCCGGTTCCGCGGTGTTTCACGAGCGGGCCTGGCTGCGCCGGCCTATTTGTTATCTTGCGGTGCATGACAACTGCCGCCGATACGCTCTCTGATACCCCCGAGATCGACGACTTCGTCGATGCGCTGTGGCTCGAGGACGGCCTGTCGAAGAACACGCTGGCGGCCTACCGCCGCGATCTCGCGCTGTTCGCCCAGTGGCTGCGGGTGCAGCGCGGCAAGCCGCTCGATGCCGCGCTCGAAAACGACCTGCAGGCCTACATGGGCGCACGCCTGACCGAAAAGGGCAAGGCGACCTCGGCCAATCGCCGGCTCACCGTGTTCAAGCGCTATTACCGCTGGGCCCTGCGCGAGCATCGCATCGCCGCCGACCCGAGCCTCAGGCTGGCGCCGGCCCGGCAGATGCCGCGCGCGATCAAGACCCTGTCCGAGAAGCAGGTCGACGACCTGCTGGCCGCGCCCGACGTCGACACGCCGCTGGGCCTGCGCGACCGCGCGATGCTCGAGCTGATGTATGCCAGCGGGCTGCGGGTCAGCGAGCTGGTCGCGCTCAAGGTGTTCGAGATGAGCCTCAACGATGGCGTCATCCGCGTGCTGGGCAAGGGCAGCAAGGAGCGGCTGGTGCCCTTCGGCGGCGAGGCGCGGCGCTGGATCGAGCGCTATCTGCACGATGCGCGGCCCTCGATCCTCGACGGCCAGCAGACGCCGGACCTGTTCGTCACCGCGCGCGGGGCGGGCATGACGCGCGTGATGTTCTGGATCATCGTCAAGAAGAACGCGCTGGCCGCCGGCATCCACGCGCCGCTGTCGCCCCACACGCTGCGCCATGCCTTCGCCACCCACCTGCTCAACCATGGCGCCGACCTGCGCGCGGTGCAGCTGCTGCTGGGCCATGCCGACATCTCGACCACCACGATCTACACGCACGTGGCGCGCGAGCGCTTGAAGCAGATACACGCGAAGCACCACCCTCGAGGATAGTTTGGCTCGCCCCCAGGTTGCCCGGCACTTCGTGTCCGGGCGCCCACCCCCTGCCGGGGGCGCAGTCGGCGGCCCGGCGAAGCCGGTTCCGCGACCGCCCACGAACAGTCGCGCTGCGCGCGGCCGGGGGGCGAGCCTTGCCCAGTCGGCAGAATGTTGGCATTGACCATTTATTGCAGGAGTCGCATCGATGCTCTCGACCGTTCGTCCATGTGCCCTGGCCGCCGCGCTGGGCCTGGTCTTCTTCAGCGCCGCGGCATCGGCGCAGGCGGTGCCCAAGACCATCCGGCTGGTGGTCGCCTATCCCTCGGGCGGCGTCAGCGACGTGGTGGCGCGGGCGCTGGCCGACAAGTTGGCCGCGCAGCTCGGCAGCACGCTGGTGGTCGAGAACAAGGCCGGCGCCAGCGGCACGATCGGCATGGATGCGGTCGCCAAGGCGGCGCCCGACGGCGCCACCCTGGGCTTCTCGGCCATCAGTCCGCTGGTGCTGAACCCGCACCTGGGCCGCTCGCCCTTCGATCCGATCAAGGACATCGCGCCGGTGGCCAGCGTCATGTACTCGCCGGTGCTGCTGATGGCGACGCCGGCGACCGGCACGCGCGACCTGCGCAGCCTGCTCGAAGACGCCCGGGCGCGTCCCGGCGCGGTGCGCTGGGCCACCTCCGGCCAGGCCTCGCTCGGCCACATCGTGCTCGAGCAGCTGCGCGCGGCCGCCAAGGTCGACATCACGCACATTCCTTACAAGGGCGGCGCCCAGCAGCTCAGCGATGCGATCGGCGGCCAGTTCGAGGTGCTGTCGACCAATGCCGGGCCGACCGTCTCGGCACAGATCCAGGCCGGCAAGCTGCGGCCGCTCGCGGTCGGCGCGCCGGCGCGGCTGGAGAACCTGCCGAAGGTCGCCACGCTGGCCGAATTGGGCTACCCCGCGGCCAACCTGTCCTCGCAGTTCGGCGTCTTTGCGCCCGCGGGCACGCCGGCCATCCTGATCGAAAAGTACAACGTCGAGATCAACAAGGCGCTGGCCAGCCCCGACCTGCGCGCCAAGCTGCTGGCGACCGACAACGTGCCCACCGGTGGCCGCGCGGAAGCCTTCGCCAACGAGATCGCGGCGGAATACGAGAACAATGCCCGCATCGTGAAAGCCGCTGGAATCAGGGCTGACTGAAACGCCTGCGTGGCTTGACCATTCGGACCACCTACCATATAGTAGGTAGATGATTGCTGCGAACACCTTGGCCGGCGCCACCACGCGCGAGCAGATCCTGGGCGTGGCGCGGGAACTGATCCAGACCCGCTCCTACCTCGGCTTCAGTTTCCAGGACGTCGCGGACCGGGTCGGCATCCGCAAGGCGAGCCTGTACCACCACTTCGCGACCAAGGAGGCGCTCGGCGTCGAGGTGCTGCGCGCGGCGGCGCAGGCCTTCAAGGACTGGACCATCGCGAAGCCGCGCACGCCGCAAGCCTCGCTCGATGCCTATTTCCGGATGTACCGCAACGGCTTGCACGCGGGCGAGGGCGTCTGCCCGGCAGGCGCGATGGCACCGGGCTGGGACTGCATCGACGAGGAGCTCAGGCGGGCCGTGCGCGATCTGCGCAACGCACAGATCCTCTGGCTGACCGGCGTGCTCGGCGCCTTGTCGCCGGGCGGCAGGGTCGGCGCTTGCGCCAGCTACGTGTTCGCCGCTTGCCAGGGTGCCCTGCTGTCGGCGCGCATGACCGGGCAGGTCGAGGACTTCGACGAGGCCATCGAGCAGCTGAAGCATTCGCTCGCGAGTTGAGCGACAGAGATTCCCCTGGGCACGCCTTGGCGTGCCCTCTTTTGGCAAGATGAAACTACCGATTGGTTGGTAGTCAACCGGAGAAAATCCATGAAAGCCGTCATCACGGGATATGCCCGCTCCCCATTCCATTTCGCGAAAAAGGGCGCCCTGGCCGGCATCCGGCCCGATGCGCTGGCCGCGCAGGTGGTCGGCGGCCTGCTGCAGCGCACCGATCTCGATCCTGCGCTGATCGAGGACGTGATCCTGGGCTGCGCCTACCCCGAGGCGGCCCAGGGCAACAACCTGGCACGGATCGTCGGCCTGCTGGCCGGGCTGCCGCACGAGGTCGGCGGCATGACGGTCAACCGCTTCTGCGGCTCGTCGATGCAGGCGATCCACATCGCGGCCGCGCAGATCGAAGCCGGGATGGGCGAGGCCTTCCTCTGCGTCGGCGTGGAGTCGATGACGATGGTGCCGCAGGGCGGCTTCAACTTTTCGCCCAACCCCGAATTGCTGGCCGACACCGACGCCTACATCTCGATGGGCGAGACCGCCGAGAACGTCGCCGAACGCTGGAACGTGAGCCGAACCGACCAGGAGGCGCTGGCGGTGCAATCGCACCGCAAGGCCGCCGAAGCGCGCGAGCGGGGGCGGCTGGCCGACGAGATCGTCGCCATCGCGCTGCCCGGCGGCGACAGCGTCGCGGCCGATGGCTGCATCCGCCCGGCGACCTCGGCCGAAGCGCTGGCCGCGCTGCGGCCCGCGTTCCGGCCCGATGGCGTCGTGACCGCGGGCACCTCCTCGCCGCTGACGGACGGCGCCGCCGTGGTGCTGGTCACGAGCGACACCTTTGCCGCCCGCCACGGCCTGCAGGCACTGGCACGCATCAAGTCCTTCGCCTCGGTGGGCGTCGATCCGGCCGTGATGGGCATCGGGCCGGTCCCGGCCACGCGCAAGGCGCTGGCGCGCGCCGGCCTCGCGGCGGCCGACCTCGACGTGGTCGAGATCAACGAGGCCTTCTCGTCGCAGGCGCTGGCCTGCATCCGGGATCTGGGGCTCGATCCGGACAAGGTCAACCTCGACGGCGGCGGCCTCGCGATCGGCCACCCGCTGGGCGCCACGGGCGCCCGCATCACCGGCAAGGCGGCCTCGCTGCTGGTGCGCGAGAACGGGCGCTACGCGCTGGCGACCCAGTGCATCGGCGGCGGGCAGGGCATTGCGACGATCCTCGAGCGGGTCTGACAATGTCGAACCCAACGACAGCGGAAATCCCCATGCCCGAATCCAGCCCCTCGAAGCCCAAGCTGTACCTCGAAGACCTCGCGCCCGGCGATCGCTTCACGAGCGGCGAGCATGCCCTCGATGCCGCGCAGATCATCGACTTCGCGACCCGCTTCGATCCCCAGCCCTTCCACCTCGACCCGGAGGCGGCGCAGCGCACTTTCTTCCAGGGTCTCGCGGCCAGTGGCTGGCACACGGCGGCGATCACGATGAAGCTGCTGGTCGAGAGCGGCATTCCGCTGGCCGACGGCATCATCGGCTCGGGTGGCGAACTCAGCTGGCCGAAGCCGACCCGGCCGGGCGACGTGCTGCACGTCGAGAGCGAGGTGGTCGAGGTGACGCCATCGCGCTCGCGGCCCGAGCGCGGCATGGTGCAGATGCGCTGCGAAACACTGAACCAGCACGGCGACGTGCTGCAGCGCTTCTCGCCGAAGCTGGTGGTGTCGAAGCGGCCTTCGTAGCCGCGCTCAACTCTGCTGCAGGCCCAGCAGTTCCTCGTCGGTGAACCCGGCCAGGGCCCGGGCCTCGAGGTTGAAGGGCGCGCGCAGGCGGGGCGCCTCGTGCCGGCGGTACAGCACGCGATAGTGGGCGATCGGATCGAGGCCGTCGCGCTCGCACAGCCAGCGGTACCAGCGGTTGCCGATCGCCACGTGGCCGACCTCGTCGCGCAGGATGATGTCGAGGATGGCGCAGGCCGCCAGTGCATCGGGCGTGCCGACCCGGCGCAGCTTGGCCTGGATCAGCGGCGTCGCGTCCAGCCCGCGCGCCTCGAGCGTGCGCGGCACCAGCGCCATGCGGGCGACCACGTCGTCCCGGGTCTTCTCGCACATCGACCAGAGGCCGTCGTGGCCGCTGAAGTCGCCGTAGGCATGGCCCATGGCGCGCAGGTGCGCGTGCAGCAGCATGAAATGCTGCGCCTCCTCGTCGGCCACGCGCAGCCAGTCGCGGTAGTAGGCCTCGGGCATGCCGTCGTAGCGCCAGGCGGCGTCGAGCGCCAGGTTGATCGCATTGAACTCGATGTGGCAGATCGAATGGATCAGCGCCGCGCGGCCTTCGGCCGTGAAGGGCGAGCGTTTCCCGACCGCGGTCGCCGACACGCGCAGCGGGCGTTCGGGGCGGCCGGGGACGCCGGCATCGTCGCCGGCGACGCGCATCGGCTTGCCTTCGATCGACCCCGGCCCGAGGCCGGCGACCAGGGCCCGGGTCGCGGCCACCTTCAGGTCGGGGTCGGTGAGGCGCAGCGCGGCCAGGGCGCCAAGGCGGGGATGCATCCCTACAATTCTAGTTTTTGTTCTTCTGGAGACACACGCGATGGCCCTCTATGAACTCGACGGCGTGGCGCCGCAACTCGCCGACGGCGCCTGGGTCGCCGACAGTGCGCAGGTCATGGGCAACGTCATCCTGGGCGAGAACGCGAGCATCTGGTTCGGCGCCGTRCTGCGCGGCGACACCGAGAGCCTCACCATCGGCCGCAACAGCAATGTGCAGGACCTGTCGGTGCTGCATGCCGACATCGGCTGCCCGCTGACCCTCGGCGAGAACGTGACGGTCGGCCACCAGGTGATGCTGCATGGCTGCACCATCGGCGACAACTCGCTGATCGGGATCCAGGCGGTGGTCTTGAATAACGCCAGGATCGGCCGCAATTCGATCGTTGGCGCCGGCAGCGTCGTGACCGAGGGCAAGGAGTTTCCGGACAACTCGCTGATCATCGGCTCGCCCGCCAAGGTGGTGCGCACGCTCGACGATGCGGCCGCCGCCAGGCTGCGGCAGAGCGCCGAGCACTATGTTGAAAACGGCCGTCGCTTCGCGAAGGGCCTCAAGAAGATCGCCTGAAAGGGCGGGAGAGCGAGTTTCCATTGAGCGAGTTGCACAAGTTCCTGTTCGACGGCATGCCGGTGCGCGGCATGATCGTGCGCCTGACCGACGCCTGGCAGGAGATCCTGGCGCGGCGCGCGTCCAACACCGCCACGGGCGCCTATCCGGCGCCGGTGGCCGAGCTGCTGGGCGAGATGACGGCCGCCGCCACGCTGATGCAGGCCAACATCAAGTTCAATGGCGCGCTGATCCTGCAGATCTTCGGTGACGGGCCGGTCAAGATCGCGGTTGCCGAGGCCAAGCCCGACCTGAGCCTGCGCGCCACCGCCAAGGTGGTGGGCGAGCTGCCGGCCGACGCGCGCCTGCCCGAGATGGTCAACGTCACGAACAAGGGCCGCTGCGCGATCACGCTCGACCCCAAGGACAAGCTGCCGGGCCAGCAGCCCTACCAAGGCGTGGTGCCATTGTTCGGCGACCGCGGCGAGAAGCTCGGGCGCCTGAGCGAGGTGCTGCAGCACTACATGCTGCAAAGCGAGCAGCTCGACACCACGCTGGTGCTGGCGGCCGACGACAAGGTGGCCGCCGGGCTGCTGATCCAGCGCCTGCCGGTCAAGGGCGAGGCCAACCTCGAGGGCACTTCCGGCAGCGACCACGACCAGGCCAACGAAGACCAGATCGGCCGCAACGAGGACTACAACCGCATCTCGATCCTGGCCTCGAGCCTGACCAAGGACGAATTGCTGACGCTCGACGTCGACACCATCCTGCGGCGCCTGTTCTGGGAAGAGAAGCTGCTGCGCTTCGAGCCGCAGTCCGGCCTGCTGGGGCCGCATTTCGCGTGCACCTGCGGCCGAAACCGGGTTGCCAACATGATCCGCGGGCTCGGCATGGAGGAGGCCGAGAGCATCCTCGCCGAGCGCGGCGACATCGAGGTCGGCTGCGACTTCTGCGGCAAGCAGTACCGCTTCGACGCGGTCGACGCGGCCCAGATCTTCACCGCGCCGGGGGACCAGATGCCCGGGAGCGCGGTGGTTCAGTAGGGCGGGGCGCCACCCTGAGGCGCGTGCGCCAGCCGGTGGAGGGCTGGCGACCCACACTTCGGTAGGACAGAATGCGGGCCAGGAGCAGCCACGCAGGGTGCTGCTCGGTTCGACCGCCCATCTTTCGACGCCCTCTGCGGTCAGCAGCGCCGCCCGGAGAATCTCTCATGTCTCTTCTTGTCGCTGGCCTCCTCCTTTTCCTTGGCATTCATTCGGTGTCGATCGTTGCGCCGGCCTGGCGCGATGCGCAGGTGGAACGGCGTGGCGAACGGGTCTGGAAGGGCATCTACGCCCTGGCCTCGCTCGCCGGACTGATCTTGCTTGTCCATGGCTATGGCGTCGCCCGCCAGACCCCGGTGATCCTCTACACGCCACCGCCCGCGCTGCGCCACGTCGCGCTGCTGCTGATGCTGCCGGTGTTCCCGCTGCTGTTCGCGGCTTACCTGCCCGGGCGCATACAGCGGGCGGCCAAGCACCCCATGCTGCTTGCCGTGAAACTCTGGGCGGCGGCGCACCTGCTGGCCAATGGCACGCTGGCCGATGTGCTCCTGTTCGGCGCCTTCCTCGTCTGGGCCGTGGCCGACCGGATTTCCGTCAAGCGCCGCGCCGTGCCGCACAGCGTGCCGGGCGCCCCGCCGGGGGCGCTGAACGACGTGGCTGCGCTCGTCGGGGGCCTGGTGGTGTACGTCGGTTTCCTGTTCTGGGCGCACGTTCGGCTGACTGGGGTTTCACCGCTCGGCTAGACGTACCCGTGCGTCGCGTCCTGATCGGTGCCGCGCGTTTCCAGCCTTGCCGAAGCGCTCGGTCGATGCCAACATGAGCGAGGCAGATCAGGAGGCACCGATGGACGACGAGATACTCAACCTCAGTATTCGCAAGTTCCTCAAGATGGTCGGCGTCAGCTCGCAGCGCGACATCGAACAGGCGGTGGCGAAGGCCGTCGCCGCCGGCGTCGTCGCCGAAACACTTGCCGCCACCATGACCCTGGAAATCCCGCAGCTGGCGCTCAAGGTCAGGTTCGATGGCGACATCAAGCTGCAGTGACATGGTGCGCCGCGGGCTCGATGCGGGGCTGTACATGCCCTTTTGACCGGAGGATGCCATGAGCGAAAGATCCCGGATCGACGAAGCACGCTTTGCGCAAGCCGTGCAACTCGTCGCCGCAGCCGTATCCGCCAACTCGCTGAGCAGCGATCGAAGCTTCGATGCACCCACTCACCAGGATGTCATTCGAGTGGCGCTGATTCGTGCGTACCTGACGCTGGGGGATGCGCGCGACGAGATCGAGGGGCATGTGCGCAGTCCGGATTGAGCCGGACCTGCCAGACCCCGACGGGGCCGCAACGTCAAGGAGACTGCGATGGAACTGACAACCGTCCCGATCGACAAGCCGGCCGACCTCAACTTCATCCTCGGCCAGTCGCATTTCATCAAGACGATCGAGGACCTGCACGAGGCGATCGTGCAGACCGTGCCTCAGATGAAGTTCGGCATTGCGTTCTGCGAGGCCAGCGGGCCCGCCCTGGTCCGTCGAACCGGAAACGACGCGGAGCTCATCGCATTGGCCGAGAAGAACGCACTGGCGCTGAGCTGCGGCCATTGCTTCATTGTCTTCATGGCCGATGGATTTCCGGTCAACATACTGAACGCCATCAAGGCGGTGCCCGAGGTTTGCGCCATCTACTGCGCGACTGCCAACCCGGTGGAGGTCGTGGTGGCCGACACCGGGAGCGGGCGAGGGATTCTCGGCGTTGTCGACGGCGTCAAGAGCAAGGGCATCGAAACCGAGTCCGATGTCGAGGCGCGCAAGAAGATGCTGCGCCAGTTCGGCTACAAGCTCTGAGCGCCGGTCGGACGGGCCTAGCGCCCGGAGCCTGCCGTTTCGAAGCCGCTGAAGCGGATGTCCGGCGCGCTCGTGTTGTGGCGCGACGGCACGGTGCGGCCGAAGCGGACCTGCGCCGCTTCGACGGTGGAGACCGAGGGCAGGTCCTGCGTTTGCATGGCCGAGGAGGGCGTGGCCTGCCAGCTGAGCGCACTGACGTCCGCGTTGTCGGCCGTCACGTACATCGAGCGCAGCACCGCGAAGGGCTGGTCGCGGCGGGTCGGCGGCGCGAGGGTCACATCGAGCGCGGTGCGGGTCTCGCTGATCTCCGCGACCTTCACGTCCGCCCGGCCGCCGCTGGCGAAGCGCAGGCGGAAGGCGAGCGGCTGGGTCATGACTTCGATCGAGGCGATGTTCACCACCGGCCGCCCGTCGGTCTCGATCGGCCCCATCAGGAAGGACGAGCCGTAGACGCCGTCGCCGAAGCGGGCCAGGGGCAGCGGCTTGAGGCGCCAGTAGCCGTCGGCCGGGTACATCACGATCGCCTCCAGCGGCTTGGCGCCGGGCTTCTTGGCGAAGACCTGCAGCAGGTGGATGTCGTCCTCCGAACGCTGGCCGACGCGCACCGGCACCCGGTGAGGGCGCCAGAAGGTGGGCAGCGTGATGCCCACGATCATCCATTGTCGGCCGTCATGCAGCACCACGCGGCGCGGCTTGAAGGCGTAGCTCGGGTCGGTGGGATGGGCGCCGCCGTCGAAGTTGCAGTTGGAGAAATCGGGCGCGGTGGTGTCGGCCCCGATGCCGGCCAGGTAGGGCGGCTGCAGCGCCTCGACGCGAAAGCGCGCGATGCCGCGGCCGCTCAATGCCAGCGACACGTTGTCTTCCTCGGCACAGGCGGTCGGCCGGGTCTTGTTCTCGACGACGACTGTGGCGGGCGCGGCGGTCGCGCTGGCGCAGAGCCAGAGGGCGGAGGTGCAGAGGGCGATGCGCAGGCAGGCGTGGGTCATGCGACGGTGCCGGCTTCGCGGCGCCGGCCGAGGAGAGCGGTGAAGAGCCGATGTTCGCACGCCGGGTCGGAGCACTTGTCGCAGCTCCAGGGTGCGAGCTCCGGGCCGCTGCCGCAATCCCCGGCGCCGATGGCGTTGCAGGCATTGGCGAGGCGCTCGCTGCCACGGCCGTGGATCACGGCGAAGGGGAGTTGCGCGCCGGCGAGCGCCGCACGCAGCAGGGCGTCGGTGCGCTCCCGCCGTTGCGAAGACGCCGGCCCGAGCTCGGCCGGCCACGGAAGATCGAGGCCCATCAACAGGGTGTACGCGAATCGGCGCTGCGCCGCGAGTGCCCCTGCATAGGGCGAGCGGTCCCCGGTGAGAAGTTCGTGCGAAACGGCCGCGCCGAGCGGCGTGCCGTCGGCCACCGTCACACCGCGGCCCCGCAGGCGTGCCGCGAGCGCGCGAGCCAGTTCGGTCTTTCCGGTGCGTTCGGCGCCGAGCAACGCGATCGTGCAGCCGGCGGGAAGGGCGGGCATCATGCCGAGCCGCCCTTCAGCGCGTGATCTGGACGAACACTTCGTTGGGCTTGACCATGCCGAGCTCCTGGCGGGCCCGTTCCTCGACCATCTCGAGCCCTTCCTTGAGATCGTTGACCTCGGAGGTGAGGCGCTCGTTGGTGATCGCCGCCTTGGCGTTGGCCTCCTTCTGGTCGGCCAGCTTTTCCTGGAGCTGCGCCACGTCGCGCACGCTGCCGCGCCCGGTCCAGAGCTGCCATTGAAGAATCAGCAGCAGCAGGACCAGGATGATCGGGACGATGCGTGAGCGCATGGCGCCGGATCCGCCGGACGATCAGCGCAAGTTGTAGAAGGCGCCGCGGCCCGGGTAGCTGGCGACATCACCGAGGTCTTCCTCGATGCGCAGCAGCTGGTTGTACTTGGCGATGCGGTCCGAGCGCGACAGCGAGCCGGTCTTGATCTGGCCCGCGTTGGTGCCGACCGCGATGTCGGCGATGGTGCTGTCCTCGGTCTCGCCCGAGCGGTGGCTGATCACGGCGGTGTATCCCGCGCGCTTGGCCATCTCGATCGCGGCGAAGGTCTCGGTCAGGGTGCCGATCTGGTTGATCTTGATCAGGATCGAATTGGCGATGCCGCGGTCGATGCCCTCTTGCAGGATCTTGGTGTTGGTGACGAACAGGTCGTCGCCCACCAGCTGCACGCGCTTGCCCAGGCGTTCGGTCAGGTGCTTCCAGCCGTCCCAGTCGCCTTCGTGCATGCCGTCCTCGATGCTGATGATCGGGTACTTGTCGACCCAGCTCGCGAGCATGTCGGTCCAGCTCTCGGCGCTCAGGCTCAGGTTCTCGCCGGCCAGCACGTACTTGCCGTCCTTGTAGAACTCGCTGGCCGCGCAGTCGAGGCCCAGGGCGATCTGCTCGCCCGCCACGTAGCCGGCCTTGTCGATGGCTTCGAGGATCAGCTGGATCGCCGCTTCGTGGCTCTCGACGCTGGGCGCGAAACCGCCTTCGTCGCCGACCGCGGTGCTGATGCCGCGGTCGCCCAGGATCTTCTTCAGTGCATGGAACACCTCGGCGCCATAGCGCACCGATTCGCGGAAGCTCTTGGCGCCCACGGGGATGATCATGAACTCCTGCAGGTCGAGGCTGTTGTTGGCGTGCGCGCCGCCGTTGATGACGTTCATCATCGGCACCGGCAGCTGCATGCCGCCCATGCCGCCGAAGTAGCGGTACAGCGGCAGGCCCGATTCCTCGGCCGCGGCGCGGGCCACGGCCATCGACACGGCGAGGGTTGCGTTGGCGCCCAGGCGAGCCTTGTTCTCGGTGCCGTCGAGGTCGTTCAGCGTGCGGTCGAGGAAGGCCTGCTCGCTGGCGTCCAGGCCCAGCACGGACTCGGAGATTTCGGTGTTGATGTTCTCGACCGCCTTGAGCACGCCCTTGCCCAGGTAGCGGCTCTTGTCGCCGTCGCGCAGCTCGATGGCTTCGCGCGATCCGGTCGATGCGCCCGAGGGCACGGCGGCGCGGCCCATGGTGCCCGATTCAAGCAGCACGTCGCATTCGACGGTGGGGTTGCCGCGGCTGTCGAGAATCTCGCGCCCGACGATGTCTACGATTGCACTCATGTTCTCTTGCTCCGAAAAAAACCAATCATTCAGCGATCAAAAAATGCACAGTCTCATTCCAGGGATACCGCAGAACCGGCTCTGCCGGGCTGCTGGTATCGCCCCCTGAAAGGGGGTGGGCGGCTACATGAAGTGAGCCAACCTGGGGGGCAGCTTGGTCAAATGCCTTCGACCACGATCATGCGCATGATCGCGGCCCCCTGGCGCGACGCGCGCGCCTTGCCGTATTCGGGCGAGTCGTTGAATTTCTTCGCCGCCTCGACGCTCGGAAACTTGAGCAGCACGATGCGCTGGGGATTCCAGTCGCCCTCGAGCACCTCGACCTTGCCGCCACGCACGCAGACCTCGGCACCATGCACCTTCATGGCCTCGGTGGACCACTTCTTGTAGTCCTCGTATTGCGTCGGATTCGTCACTTCGACGTTCGCGATGATGTAGGCACTGGTCATTGCTGAAAAATGTCCTCTAGGAATGCGTTCTTCTTCGTGACGCGGTCGAGCGCCAGCAGCGTCTCGAGCAGCGCCTTCATGTGCTTGAGCGGCACGGCATTGGGACCGTCGCTCAAGGCCTTGGCCGGGTCCGGATGGGTTTCCATGAACAGCCCCGCCACGCCGACCGCGACCGCCGCGCGCGACAGCACCGGCACCATCTCGCGCTGGCCGCCCGAGCTCGTGCCCTGGCCGCCCGGCAACTGCACCGAATGCGTGGCGTCGAAGACCACGGGCGCGCCGGTCTCGCGCATGATCGCGAGCGAGCGCATGTCGGAGACCAGGTTGTTGTAGCCGAAGCTCGCGCCGCGCTCGCAGGCCATGAAGCTGTCCTCGGGCAGGCCCTTCTCCCTCGCTGCCGCGCGCGCCTTGTCGATCACGTTCTTCATGTCGTGCGGCGCGAGGAACTGGCCCTTCTTGATGTTGACCGGCTTGCCCGACTGCGCCACGGCGCGGATGAAGTCGGTCTGGCGGCACAGGAAGGCCGGCGTCTGCAGCACGTCGACCACCTGGGCGGCGGCCGTGATGTCTTCTTCGGTGTGGACGTCGGTGAGCACCGGCAGGCCGAGTTCGCGCTTGACCTTGGCCAGGATCTCGAGGCCCTTGTCGCGGCCCGGGCCGCGGAAGCTGGTGCCCGAGGACCGGTTGGCCTTGTCGAAGCTGCTCTTGAAGATGAACGGGATGCCGAGCGACGCGGTGATCTCCTTGAGCGTGCCGGCGGTGTCCATCTGCAACTGCTCGGACTCGACGACGCAGGGCCCCGCGATCAGGAAGAACGGCTGGTCCAGCCCGATGTCGAATCCGCAGAGTTTCATGCCACCACCTTGAGAGCCTTCTTGTCCGCGCCCTGATGTTCGAGCGCCGCCTTGACGAATGCATTGAACAACGGATGACCGCCCCACGGCGTGGACTTGAACTCGGGGTGGAATTGCACGCCCATGAACCACGGGTGGACGTTCTGCGGCAATTCGACGATCTCGGTCAGGTGCTCGCGCTGCGTCAGCGCCGAGATCACCAGGCCGGCGCGGCGCAGGTCGTCGAGGTAGTTGACGTTGGCTTCGTAGCGATGGCGGTGCCGTTCGGTCACGACGTCGCCGTAGATGCTGTGGGCCAGCGTGCCGGCCGCGACGTCGGAGCTCTGGGCGCCCAGGCGCATGGTGCCGCCGAGGTCGGACTTCTCGTCGCGGGTCTTGACCGTGCCGTCGTTGTCCTTCCACTCGGTGATCAGCGCGATCACGGGGCAGGGGGTCTCGGGGTCGAACTCGGTGCTGTTGGCGTTCTTGAGGCCGGCCACGTTGCGGGCATATTCGATGGTGGCGACCTGCATGCCCAGGCAGATGCCGAGGTAGGGCACCTTGGTCTCGCGGGCGAAGCGCGCGGCCGCGATCTTGCCCTCGACGCCGCGCTGGCCGAAGCCGCCGGGCACCAGGACGCCGTCGTACTTGCCGAGCCGTGCCACGTCCTGCGGCGTGATGGTCTCGGAGTCGATGTAGTCGATCTTCACGCGTGCATGGTTCTTCATGCCGGCGTGGCGCAGCGCCTCGTTGAGCGACTTGTAGCTGTCCGACAGGTCGACGTACTTGCCGACCATCGCGATCGACACTTCCTTTTGCGGATGCTCGACCTCGTAGACCAGGTCGTCCCAGCGCTGGAGCTTGGCCGGCGGCGTGTTGATGCGCAGCTTGTCGCAGATCAGGCCGTCCAGGCCCTGCTCGTGCAGCATGCGCGGCACCTTGTAGATGGTGTCGACGTCCCACATCGAGATCACGCCCCATTCGGGCACGTTCGAGAACAGCGAGATCTTGGCGCGCTCGTCGTCCGGAATCGGCCGGTCGGCGCGGCACAGCAGTGCGTCGGCCTGGATGCCGATGGCGCGCAGTTCCTTGGCGGTGTGCTGGGTCGGCTTGGTCTTGAGCTCGCCGGCCGCGGCGATCCACGGCACGTAGCTCAGGTGCACGAAGGCCGAGTTGTTGGGGCCCATGCGCAGGCTCATCTGGCGCACCGCCTCGAGGAAGGGCAGCGACTCGATGTCGCCGACCGTGCCGCCGATCTCGACGATCGCGACGTCGACCTCGTGCGCGGTGTCGATGCCGGCGCCGCGCTTGACGTATTCCTGGATCTCGTTCGTGATGTGCGGGATCACCTGCACCGTCTTGCCCAGGTAGTCGCCACGGCGCTCCTTCTCGAGCACGGACTTGTAGATCTGGCCGGTGGTGAAATTGTTGGCACGGCGCATGCGCGTCGTGATGAAGCGCTCGTAGTGGCCCAGGTCGAGGTCGGTCTCGGCGCCGTCATCGGTGACGAACACCTCGCCGTGCTGGAACGGCGACATCGTGCCGGGGTCGACGTTGATGTACGGATCCAGCTTGATGAGGGTGACATTGAGGCCGCGCGATTCGAGGAGGGCGGCGAGCGAGGCGGAGGCGATTCCCTTGCCCAGGGAGGACACCACACCGCCGGTGACGAAGACAAATTTGGTCATGCCAGTTCCGGACGCAGATCCGGGAAGTGGGAAATAGGGATTATAGGTGGGGGGCATCGCTCGCCCCCCGATGGCGCGCCGCGCTTCGTGCCGGGACGCCCACCCCCGACCGGAGGGTGGGCCGGCCGCTAGGGAGCGGCCCGGCGCGGCGGCCCCCTGGCCTCGACCCCCGGCGCTTTAAACTCCCTTGATGCAACAAGAACTTGACGGCAAACACATCGTCCTGGGTCTCACGGGGGGCATCGCCTGCTACAAGTCGGCCGAACTGTGCCGGCTGCTGGTGAAGGCCGGCGCCACGGTGCAGGTCGTGATGACCGAGGCGGCCGAGCAGTTCATCACGCCGGTGACCATGCAGGCGTTGTCGGGGCGGCCGGTGTACGGCTCGCAGTGGGACGCGCGCGAGCCCAACAACATGCCGCACATCAACCTGAGCCGCGAGGCCGATGCGATCCTGCTGGCGCCCGCCAGCGCGGATTTCATTGCCCGGCTGGTGCAGGGACGCTCCGACGAACTGCTGAGCCTGCTGTGCCTGGCGCGCCCGGCCGAGCGGGTGCCGCTCCTGATCGCGCCGGCCATGAACCGCGAGATGTGGATCCATCCGGCGACCCAGCGCAACCTGCGCCAGGTCGACGCCGACGGTGCGCGCGTGCTGGGCGTGGGCAACGGCTGGCAGGCCTGCGGCGAGACCGGCGACGGCCGCATGCTGGAGGCCCAGCAGCTGCTCGAGGAGGTGATCGCCCAGTTCCAGCCCAAGGTGCTGGCCGGCCAGCAGGTGGTCGTGACCGCCGGGCCGACCTTCGAGGCGCTCGATCCGATCCGCGGCATCACCAACCATTCATCCGGCAAGATGGGCTTCGCCATCGCCCGCGCCGCGCACGATGCCGGTGCCGAGGTCACGCTGGTGGCTGGTCCGGTGCACCTGCCGACACCGCGCGGCGTGCGCCGCGTCGACGTGCTGTCGGCCCGCGAGATGCTCGACGCGACGCTGCAAGCCGTGCAGGCGGCCTCGATCTTCGTTGCCACCGCGGCCGTGGCCGACTGGCGCCCGGCGTCGCACAGCGAGCAGAAGATCAAGAAGGACGGCAGCGGCAAGCCGCCGGTGCTGCACTTCGTCGAGAACGACGACATCCTGCTGACCGTTGCCCAGGGTGCGCGCGCCAAGGGCGGCCAGCTGTTCTGCGTCGGCTTCGCGGCCGAAAGCGAGAATCTGGAAGCCCATGCCAAGGCCAAGCGCCAACGCAAGGGCATTCCGCTGCTGGTCGGCAACATCGGTCCGCTCACCTTCGGGCAGGACGACAACAGCCTGCTGCTGGTCGACGCCCACGGCGTGCGCGAATTGCCGCGCGCCCCCAAGCTGACGCTGGCGCGCGATCTGGTGGCCGAGATCGCGGCCCGCCTTCCCACCGCTGGTTCGCGTTGAACCGGCCCTCTCTCATCACACGCACAGGTCACACGAATTGAAAGTCGACGTTCGCATCCTCGATCCCCGCATGCAGGACCAGTTGCCTGCCTACGCCACGCCCGGCAGTGCCGGGCTGGACCTCCGGGCCTGCCTCGACGCGCCCATCACGCTGGAACCCAATGCCTGGCAGCTGGTGGGCACGGGCATCGCGATCCATCTGGCCGATCCGGGCTTCGCGGCGCTGATCCTGCCGCGCTCCGGCCTGGGCCACAAGCACGGCATCGTGCTGGGCAACCTGGTCGGCCTGATCGACAGCGACTACCAGGGCGAGCTCAAGATCAGCGCCTGGAACCGCAGCGACACGCCCTTCGTGCTGCAGCCCATGGAGCGGCTGGCCCAACTGGTGATCGTGCCGGTGGTGCAGGCGCAGTTCCGGGTCGTGGCGGAGTTCCCGCTCAGCGAACGCGGCGAGGGCGGCTACGGATCGACCGGCAAGCACTGAAGCCGCGGGGCCTGGATCTGTAGGCTGTCGCCTTCAGGGGCGCGCCTTGCATGCCCACACGTAAAGAGCGGAACCGGCGATGGCCATTCGCCATCGAAGGTATCAAGCTGTGTCGAGGTCATCCTGCGTGCCTCGGCCGCGTTGAATTCCCATCCGGCCGGCATCGGCCGCAGTTGCTGAGGAGCAAAACACCATGAAGATCCCCGTCCGCCTCGTTTCCGCTGGCGCCTCCGTCCTGGCACTGGCCGCGCTGACGGCCTGCGTCGCGCCGGCACCGGTCTACCAGACCACGAGCTATCCGTACCAGCCGGCGCAGCCGATGGCCCAGGGCCCCTATGTCGAATACGGCCGCGTCGCGAACATCGAGGTTCTGCGCAGCGAAACCGCGGGCACCGGCACCAGTGGCGGCGGTGCGGTGGCCGGCGGCTTGGTGGGCGGCCTGCTCGGCAACCAGATCGGCAAGGGCAGCGGGCGTACCGCAGCCACCGTGGCCGGCGTGGTCGGCGGTGCGTTGCTCGGCAACAGCATCGAAGGCAGCCGCAACGGGCCGCGCGTCCACGAGAGCTACCGCGTCTCGATCCAGACCGACAACGGCGGCTATCGCGCCTTCGACGTGCCCAGCCCGGGCGATCTGCGCATCGGCGACCGCGTGCGTATCGACAACGGCCAGATCTCCCGTTTCTGAGCGCCGCGCGCCAAGCAAAAAGCCGGGCAGGGGCCCGGCTTTTTTGCATCCGTGTCGCGGCTCAATGCAGCAGGTCGTTGCCCGGCGCGGTGGTCGGGACCTTGAAGAAACCGGTGCCGGCGGTGCCGCGGCCGATCTCTTCTTCGGTGGCTTCGCGCACCGACTTCACGGTCATGTCGAGCCGGATCGCGATGCCCGCCAGCGGATGGTTGCCGTCCAGCACCAGATGCTCGGGATAGATCTCGCTCACGGTGTAGAGCACGTCCCTGGGCATGTCGGGGTTCACGCCCTTGGGCAGCGCCGCGCCGTCGAAGGTCATGCCTTCCTCGGTCTCGGGCGGGAACAGCGAGCGCGGCTCCAGAAAGAGCAACTGGTCGTTGAAGTCGCCGAACGCCTGTTCGGGTTCGAGCTGCAACTGGACCCGGGCGCCGGGCTCGTGGCCGAGCAGGGCGGCCTCGATGGCGTCGAAGAGATCATCGCCGCCGACCAGGAATTCCACCGGGTCGTCGAGCACGTCCAGGACTTCGCCCAAGGTGTCTTTCAGTGTCCAGGTCAGGCCGACCACGCATTGTTCAGTGATTTCCATTGGACAATTCTCCCATGGAGATTGATTTACCCCTGCCCCTGCTCGGCGGCCTCAGCGCCCGCCAGTTCATGCGACGCCACTGGCAGAAGAAGCCTCTGCTGGTCCGCCAGGCCGTGCCCGGCATGGTGCCACCGATCGCGCGCCCGGCGCTGTTCGACCTGGCCGCCCGCGAGGAGGTCGAGTCCCGGCTGATCCGCCACCGCGATGCCGGCTGGACCCTCAAGCACGGGCCTTTCGCGCGCCGCGCCTTGCCCGGGCTCCAGCAGCCCGGCTGGACCCTGCTGGTGCAGGGCGTGGATCTGCATGATCAAGGTGTTCATGAACTGTTGCAACAGTTCCGTTTTGTTCCCGACGCCCGGCTCGACGACCTGATGATCAGCTATGCGAGCGACACCGGTGGCGTCGGGCCGCATTTCGACAGCTACGACGTGTTCCTGCTGCAGGCGCAGGGACGGCGCCGCTGGTCGATCGGCAAGCAGCGCGACCTCAGCCTGCAACCCGACGTGCCGCTCAAGATCCTGGCCCGTTTCGAGGCCGAGCAGACTTTCGTTCTCGAGCCCGGCGACATGCTCTACCTGCCGCCGCGCTACGCGCACGACGGCGTCGCGGTCGGCGACGACTGCATGACCTGCTCGATCGGCTTGCGTTCGCCGGCCGCCGCGCCGCTCGGCGCCGACCTGCTGGCGCGCATCGCCGAAGCGCACGCCGATGCGCTGCAGGACGAACCGGCGCGGTCCGCGGTGCACTACCGCGACCCGTCGCAGGACGCACTCGCGACGCCGGCCGCCATGCCCCAGGCGCTGCAGGCCTTCGCGCGCGAAGCGGTGCTGGCCGCCGTGCGCGACGGCGAGATCATCGACCGCGCGCTCGGCGAATCGATGACCGAGCCGAAGCCGACGGTCTGGTTCGATGCCGGCGAACTGCCCGACCACTGGAAAGAGGTCGCGCTGGACCGTCGCACGCGCATGCTCTACGACGCGCGCCATCTCTACATCAACGGCGAGAGCTTTCGTGCCGGGGGCCGCGACGCCACCCTGATGCGGCGGCTGGCCGACCAGCGCACGCTCGGGGCGCGCGACCTGGCGGGCGCCAGCGAGGATGCGCTCGCGCTGCTGGGCGACTGGTGCGAAGCGGGGTGGCTGCATGCCGGATGACGCCGTCGGTGTCGACCTGCCAGAAGGCGCCTTCGATGGCCGCCAGGCCTTCCATGCGCACCTTCATGCCGCGCTCGATGCGGCAGCGCGGCAGAACTGGCGCGAGATCGTGCTGGCCGACCCCGACTTCACGGACTGGCCGCTCGGCGAGCGCGCGAGCGTCGAGGCCCTGCAGGCCTGGTCGGCCGCCGGGCGCAGCTTCGTCCTGCTGGCCCAGCGATTCGACGTCTTCGCACGCGAACATGCGCGCTTCGTCCATTGGCGCCGCATGTGGAGCCATATCGTCGATTGCCGTGCCTGCCACGGCCCCGGGCTGCCGCAGGTGCCCAGCGCGATCTGGACGCCCACCTGGTTTCTCCAGCGCATCGACGTCGAGCACGCGCGAGGCCTCTGCGGCAGCGCGCCGGACGCGCGGCGCGCCGTGCGCGAGCGCATCGACGAATGCCTGCGTCACGCGAGGCCGGCCTTTCCTGCCGACACGCTCGGCTTGTAAGCCAATGCCGCGAATCGCACCGGATCGGGGCGTCGGGCCCGACCACGGGTCTAGAATTTTTTCTTTGCCATCTTCATCCAAAGGAGTTCCCCAATGAAGAAGTCCGTCCTGCTCGCCTCGCTGATCGCCGCTGCCGCATTGACTGCCTGCGGCAAGAAGGAAGAGCCGGCGCCGGCCGTGGTCGCGCCGCCTCCCGCACAGGTCGCGCCGCCGGCCGCACCTGCCGCGCCCGCAACAGCGCCATCCGCCGACTCGCAATCCGCGCTCGACGCCGCCAATGCGGCGACCGAGGCCGCGAAGAAGAATGCCGAGACCCCGCCGGCCAAGCCCTGAGGGCTGAACCACCATCCGCACAGGCCGCCCTCGGGCGGCCTTTTTTCTCAGGGGCTCGGGCTCAAAGGTCCAGCCAGGGCGAACCCTCGGCCGCCGTGGCGGTGAGCATGTCCTGCTCGCCGGCGCCCAGCGCTTCGGCCATCACGCGGCGCACGATCTCGGGCCGGTTGTTCTGTTCGCTCAGGTGCGCCGCCAGCACATGGCGCAGGCCGCCGTGGTGCACGGCGCGCGCGATGGCCGCCGCGGCGGCGTTCGAGAGATGCCCGTAGTTGCCGCCGACGCGCTGCTTGAGGAAGGGCGGATAGGCCGAGCCGGCCAGCAGGTCGCTGTCGTGGTTGAACTCGAGCAGCAGGGCGTCGAGGCCCATCAGGCGGGCCAGCACGTGCGGCGTTGCATGGCCCAGGTCGGTCAGCACGCCGAGGCTGCGCGCGCCGTCAGTGCAGCGCAGCTGCAGGGGCTCGCGCGCATCGTGCGGCACGGTGAAGGGCTGGACGCACAGGTCGCCGACCTCGATGTCGACGCTGTCGCGGGCGAGCTTCAGGCGGCCTTCGAAATCGTGTCCGCCGGTCGCGAGCCAGGTGCCCTCGCTCATCCAGACCGGGATCCGTTCCCGGCGCGACAAGGCACGCGCACAGCCGATGTGGTCGCCGTGCTCGTGCGTGATGAAGATCGCGTCGATGTCGCTGGCCGCGAGCCCGGCACGCGCCAGCCGCGTGTCCAGATGCCGCAGCGCGAAGCCGCAGTCGATCAGCAGCCGCGAGATGCGGCCACCGCTGGATGCCTCGACCAGCGTGGCGTTGCCGGTGCTGCCGCTGCCCAGACTGCGGAAGCGCAGCATCGACCGGCTACTTCAGGTCGTCGGCAATCACCTGCACGATGCGTTGCGCATTGGCGGTGCTGTCGGCTGCGCCGGCTTCGTTCAGCACCGACACCGTGCTGGTCTCGCCCTGACCCTTGACCAGGATGCGGAACTTGAGCGGCGCTTCGGTCTTGCTCGAGCCGAAGCTCAACATCTTGGCGAAGATGCTCGGTTCCGACTTGTTGGGGTTCGGCGGCACGTAGCGCACGAAGTAGGTGCCGGCGGTGCGGTCGCGGTCTTCCACCGTGAAGCCGGTGCGGTCGAGCGCCAGGCCGACGCGGCGCCAGGCGCGCTCGAAGTTGTCGTTGATCTGCACCACCGGCTGGCCGCCGACGTTGGCGACCTTGGCCGTCTGCGGCGCAGCGCCGGTGGCGGCGATGACCTTCGACTGCTCTTGCGAGACGCCCAGCTTGACCATCAGGCGGCGCAGGAACTCGGCTTCGAGTTCAGGATCGCTGGCGCGCGGCTGCCAGGTGGTCTGGTCCTGGCGCGAGCTGCTGTAGACCTCTTCCATGCCGCGGTGGCTGATGAAGATCTCGGTGCCGTTGGGCGTGCGTTCAAGCCGGGTGCGGAAGCGGTCGAGCTCGCCGGTCGAGTAGACCGAGTCGAGCAGCTTGCCGAGCGTGCCGCGAAGGATGTCCTGCGGCAGCTTGGCGCGGTTCTCGGCCCAGTCGGTTTCCATGATGCCGAGGTTGCGCTGGTCGGTGGTGAGCAGGAAGCCGCTCTCCTGCCAGAAGTCGCGCACCGGGTCCCAGAGCTGGTCGGCCGGCCGGTTAATGACCAGCCAGCGCTGCGAGCCTGCACGTTCCATGCGCACGTCGCCGACCGAACTGACCGCGGTCGGCAGGCTCGGTGAATTGGCGAGGCCGGCCTGGTAGGCGTTGGCCGTGACCGCGCCGCCCGGCACCGCATAGCGGTTGTCGCGCGACAGCTGCGTCAGGTCGGGCGGCACTTCGAGGGTGGGGGCCTTGCCGGCGCTCTTGTAGTCGATCTTGTCGCTCTCGAGGGCCGAACAGGCGGCGAGGCTGGCGACCAGGGCCAGCAATGCGAATCGCGAAATGGTTTTCAACGTCTGCTTCCTTTTGGAATGTTGAGCTCGATCAGTGGGCGCGGCGCCCGCTCCTTCAGAGCGCGGTCCGGGCAAAAGGTTGCCGGCGTCCGCGAACGCCCGCTGTAAAGATGGGGTCAGTCCTTGAGGAGGCCGCTGGCGCGCAATGCGGATTCGACCACCGGCCGGCCGGCTTCCGCCAGTTCGGTGAGGGGCAGGCGCAACGCGCCGCCGCACAGCCCGAGCCGGGCCATGGCCCACTTGAGCGGAATCGGATTGGGCTCGACGAACAGGTGGCGGTGCAGCGGCATCAGCTCGAACTGGATCTGCATGGCGCGCTTGACGTCGCCGGCGATCGCGGCCACGCACAGCTCGTGCATCTTGCGCGGCGCGATGTTGGCCGTGACGCTGATGTTGCCCTGGCCGCCGCACAGCATCAGTGCGACCGCGGTCGGGTCGTCGCCGGAGTACACGGCGAAACTCTTCGGCAGGTCGCGGATCAGCCACTGGGCGCGCTCGATGTTGCCGGTCGCTTCCTTGATGCCGATGATGCCGGGCACCTGCGCCAGCCGCAGCACGGTGTCGTGCGCCATGTCGGCGACGGTTCGGCCGGGCACGTTGTAGAGCACCGTTGGCAGGTCGCCCACCGCTTCGGCGATCGCCTTGAAGTGCTGGTACTGGCCTTCCTGCGTCGGCTTGTTGTAGTAGGGCACCACCTGGAGCTGGCAATCGGCGCCCACGCCCCTGGCGAATTTGGCGAGCTCGATGGCTTCCTTGGTGGAATTGGCGCCGCAGCCGGCCATCACGGGCACGCGGCCGCGGGCCTGTTCGACCGAGACGCGGATGATCTCGCAGTGCTCTTCGACGTCGACCGTCGGCGATTCGCCGGTGGTGCCGACGACGCCGAGACAATCGGTGCCTTCGTCGATGTGCCAGTCGATCAGCCGGCGCAGGGCGGGGTAGTCGACACTGCCGTCGTCATGCATCGGCGTGACGAGCGCAACGATGCTGCCTGTCAGTTGCTCCAAGGGAATCTCTTTGTGGGTTGCCCGAAAAGCAGCCATTCTACTGACCTGGCCGCGACTTCCGGGAAGAAGGCGCCCTGTCAGGGCTGCTGCAGCCGATGGCGCGGCGGTGGCCCGGAAGCGGCGACGCAGGGCCGGACAGCGGCGATGCGCTGGACGAAGCGCTCGGGTTCGGGCAGGAAACCGTCCTCGTAGGCCACCACGCGCAGGCCGGCGCAGGCGGCCAGCAGTTCGCCGGGCTGGAGCAGGAAGTCCGGCCGCGACGGCTTGCCGACGCTCTCGTTGCCCGCCGCAAAGGTTTCATAAAGCAAAACACCGCCGGGCGCGACCGCCGCGACGATGTCCGGCAGGCGCGGGCGCCAGAGGTAGTGGGTGACGACCACGGCGCCGAAATGCTGGCCTTCGAAGGGCCAGGGGCCGTCCTCGATGTCGGCCTGCACGGCGCGGCCGAACGCCGCCGCGGCAGCGATCGCGTCCTGCGAGCGGTCGACGCCGGTGGCGGGGTGGCCGCGGCCGCCGAACCAGCGCATGTGTCGGCCGCTGCCGCAAGCCACGTCCAGCACCGAGGCGCCGGGCGCCAGCAGGTGCGACCAGCGCACGATCCAGGGCGAGGGTGCGAGCGAGGCGTGGTTCAAAAGCAGGCCCAGATCTGGTCGGCCAGCGACACCAGGAAGGCCGGGCGCGTGTAGAGCGCGAACACGCCCGCCAGCGCGAGCGCGGCGGCGCCCAGCCAGCCGGCGTGGACGAGGCGATGGCGGAGGGTCTTGGACATGGACGTGGTCAGGCCGGCTGGATCCGGGTGCGCAGAATCGCGCCTTCCTTGACCGGCAGGTTGATCAGCGCCGCCATCACGCCGAGCCCGATCGAGAGGTACCAGACCAGGTCGTAGCTGCCCAGCCGGTCGTACAGGGAGCCGCCCAGCCAGACCCCCAGGAAGGAGCCGACCTGGTGGCTCAGGAAGACGAAGCCGCCCAGCATCGACAGGTGGGCGACGCCGAAGATCTGGGCCACGATGCCGCTGGTCAGCGGCACGGTGGAGAGCCACAGGAAGCCCATCGCGGCGGCGAACACATAGACCGAGAGCGGCGACAGCGGCGTCAGCAGGAAGAGCGCGATCGCCGCCGCGCGGCTCAGGTAGATGGCCGCCAGCAGCTTGCGCTTGGCCAGCCGGGAACCGAGCGCGCCCGCGGTGTAGGTGCCGAAGATGTTGAACAGGCCGATCAGCGCCAGCGCATAGCTGGCCACCTCGGGCGAGAGTCCCTTGTCGCGCAGGTAGCTCGGCATGTGGATGCCGATGAACGCCAACTGGAAGCCGCAGACGAAGTAGCCGGCCATCAGCATCACGAAGCTGGGGTACCTGAAGGCCTCCTGCACGGCCTGCGCGATGGTCTGATCGCGCTTGACGCCGGCGGCGGCCAGCCGCGGCTCGCGCAGCGCGAAGGCCAGCGGGATGATCAGCAGCACCATGGCCGCCAGCGCCAGCAGCGCGGTCTGCCAGCCGAGCCGGGAGATCAGCTGGCCCTCGACCGGCACCATGAGGAACTGGCCGAAGGAGCCGGCCGCGGCCGCCACGCCCATGGCCCAGGAGCGGCGCTCGGCCGGGACCTGGCGCCCGATCACGCCGTAGATCACGGCATAGGTGGTGCCGGCCTGGGCGGCGCCGATCAGCACGCCGGTGGTCAGCGCGAACAGCAGCGGCGTGTGCGACAGCGCCATGCCGGCCAGTCCCAGCGCATAGAGCACGGCGCCGGCCACCAGCACCCGGAAGGCGCCGAGCTTGTCGGCCAGCATGCCGGCGAAGACGCCGATCACGCCCCAGGACAGGTTCTGGATGGCGAGCGCGAGCGAGAAGGCCTGTCGCGTCCACCCCTGGTCCTGGGTGATCGGCTGGAGCCAGAGGCCGAAGCCGTGGCGGATCCCCATCGAAAGGGTGACGATCATGGCGCCGCAGATGAGCACCCGCTGGATGCCGAGCGGCTGGGAAGAAGAGGTCATTGCGGAAAATGTACCCAAAAGCCAGGATCGGCGTCGGGCGCCTGCCAGCGGCGATTGTTGAAATTTTCGCCGACCTTTGATGCGTCCTGCGCGTCAGGGGTCGCCGGCGGCTCCGGAGCCAAGGCATGGTCCGACGCCGGGCCGCCCCAAGGCGGACCGCGCCCCCTCGGGGGCAGCGACCCACACGGAGTGGGGGAGCGTGGGGGCCTAGAATCCCGCGCCATGGCAAGCAAGGAACCAGGCAGTTACGGCGAGGCGTCGATTCGCGTCCTCAAGGGCCTCGAGCCCGTCAAGCAGCGGCCGGGCATGTACACCCGCACCGACAACCCGCTGCACATCATTCAGGAAGTATTGGACAACGCGGCCGACGAGGCACTCGCGGGCTACGGCAAGAAGATCAAGGTCACGCTGCACACCGACGGCTCGGTCAGCGTCGAGGACGACGGCCGCGGCATTCCGTTCGGCCTGCATCCGGAAGAGAAGGCGCCGGTGGTCGAGCTGGTGTTCACCCGGCTGCACGCGGGCGGCAAGTTCGACAAGGGCTCGGGCGGCGCCTACAGCTTCTCGGGCGGCCTGCACGGCGTGGGCGTGTCGGTCACCAATGCGCTGTCGACCCGGCTGGAAGTCGTCTCGTACCGCGAAGGCTCGGTGGCGCAACTGGCGTTCTCGGCCGGCGACGTGATCGAGCCACTGAAGGTTCGGCCGCAGGAAAGCGCGGCCGCGTCGAACGGCGATGGCCCGCGCGACCGCAGGCAGGGCACCACGGTGCGGGCCTGGCCGGACCCGAAGTATTTCGAGTCCGCCGTGCTGCCGATCAACGAGCTGACCCACCTGCTGCGCAGCAAGGCGGTGCTGATGCCCGGCGTCACGGTGACGCTGGTGGTCGAGAAGACCAAGGACGTCCAGACCTGGCTCTACAAGGGCGGCCTGCGCGACTACCTGATGCAGACCCTCAACGGCGATCCGGTGATCCCGCTGTTCGAAGGCGCGGGCCATGCCGACAAGAACGCCGACAACTTCGCCGAGGGCGAGGGCGCCGACTGGTGCGTGGCCTTCACCGAGGACGGCCAGCCGGTGCGCGAGAGTTACGTCAACCTGATTCCGACCAGCGCCGGCGGCACCCACGAGAGCGGGTTGCGCGACGGCCTGTTCAACGCGGTCAAGAGCTTCATCGAGCTGCATTCGCTGCTGCCCAAGGGCGTCAAGCTGCTGCCCGAGGACGTGTTCGCACGCGCTTCGTACGTGCTTTCGGCCAAGGTGCTCGACCCCCAGTTCCAGGGCCAGATCAAGGAACGGCTCAACTCGCGCGACGCGGTGCGGCTGGTGTCCAGCTTCGTGCGGCCGGCGCTCGAGCTGTGGCTGAACCAGCATGTGGACTACGGCAGGAAGCTCGCCGAACTGGCCATCAAGGCCGCGCAGACGCGCCAGAAGGCCGGGCAGAAAGTCGAGAAGCGCAAGGGCTCCGGCGTGGCCGTGCTCCCCGGCAAGCTGACCGACTGCGAGAGCAAGGACATCGCGCACAACGAGGTCTTCCTGGTCGAGGGCGATTCGGCCGGCGGCAGCGCCAAGATGGGCCGCGACAAGGAAAGCCAGGCCATCCTGCCGCTGCGCGGCAAGGTGCTCAACACCTGGGAGGTGGAGCGCGACCGCTTGTTCGCCAACACCGAAATCCACGACATCTCGGTGGCCGTCGGCGTCGATCCGCACGGGCCCAGCGACACGCCCGACATGTCGGGCCTGCGCTACGGCAAGGTCTGCATCCTGAGCGATGCCGACGTCGACGGCTCGCACATCCAGGTGCTGCTGCTGACCTTGTTCTTCCGCCATTTCCCGAAGCTGATCGAGGCCGGCCACGTGTACGTGGCCAAGCCGCCGCTGTTCCGGGTCGACGCGCCGGCGCGGGGCAAGAAGCCGGCTTCGAAGGTCTATGCGCTCGACGAGGGCGAACTCACGGCAATCCTCGACAAGCTGCGCAAGGACGGCGTGCGCGAAGGCGCCTGGAGCATCAGCCGCTTCAAGGGGCTGGGCGAAATGAACGCCGAGCAGCTCTGGGAGACCACGCTGAACCCCGACACGCGGCGCCTGCTGCAGGTGCGGCTGGGGCGCTTCGATGCCCAGGGCACCGAGGGCGAGATCACCAAGCTGATGGGCAAGGGCGAAGCCGCCGCCCGTCGCGAACTGATGGAACTGCGCGCCGATGACGTCGAAATCGATGTCTAGGCCGGCGCAGGCCGCGAACATTTTGTGACGCTGTGGGCGGTCGGACCGGCCCGTAGCCATCCATAGTGCCGCATGGTCAACCTCATGAGAGCCCCTGGACGCTTCCTGCTGCTGCCGGCGCTGCTGCTGTTCGCGCTGCCGCGCGTCCACGCCGCCGACATCTTCGGCTACGTCGACGACAAGGGCGTGGCGCATTTCGCATCGGAGCCGATCGATCCGCGCTACCAGCTCTTCTTTCGGGGCGGCCAGAGCTTCGACACGGCCAAGGGCATCGGGCTGCCCCGGCTTGGCGCGAAGGGCGTGATCGACGGCAAGGTGCCGCCTGCGTCGCAGGCCCTGCTGGCGTTGTTCGAGGCCTCGCCGAACTACAAGCCCGCGCAGGGCGCGCTGCGCGAGGCGGCGCGGCGCCATTCGATCGACTACGAGCTGCTGCAGGCGCTGGTCGCGACCGAATCGGGGTTCGACGCGCAGGCCGTGTCGCCCAAGGGCGCATTGGGTTTGATGCAGGTGATGCCGGCCACCGCGCAGCGCTATGGCGTCA
Source organism: Variovorax sp. M-6 (assembly GCF_052114385.1). Classification (NCBI taxonomy): domain Bacteria; kingdom Pseudomonadati; phylum Pseudomonadota; class Betaproteobacteria; order Burkholderiales; family Comamonadaceae; genus Variovorax; species Variovorax sp. M-6. The sequence continues at coordinate 30,570 of NZ_JBFREQ010000001.1, read as the reverse complement.
CGACGGACAAGCGGGCGTCGATCGAGAAGAAGCTCTTCGACCCGCACATCAACGTCGCCACCGGCTCGCGCTACCTGCGCGACCTGCTCGCGATGTTTCCCGGCCGGATCGAGCTGGCGCTGGCGGCCTACAACGCGGGCGAGGGCGCGGTGCAGCGCGCCGGCAACAAGATCCCGAACTACCGCGAGACCCAGAACTACGTCGCGACCGTGCTGCAGCTCTACGCCTACCTGAAGCCTTCGGCGCCCCTCGGGCGCGGCAATGCGCCCGGCCGCATCCGCATGGAAATGACGGTGCCGAAGGGCGGTGCGCTCGGACGTGGCAACATGCCGTCCGAACGGCGCAGCGTGCCGGCGCTGCCCGCCGATGCCGGACCGGCGCCCGCCGGGCCTGCCGAAACGGAGTCGCCCGCGCTGCCATGAAGCCGGTGGCGACCCGGACACCGGGTTGAGCGCAAGGCGCCGGCCCCCCTGAATTTCCTCATCATTCTCTTTCCATGGACTCTCAACCCACGCTCGACCTCCAGAGCCCCGAAGACGATGGCGCGCTGACGCTGGCCGACTACGCGCAGACCGCCTACCTCGAATACGCGCTCAGCGTGGTCAAGGGCCGCGCCTTGCCCGATGTCAGCGACGGCCAGAAGCCGGTGCAGCGGCGCATCCTCTATTCGATGTCGCGCATGGGCCTGGGCTTCGGCGGCGCCAACGGCACCGTGGGCGCCAAGCCGGTCAAGAGTGCGCGCGTGGTCGGCGACGTGCTCGGCCGCTTCCACCCGCACAGCGACCAGGCGGCCTACGACGCGCTGGTGCGCATGGCGCAGGATTTCTCGCAGCGCTATCCGCTGGTCGACGGCCAGGGCAACTTCGGCAGCCGCGACGGCGACGGCGCCGCGGCGATGCGCTACACCGAGGCGCGGCTGGCCCGCATCACGAGCCTGCTGCTCGACGAGATCGACGAGGGCACGGTCGACTTCATCCCCAACTACGACGGCTCGACCGAGGAGCCGCGCCTGCTGCCGGCACGGCTGCCGTTCACGCTGCTCAACGGCGCGAGCGGCATTGCGGTCGGCCTGGCGACCGAGATCCCGAGCCACAACCTGCGCGAGGTCGCCGACGCCTGCGTGGCGCTGATCAAGGCCAACGGCAAGCTGACCGACGAGGAGCTGTTCACGCTGGTGCCCGGCCCCGACTATCCGGGCGGCGCGCAGATCATCAGCAGCGCGGCCGACATCGCCGACGCCTATCGCACCGGCCGCGGCTCGCTCAAGGTGCGGGCCCGCTGGAAGATCGAGGAGCTCGCGCGCGGCCAGTGGCAGCTGGTGGTCAACGAACTGCCGCCCGGCGTCAGCTCGCAGAAGGTGCTCGAAGAGATCGAGGAGCTCACCAATCCCAAGATCCGCGCCGGCAAGAAGGCGCTCTCGGCCGAGCAGACGCAGCTGAAGGCCGCCGTGCTGTCGCTGCTCGACGTGGTGCGCGACGAGTCGAGCAAGGACGCGCCGGTGCGGCTGGTGTTCGAGCCCAAGACCTCGCGCATCAGCCAGGAGGAGTTCACCACGATGCTGCTGTCGCAGACTTCGCTGGAGAGCTCCTCGTCGATCAACCTCACGATGGTGGGCATCGACGGCAAGCCGACGCAGAAGTCGCTGCGCCAGATCCTGAACGAATGGATCGCCTTCCGCGAGATCACGGTCGAGAAGCGCTCGCGCCATCGGCTCGGCAAGGTGCAGGACCGCATCCACATCCTCGAAGGCCGGCAGCTGGTGCTGCTCAACATCGACGAGGTGATCGCGATCATCCGCGCCGCCGAGGATCCGAAGGCAGCCTTGATCGCGCGCTTCAACCTGAGCGACCGGCAGGCCGAGGACATTCTCGAGATCCGGCTGCGCCAGCTGGCGCGGCTCGAGGCGATCAAGATCGAGCAGGAGCTCAAGGGCCTGCGCGAGGAACAGAAGAAGCTCGAGGACATCCTCGGCAGCCCGGCCGCGCTGCGCCGCCTGCTGGTGAAGGAAATCGAGGCCGACGCCAAGAGCTTCGAGGATGCGCGCCGCACGCTGATCCAGGCCGAGAAGCGCGCCGTGGCCGAAGTGCGCGTGGTCGACGAGCCGGTGACGGTGATCGTTTCGCAGAAGGGCTGGGTGCGAACGCAGAAGGGCTGGGCCAGCGAGCGCGCTGCGGGCGCCGCGGCACCCGAGTACAGCTTCAAGTCCGGCGATGCGCTGTACGGCGCCTTCGAATGCCGCTCGGTCGATACGCTGCTGGTCTTCGGCACCGCCAAGGACAAGGGCGTGCGCGTCTACAGCGTGCCGGTGGCGTCGCTGCCGGGCGGGCGCGGCGACGGCCAGCCCGTGACGACGCTGATCGACCTCGACAGCGGCACGCATGTCGCGCACTACTTCGCGGGCCCGCTGACGGCCAGCCTGCTGCTTGCGAACACCGGTGGCTATGGCTTCATCGCAGCGGTCGAGAACATGATCTCGCGCCAGCGCGGCGGCAAGGCCTTCATCGACGTCGGCGAGGGCGAGCAGCTGTGCCGGCCTTCGCTGGTCGGCGGCGCCGGTGGCGCCGAGCCGCTGCCGGCCGCCACGCACGTGGCCTGCGCCTCGACCGGCGGCCGCATCCTGACCTTCGACATCGGCGAACTCAAGGCGCTGCCGAAGGGCGGCCGCGGGCTCACGCTGATCGATCTCGAGGCCAAGGACACGCTCGCGGGCGCGGCGGCCTACACGCGCAGCGTGAAGATCGAAGGCATCGGCCGCGGCGGCAAGGAGCGCGAGGAGACGCTGGAGATCCGCACGCTCAACAACGCGCGCGGCAGCCGGGCACGCAAGGGCAAGGCGGCCGACCTCGGCTTCAAGCCGACCGGCATCGTGCGCGTGCTGTAGGGGAGCCGCGCATGGAAATCGGAATCATCGGAATCGTGATCGCGGTGGTGAGCGGCCTCGCGAGCTTCGCGCTCGGCCGCTGGCTGTCGGGCCGGCGGCGGCAGAAGAAGGCCCAGCAGGCGCGGGCGGCGGCCGAGGCCGGGCAGAGCCGGCAGGTGCGGCGGGCGCGGGAGCGGCGGCAGAAGCGCTGAGCCTCGGCTGCCATCGAGGGCCGCTACTTCAGTCCGGCCCACCAGCGCTGGTTGGTGCGCGGCTGGCCGATCGTCAGCACCTCGCCGATCTCCGGCGTGGCGAGCTCGATCTTCCTGCCCGCCGACAGGTCGGCGATGCGGTCCAGCGGGTCGTGCCAGGTGTGGAAGGCGAGGTCGAAGGTGCTGTTGTGCACCGAGTAAAGCACCTTGCCGCGCAGGTCCTCGAAGGCCTGCACGCTCTGCTCGGGCGTCATGTGGACCGAGGGCCAGTAGGCGTCGTAGGCGCCGTTCTCCATCATCGCCAGGTCGAAGCCGCCGAAGCGCTCGCCGATGTCGCGAAAGCCCCCGAAGTAGCCCGAGTCGCCGCTGTAGAAGATTCGCTGGCCGCCGCTCTGGATCACCCACGACGCCCACAGCGTGCGGTCCCGGTCGTTGAGGGTGCGACCCGAGAAATGCTGCGCCGGCGTGGCGGTGAGCTGGACGCCGTCGTACTGCGCGTTCTGCCACCAGTCGAGCTCGGTGACCCGGTCGGCCGGCACGCCGAGCTCGAGCAGCCGTGCCTTGACGCCCAGCGGCACGAAGTAGCGCTGCACCCGTTGCGCCAGGTATTCGATGGTCGCGGTGTCGAGGTGGTCGTAGTGGTCGTGCGAAAGGATCAACCCGTCGATCGGCGGCAACTGCTCGAGCGTGAGCGGCGGCTTGTGGAAGCGCCGCGGGCCCAGCCACTGGAAGGGCGAGGCGCGCTCGCTGAACACCGGATCGATCAGCCAGAACTTGCCCTGCAGCTTGAGCAGGTGCGACGAATGCCCCAGGCGGATCAGGTGGTTGGTTTGCGGGTCCAGCGCCTGCAGCTCCGCGGTGTCGAGGGCCTGCACCGGAATCGGATCGGTCGGTACGGTATCGGTCTTGGTTTCGAAGAGGAAGCGCGACCAGATCTTCCAGCTGCCGGCCGAGGGCAGGGCGTCCGGGTTCGGCGGGTTCTGGAAGCCGCAGCCCTTGAACTGGGGCGACCGGACATAGGGGCTCTCGCAAGCGCCGCTGGTCGTGCAGGCGGCAAGCAGCGTGCACGCCGCCGTCGCGAGGCCCGCACACAGGCGCAGCAGTCGGCGCGCTTGTGCGGCGGGCACGATGTCAGGGGGCGCTGTCGTCATGGGGGATCCTGATGAAGCGGAGGATGGACGGGGCGGCGAGAGCTTAACCAATCGACGGGAATCGGGCAGCCCCTGCGCTCCGGCATAGGCCGTTCGAGCCATTGATGCAGCGGCCCAACCATGAAATATTGCTTCGAACGACGAGGAGCCGAATGGACGAGACCATCCAGAAGCTGGTCGCCGAGCGTCGTTGCGCTCTTCACGGCACCGACGATGGCCGACGGCCCTGGGGCCTGGCACTGTCGGGTGGCGGCATCCGCAGCGCCACCTTCTGCCTGGGCCTGCTGAAGGCGCTGGCGGCGCGCCGGCAACTGCTCAAGTTCGATTTGATCTCGACCGTCTCGGGAGGCGGCTACATCGGCGCGGCGCTCGGGCGGCTGTGCACCAATGCCCAGTCGGCCGAGGAGGTGCGCGAGATCGAGTGCGCCCTCGGCGACGTCGACCGCGCACGCTTCGGCTGGTGGCTGCGCGCCAACGGCCGCTACCTGATTCCGGGTGGCCTGCGCGACACGCTGTTCGCCACCGCGCTCTACCTGCGCAACCTGCTCGCCACCCACATCGAACTCGCGATCGCCGCCAGCCTGATCGGCATGGTGCTGGCGGCCGCCAACCTGCTGCTGTGGGACGCCGTGTTCCGCGCCGTCGACCTCAACAGCCTTCCGCCCGACGCGGTGGTGCGAACGGCCGAACTCTACGCGCTGCAATACATGCGGATGGTGGTGGAGTGGGCGACGCAATGGCCGACGCTGTGGTTCACGCTGGTCGGGCCCTTCCTGGCCTCGGTGGTGCTGGCCTGCGCCTACTGGTCGGTGCACGACAAGCCGTCCACCTCGTCGATGCTGTTGCAGGTGGCGATGTGGCTGGCGCTGGGCATCGGTGCGGCCTTCGTCGGGCCCAGGCTGATGCAGCGCTACAGCGGCCCGCCCTGGCTGGCGCCGGCCTTCGAGGCCTTCGCGGCCTGCTGGGTGATCGCCCTGCTGTGGGTGCTGCACCGTGGCCGCAGGCGGTCGCCGGCCGAACTGCGCAACGAGCTGACCGAGCGACTGGCCTCGGTCCTCAATACGGCGCTGCTGATCGTGATGCTCGGCCTGCTCGACCGCAGCGCCTGGTGGCTGGCCGCCGAGGGCCAGGAGCAGCGGGTGTCGTACGGCGCGGTGCTGCTGGTGGTCGCCGCGGTGCTGCGCGGCGTGCTGCCGATGCTGCTGTCGCACCGCCAGGAGCTGCCCGGCATCGGCAAGACGGTGGTGATGACGCTCGCCAGTCTGCTCGGGCTGGTGCTGGCCTTCTGTCTCGCGGCGTGGTGGGTCAGCGTCGTGTATGCGGCGGTGCTGCTGCCGGTCTTCACGCCGGCCGGGCTGGACTTCATGCGCGGCTGGGCCTGGCTCGGCACGATCGCCGTGATCATCGGCATCTATGCCTTGGCGACCGGGCGCAACTTCGCCTTCCTGAATGCCTCGTCGCTGCACATGTTCTACAAGGCGCGCATCGTGCGCGGCTACCTCGGGGCCGCCAATGAGCGGCGGCTCGGTGCCCGGCCGACCGACAAGATGTCGGGGCTGGAGCCGCCGCAGGTGCCGGTGGGCCGGGTCGATGCACACGACGACATCTCGCAGCTGCGCTACGCGCCGCAGGCCCACGGCGGGCCGGTGCACCTGGCGAACGTCTGCATCAACCAGACGCACGGCACCAAGGATCGGCTCTTCAACCGCGACCGCAAGAGCCAGCCGCTGACCATCGGGCCGCTGGGCTGGATGCAGGCCGGCGGCGCCCAGTGGGCCCAGGCCCGCGGCGACGGCGCGCTCACGCTGGGCGCCTGGATGGCGATCTCGGGCGCGGCCTTCGCACCGGGCCTCGGGCGTCTCACCAAGCGCGGCATCTCTGCGCTGTCGGTGTTCGCGGGCCTGCGGCTGGGCTACTGGTGGAACAGCGCCGGCGCAGGGATCTTGCAGCGCGGCGCGGTGGTGCATGCGAGCCCGCTCCTGATGAAGACGCGCTTCATGCTGCTCGAGTGCTTCGGCGCCTTTCCGGGCAGCAGTTCGGCCAACTGGTACCTGAGCGACGGCGGCCATTTCGAGAACACCGGCGCCTACGCGCTGCTGCGGCAGGAGGCCGCGCTGATCGTGATCGCCGACTGCGGCGCCGATCCGGACTACCGCTTCTGCGACCTCGAGATCCTGATTCGCCGCGCCCGCATCGACCTCAGCGCCGAGATCACCTTCATGAAGCCTCGGCCCGACGCCGAGTGGACGCACCTGGGCGCCTTCGGTTCGCTCAACGACCTGGCCTCGCCGAGCAGCCAGGCTTGCCTGGCGCTCGCGCAGGTCCGCTATGCGAGCGGCGCCACCGGACAGATCGTGCTGGTCAAGCCCAACGTCTCGGCCTCGCTGCCGGTCGACCTGGTGAACTTCAAGGCGGCCAATCCGCTGTTCCCGCAGCAGCCGACCACCGACCAGTTCTTCGACGAGGCCCAGTGGGAGAGCTACTTCCGCCTCGGCTCGGAGATCGGCTTCCGGCTCGACGAGGAGATGCTGGAGCACGTGGCGGCCGGTGCACCGGGCCTGTTCGTGCTCGACGACGGCCAGCCGGATTCGAGCGCCCGCGGCGCCAAGGCGAGCGACAAGGACAGCGCCACGGCCGCCGCGGTGGGCTCGATGAGCCGGCTGCAGGCCCGCGTGCTCAAGGCCGGCGCGGTCACGGCATCGATCGGCATCGGCACCGCGGCCACCTTCGGCGTCGCCGCCTGGCAGGGCATCGACAGCTGGCGGGCGCAGCGTGCCGACCAGGAAAAATCGGAGAACAGCGCCTTCAAGGAGCTCACCGAACGCTGGGCCCATCTGCGCAGCGGCGGCGGCGGCGGCGATGCGCCGGCCCTGCTGGCGGCCGAGCTGCTGCGCACCGGCGACCTGCTGTGCCGCGAGGGCAGCGACAACTTCATGGCCAGGTTCCGACTGTCGGTGCGCCTGGTCGACGACGCCAAGCAGGCCTGCGCGAGCGAGGCCGCGGATCAACGCAGCCCGGCCTGCGCGCGGCTGCTCGATCCGGGCAACGGCATCGACTGCCTGCAGCCCGCGCAGGCGCCGCCGTGCGCACCGCGCTACTGGGCGCGCGACTACAGCGGCCAGACCGGCTCGAAGCAGAATTGCAGCGGCATCCTGCCGGTGCCCTTCCGGCTGGCGGTATGGCTGCGCGACCGGCTCACGGGGGCCGGTCGCGACGAGCAGGTGGCGGCCGCTCCGCCGATGGCGGCCGGGCCACCGCCCACCTATGCGCCGTCGCCCGACGGCACGAGCGCGCCGCAGCCGGCGCCCGCGCCGATCGCCCCGGATGCCTGCGAGGGCGCGGTGGTCTACATCCTGACCTATGGCACCGGGCTGCGCGATAAGGCGCGCGCCTGGCGTGGCCCCTGGCGTGCCCTGGGCGCGTCGGTGCCGCCGATCGAGGACCTGCTGAGCACCTCGCGCCGCGCCGGACGCGCGCCGCCGGTCGGCCATCCGGTGCCGACCGTGGTCATCCGCGAGGAGTCCTCGCGCGCCTGCGCGCAAGCCCTGATCCAGACGGCGGCATCGCCGACCGGGCAGCCCTGGGTCATCAAGCTGCTGCCGCGCCCGATCCAGGCGGACCCCGGCGCGATCGAGGTCTGGTTGCCCCGTTGAGGTTCCGCCCCCTGGGTCGGGAGCACTCAGTCCGAACCCGGCCGCCAGACCCGGGCCAGCACGCCGAGCTTGGTGCGCAGCGTGTGGCGCTCGTCGGACAGCGCATCGATGAAGTCCGACAGCCGCTTCGACTTGACCATCGTGTAGACCGTGAGCCAGGTGGTGAAGCCGAAGACGATGCCGAACCAGATCAGCTTGCGCCACAGCGGCGAATCGGCCTCGGCCAGCAGGTTCATGCCGAGGAAGCCGGTGGTGATGGTGCCGATGAGGCCGAAGAGGGTGACCACCGTGAGCCGCACCACCGTGTTGGCTTGTCTTCGCAGGCTGTCGGCGTCCAGGTAGGTGTTCATGTCGGCGATGCGCTCCTTGACTTCTTCGTAGAGCGGATCGAGTCCGAGGTGCGTGGTGCACAGGTGCGACAGCGCACGCACCTGCGCCTGCTCCGAGATCTCGTGGAACCAGTAGCGGTGCGTGAAGCGCAGGAAGCCTTCGAAGCTGGCGCGGATCGCTCGCTTGAAGCGCTTGACGCTGGCGACGTCGTGGACGTCGAGCATGCGCAGCGCTTCCACCAGCCGGTCGGAGTACATCAGCAGCGCCGCCTTCTGGAAATGCGCGATCAGGAACAGCAGGAAGTGCTGGTGGCGGAACTGCGCCAGCACGCCGCGGTCGCGGCAGCAGAAGTATTCGGCATGCGCGTCGCCGATCACGACCAGGGCGCGGCCGTTGCACAGGTAGCGCGTGCGAGGCGCGGCGCCGGCGTCGACCCAGAAGCGGTCGTAGCAGTAGCGCCGCTCGAAGTCCTCCACGAGTTCGTCGGCGTAGGGCAGGGGGCCGCCACCGCTGGTGGCCGGCTCGGCCGCGCCGGTCACCAGCGCCAGCCGGATGAAATCGTTGCGCGAGAGCCGGCGCGGATCGTCGAGCGCGAGGTAGGCCATCACCGGCATGCGGTAGTACTCGATCTGGCGGAAGCGCAGTGCGCCAGCCTCGTCCGAATGATCGCTGACCAGCGGCCGCATCAGCCAGGCCCAGTGCGCGGCCAGCCGCGGCGCGCGATGCTCGGCCACGTGCGACATGAAGGCCTCGCGCTGCTGCGCGTCGGAGCACGCGAGCACGCTGCCGTCGGCGGCCAGCCACTCGACGCTGCTCATGCAGTGCAGCGCCTGGCCCTGCGCATCCCAGCCGCCGGGGTAGGCGCGGCCGAAGCGGTAGAGGATCTCCTGCGCCTGCGCGAGGCTCAACCGGTCGGCGCCGACCTCGACGTTGAGGATCACCACATCGACGTCGAAGAAGAAGTAGAGATCGACGTGCACCACCTGCAGCGTGATCGGTGCGTCGCCGGGCCGCCCCACCACGCGCACCGCGGCGACGTCGCTGCGGCGGAACACGCGCATTGGCGAGTCGCCGTCGTTGGCGCCGCCGGCCGCGCGGCCCTTGCGGCCGTCGCCGTACAGGAAGCGCTGCACGTAGGGCAGGAAGCTCACGAACTCGTTGTAGTGGCGCTCGTGGAAGCGGTCGCTGGCGCCGGTGTACTCGTCGATCTCCTCGCGCCACGGCGAGGCGTCGCCGAGATCCCGCAACACCTGCCAGGGGCCGCGATGCGCGTGGCGCGGCTGGGCGGTCGGCATCAGGCGCAAGGGCCACAAGAGGGTCTGGCGCAGGTGCTGCACGGCGGGTGCGGCCACTGCGCCGGAAAACTCTGCCTCGGTGTCCACCAAGTCTGTGATCGGCATTCCGCCAGTGTAGGCATGCGGGCGTCTAGGGGGAATCCCTAGTGTGGTGCTGAAACCGGTTTCAAATATACTGCGCTGCCCCGCGATGAAGTGCGTTTGTCGCGGGATGCACCAACACCGAACCCCGTTTCGAATCGACGCCCCCGTGAACTACCAATTCCAGTTCGATGCCGTCTTCGCCGCCTGGCCGCTGCTGCTGAAGGGCACCTGGATCACGATCCAGCTGTCCCTGGTCGCCACGCTGCTGGGCCTGGTGGTGGCGGTCTTCTGCGCCTGGGGCAAGACCTCGGGCCCGGCCTGGCTGCGCTTCATCGTGAACGCGTACATCGAGGTCATCCGCAACACGCCGTTCCTGGTGCAGCTGTTCTTCTTTTTCTTCGCGCTGCCGGCCATCGGGCTGCGCTGGTCGCCCTACACCGCGGCGCTGACCGCGATGGTGGTGAACCTCGGCGCCTATGCCGCCGAGATCGTGCGCGCCGGCATCGAGTCGATCCCCAAGGGCCAGATCGAGGCGGGCCGGGCGCTCAACCTGAAGCCCTGGGAGATCTTCCGCTTCGTGATCATCAAGCCCGCGCTCAAGGCCATCTACCCGGCGCTCACGAGCCAGTTCATCCTGCTGATGCTGAGCTCGGCCGTGGTGTCGGTGATCTCGGCCGACGACCTGACCTCGGTCGCCGCCAACCTGCAGTCGCAGACCTTCCGCAGCTTCGAGATCTACATCGTGGTCGCCGGCATCTACCTGGCGCTCTCGCTCGCGTTCTCGGCCCTGTTCAAGCTGATCTACAGGCGCACCCTCAACTATCCGGACCGGCGCTAAGGGCCTGCCAATCCATGCGTACCTTCGGCTTTCCCGAATTCCTGTTCATCCTCGAAGCGGCCAAGTGGACGCTGGCGCTGTCGGCGATCGCCTTCGTCGGCGGTGCCATCCTGGGCCTCGTGATCGCGCTCGCGCGCACTTCCGACAACAGGGCCGCGCGCGTGCTGTCCACCGGCTTCATCCAGATCTTCCAGGGCACGCCGCTGCTGCTGCAGCTGTTCCTGATCTTCTTCGGCGCGCCGGTGCTGGGCCTCGACATCAATCCGTGGATTGCGGCCGGCGTGGCGCTGATCCTCAACAGCGCCGCCTTCCTCGGCGAGATCTGGCGCGGCTGCATTCAGGCGATCCCGCGCGGCCAGTGGGAGGCGGCCGAGGCGCTGAGCCTCGACTACACATCGCGGATGCGCGACGTGGTGCTGCCGCAGGCCTTCAAGATCGCGCTGCCGCCGACGGTCGGCTACCTGGTGCAGATCATCAAGGGCACCTCGCTCGCGGCCATCATCGGCTTCACCGAGGTCACGCGTGCCGGGCAGATCATCAACAACGCCACCTTCCAGCCGCTGCACGTCTTCACCACCGTGGCCGCGATCTACTTCGTCATCTGCTGGCCGCTGTCGCTGCTGGCCGCGCGCATGGAGCGCAAGCGGGCACAGGCGCTCGGGAGATGAAGCACTCCCCCAGTCTTCGCGCACTTCGTGTCGCTGCGCCAACCCCCTCGCCGGGGGCAACACCAGCGGCCCGGCAAAGCCGGTTCCGCGGTGTTCCTGGAATCGCTCTTTCTTTCTGTTCTATCAAGGAGACCTGACATGATCCGTTCCACCACCCGCCGCGCGGTCATTGCAGCCCTGGGCCTGGGCGCCGCGCTGACCGCCTTCGCTCCCTTCGCTTCGGCCCAGACCGTGGCCGACATCAAGAAGAAGGGCGAGATCACGATCGGCATGCTGGTCGACTTCCCGCCCTATGGCACCACCGATGCGAAGAACCAGCCCGACGGCTACGACGCCGACGTGGCCAAGCTGCTGGCCAAGGACTGGGGCGTCAAGGCCAACATCGTGCCGGTCACCGGCCCGAACCGCATTCCCTTCCTGCTGACCAACAAGGTCGACCTGCTGGTCGCTTCGCTGGCCGTGACGCCCGAGCGCGCCAAGCAGGTGCAGTTCTCGCAGCCCTATGCGGCCGCGACCGTCGTGCTGTACGGCAAGAGCGGCACGTCGATCAAGAGCGCGGCCGACCTGAAGGGCCTGCGCGTGGGCGTGGCCCGCGCCAGCACGCAGGACGTGGCCGTGACCAAGGCAGCGCCCGAAGGCACCGAGATTCGCCGCTTCGACGACGACGCCTCGGCCATGCAGGCGCTGATGTCGGGCCAGGTCGATGCGATCGGCTGCTCGGTCACGGTGGCGGCGCAGATCGCCAAGCGCGTGCCGGCCAACACCTTCGAGAACAAGTTCACGCTGCTGCAGCAGTCCATGGGTATCGCGATGCGCCCGGGGCAGGACGACCTGCTCAAGAACGTGAACGAGTTCGTGTCGAAGAACACGGCCAACGGCGAGCTGAACAAGCTGTACCAGAAGTGGCTGCAGACCGACCTGCCGAAATTGAACTAACCCCCAGGTTGGCTCACTTCGTGTAGCCGCCCACCCCCTTTCAGGGGGCAACACCAGCGGCCCGGCAAAGCCGGTTCCGCGGTGTTTCACCAACAGGCCTCGGTGCCCTCGCCACGAACAGGGCAAGCAGTGAATCAATGGAAGCAATCATGATGGACGCAGTCACGACATCGGCGGGAGCGGACCCGATCATCCGCATGGAGGCGGTCAACAAGTGGTACGGCAGCTTCCAGGTGCTGACCGGCATCGACCTGTCCGTGCGCACCGGCGAGCGCATCGTGATCTGCGGGCCCTCGGGCTCGGGCAAGTCGACGCTCATCCGTTGCATCAACCGGCTCGAGACGGTGCAGAAGGGCCGCATCGTGGTCGACGGCATCGAACTCACGGCCGGTGGCAAGAACGTCGATGCCGTGCGGGCCGAGGTCGGCATGGTGTTCCAGCAGTTCAACCTGTTCCCGCACCTCACGATCCTGCAGAACTGCACGCTGGCGCCGATGCGCTCGCGCGGCATGAGCCGTGCGCAGGCGGAAGAGGTGGCGATGAAATACCTCACGCGCGTGCGCATTCCCGAGCAGGCGCAGAAGTATCCGAGCCAGCTCTCGGGCGGCCAGCAGCAGCGGGTGGCGATCGCGCGCGCGCTGTGCATGGCGCCCAAGATCATGCTGTTCGACGAGCCGACCTCGGCGCTCGACCCCGAGATGGTCAAGGAAGTGCTCGACACCATGATCGGCCTGGCCGAGGACGGCATGACCATGCTGTGCGTCACGCACGAGATGGGTTTCGCGCGCAGCGTGGCCGACCGGGTGATCTTCATGGCCGACGGCCAGATCATCGAGCAGGGTCCGCCGGCCGAATTCTTTGGCCATCCCAAGCACGAGAAGACGCGCCAGTTTCTCGGACAAATCCTGAGTTCCCATCAAGCGCACTGACGCCGCGATCGACGACATGACGCCGGTACTGATTTCCCTTTCATCCTTCGGCGCCGCAGAGATCGGGCGTCATGGGCAGCTCTGGTGTGCGCAACTGGCGCACGCCGCGGGCGCCGACAGCGTCGAGGTGCGCGGCGAACTGTTGCGCGACCCGGCGACGGAGCTGCCCGCGATGGCCGGGCTGGCCTCGGTCTATTCCAGCCCCGAAGGCCTCTGGGCCGAAGGGGGCTGGCTCGACAGCGCCGCGCTGGCCCGCGGCATCGCCGCCGCGACCACGCTGGGCGCCAGGCGGCTCAAGATGTCGATCGGCGATTTCGGTCCGGCCTCGCACGGTTCGCTGTGGGGCCTCAAGGTGCAGCTCGCCGAAACCCGGGTCGAGCTCGTGATCGAGAACGACCAGACCGTCTCCGCCGGTACGCTGCCGGCGCTGCAGGCCTTCTTCGATGCCGCCGACCGTGCGGGGCTGGAGCTCGGCATGACCTTCGACATGGGCAACTGGCACTGGGTCGGCGAGTGTCCGCTGCAGGCGGCCCAGGCGCTGGGCGGCCGCGTGCGCTACGTGCATTGCAAGGGTGCGCAGCGGCTGCCCGCCAAGTGGGTGGCGGTGCCGCTGGCCGACTCGGTCGCGCCCTGGCGCGCCGTGCTGCGGGCGCTGCCGGCCGACGTGCCGCGCGCGATCGAATACCCGCTGGTCGGTGACGACCTGCTGGCCGTCACGCGCGACCAGATCACCCACATCCGCTCGCTCTGATGGTGAACGCTTCCGCTTCCGCCCTGGACGTCGCGCTGTTCGGCGAGGCCATGCTGCTGCTGGTGGCCGATCGGCCCGGTCCGATCGAGAACGCCACGGCCTTCCACAAGCGCACCGCGGGCGCCGAGACCAACGTGGCGATCGGCCTTTCGCGCCTCGGCCTCCAGGTCGGCTGGGCCAGCCGGCTCGGCACCGACTCGATGGGGCGGGCGCTGCTGGCCACCATGCAAGGCGAAGGCATCGACTGCTCGCACGTGATCACCGATGCGACCCAGCGCACCGGCTTCCAGTTCAAGGGCCGCGTGACCGACGGCAGCGACCCGCCGGTCGAGTACCACCGCAAGGGCTCGGCCGCCAGCCACATGGGCCCGGCCGATGTCGACGAGGCCTGGCTGCGCTCGGCGCGCCACCTGCACGCCACCGGCGTGTTCGCGGCGATCTCCGACACTAGCCTGCAGGCGGCCATCAAGTCGATGGACGTGATGCGCGCGGCCGGCCGCACGATCTCCTTCGACCCCAACCTTCGGCCGACGCTGTGGTCGTCGGCGGAGACCATGCGCCACTGGATCAACGACCTGGCGGCGCGCGCCGACTGGGTGTTGCCCGGCATGGAGGAGGGCCTGTTCCTCACCGGCGAAAGCACGCCCGAGGGCGTGGCGCATTTCTACCGTGCACGCGGCGCCAGGCTGGTGGTCGTGAAGCTCGGTGCCGAAGGCGCCTACTACGACAGCGAGGTCGCCGGCACCGGCCGCGTCGAAGGCTTCCCCGTGAAGGAAATCGTCGACACCGTGGGCGCGGGCGACGGCTTCGCGGCCGGCGTGGTCAGCGCGCTGCTCGAAGGCAAGTCGGTGCCCGACGCGGTGCGGCGCGGCGCCTGGATCGGCGCCCGCGCGGTGCAGGTCCTCGGCGATACTGAGGGCCTGCCGACTCGCGCAGAACTCGAGGAGGCTGGACTGTGACTGCTGCCCGCAAGAAGGTGCTGGTGTTTCGCGAACTTCCCGACGACCAGCTCGCGCGCTTGCAGGCGGTGCACGAGGTCACGGTCGCCAATCCGCGCCTGCCCGCGCAGCGCGCGGCCTTCGATGCCGCGCTTGCGCAGGCGAACGGGCTGATCGGCTCCAGCTACCCGGTCGACGACGCGCTGCTGGCGCGCGCGCCGCAGCTCGAAGTGGTGTCCAGCGTCTCGGTCGGCGTCGACAACTACGCGCTGGCGTCGCTGCACGCGCGCGGCGTCACCTTGTGCCACACGCCCGGCGTGCTCGACGAGACCGTGGCCGACACCGTGTTCGCCCTGCTGATGGCCACCAGCCGGCGCGTGGTCGAGCTCTCGAACCTGGTGCGGGAAGGCCGTTGGACGAAGAACATCGGCGAGGATCTGTTCGGCTTCGACGTCCACGGCAAGACGCTGGGCCTGGTCGGCTTCGGCCGCATCGGCCAGGCGATCGCGCGCCGCGCCGCGCTCGGTTTCGGCATGCCCGTGCTCTATCACGCGCGCCGGCCGGTGGACCTGGCTGCGCAGGCGCCCGAACTGCAGGGCGCTGCCGCGCACACCCCGCTGGACGAATTGCTGGCACGCGCCGACTTCGTGGTCGCGATGCTGCCGCTGTCGGACAGCACGCGCGGCCTGGTCGATGCGAAGTTCTTCGCCGCGATGAAGCCGGGCGCCATCTTCATCAACGGCGGCCGCGGCGCCACGGTGCAGGAAGACGCGCTGCTCGCGGCGCTCGATCACGGCACGCTGCGTGCGGCCGGCCTCGACGTCTTCGCGACCGAACCGCTGCCCGCGGACTCGCCGCTGCGCACCCATCCGCGCGTGACCCCGTTGCCCCACATCGGCTCGGCCACGCACGAGACCCGGCATGCGATGGCCGAGCTCGCGACCACCAACCTGCTGCAGTCGCTGGCCGGCGAGCGCCCCGCGGCGGTCTACGACACCGCATCCGCTTGAACGCCCGAACCCCCATGCAGCGCCCGGCCCGCGCCACCATCGCCGACGTCGCCAAGGCGGCCGGTGTCTCCAAGGCCACGGTCTCGCGTTTCCTGAACCACCGCGAGCGGCTGTTGAGTCCCGACATCGCGGCCCGCGTCGAGGCCGCGGTCGCGCAACTGGCCTACACGCCGAGCCCGATGGCGCAGGCACTGAGCCACGGCCGCTCGCGCCTGATCGGCCTGATCGTGGCCGACATCACCAATCCCTATTCGGTGGCCGTGCTGCGCGGCGCCGAGAAGGCCTGCCAGGATGCCGGCTACCTGGTGATGCTGTTCAACCTGGGTAACGACATCGACCGCGAGCGCGAGGCCATCGATGCGCTGGCCGGTTACCAGGTCGATGGCTTCATCCTCAACACGCTGGGCCGCGGCGCGGGGCTGGTCGATGCCGATGCGCTGCATGGCAAGCCGGCCGTGCTGGTGGACCGGCGCCATGCGGGCATGCACACCGACTTCGTGTCGCTGGACAACCCCGCGGCGATGCGCGCGGCCTGCGGCCACCTGGTCGAAGGCGGCTACCGCGAGCTGCTCTACATCACGGAGCCGCAGAAGGGCGTGAGTTCGCGGCGCGAGCGCACGGCAGCCTTCGGGGCCTGCGTCGCGGCGCACGAGCCGCGCGTGGCCGGCGAGGTGTACGAATGCACGGGTGACGACGGCGAGGGCCTTGACGCCGCGCTGCGCGCCCTGCACAAGCGCGCCAAGCGMGGCAAGCGCGCGGCGGTGCTGGCGGGCAATGCGGTCGTGACCTTGCGGCTGGCCGCGGCGATGGCGCGGCTGGGTTTGCGCTTCGGAACCGACATCGGCTTCGTCGGGTTCGACGACGCCGAATGGGCGCCGCTGATCGGCCCCGGGCTGAGCGCCATCGCGCAGCCCACCGAGGAGATCGGCCGGGTCGCGGCGACCTGCCTGCTCGAACGCCTGCGAGGCCTGGAAGGGCCGGCGCGGCAGCTCTTGCTGCCGGGGGAGCTGGTGGTGCGGGGATCGTCGCGCGGCGCCTGACGCGCGCTGGTCCGTCGTCTTGCGGACCGAACGGCGCGCTTGGCGCTATCGAATGACAGCACGGCGGTAGCTGCGCCGCGCCACACCGGCGTACGACACGGGCGTCATGGGCATGCCGATGACGTCGATGAACACCGAAATTTCCGCTCCCTTGGCCGGCATGCTGCCCTTCAGGACCTGGGCCGTGTAGGAAAGGGCAGAGCCTTTCAACACGGGCGACTGCAGCACCACGACCACTTGCCGCATCGAATTGCCTTCGATGATGGAGATGTCGGCATTCGGCGGGTCCGAAAGAAAACTGTCCTTGCCCTTGCTCCAGAAGGGGACGAAGGCCGCTGTCGCCATGTTCCCGGCAATGCGTTCGGGCCGGTCGGAGAAGAACACGGTGACCGGGCTCACGCCCAGCAGCGTCAGCTTGCCGTTCGTCTTGTCGTAGGTCATGCGGTTCGCCGTTTGCACGAACAGGAAGTCGGCCTGCTTCGCAGGCGCGTCAGCGCCCTGCGCCGTGGCGGTCTCGAGCGCGGGCGTCGAGGCGAGCAAGGTCGCGGAGGCAACGAAAACGCGTCGGGTCGTCATGAAGATCCTCCACAAGAGCCATTGCGCAGGGGACATGTTCGCTCGAATTGTCGACAGGCGTCAATTCCGATGCGGACGTGCCTTCTCGAGCGCCATGCGGCGGCGATTCCCTTCGGGCGTATAAAGCGTCCCGGGGGAGTAAATCACTTGAAAATCATCATTCTCGGCGCAGGCCGAATCGGCGAGAGCGTGGCCGGCACGCTCGTGTCGGAGCGCAACGACATCACCGTCATCGACACCGATGCGGGGCGCCTGCGCGAGCTCGAGGAACGCCTCGAACTGCGCGGCGTGGTGGGCAGCGGCATCGAGCCCGACGTGCTGGCCGAAGCCGGTGCGCGCGATGCCGACATGCTGATCGCCTGCGCCGCGCAGGACGAGACCAACCTGGTCTGCTGCAAGGTCGCCTATCAGGTGTTCGGCATTCCGACGCGCATTGCGCGCGTGCGTTCCGATGCCTACAAGGAAGACAGCCCGCTCCTTGGCAAGGAGGGCTTCGCCGTCGACTGCGTGATCTGCCCCGAGGAATCGCTGACGCGCTACATCGGCAAGCTGGTCGAGTACCCCGAGGCGCTGCAGGTGCGCGAGTTCGCCAACGGGCTGGCCTGCCTGGTGTCGGTGCGCGCGGTGGCGGGCGCGCCGCTGGTGCGCCACAGCATCGCCGAGCTGCGCGAACGCGTGCCCGGTGCCGACATGCGCATCGTCGCGATCTACCGCCGGCTCGACAACGAGCCCGACCGCTTCATCGTCTGCGAAGGCCAGACGCTCATCGAGCCCGGCGACGAGGTGTTCGTGCTGTCGGCGCGCGAGCACCTGCAATCGGTGCTGTCGGCGCTGCACCGCTACGACCTGGCCGACCATCGCGACGTCGAGCGCATCATGATCGCGGGCGGCGGCCGCGTGGGGCTGCGGCTCGCAAGACAGCTTTTCGAGACCGGCCGCAAATACCAGATCAAGGTACTGGAGCGCGACCATGCACGCTGCGTGCAGCTCGCCTCCGAACTGCCCAGCAGCGTGCTGGTGCTGCACGGCGATGGCACCGACGAAGACCTGCTGGACGACGAGGGCATCGAGAACATCGACCTGTTCCTCTCGCTCACCAACGACGACGAGGACAACATCATGGCCAGCCTGCTGGCCAAGCGACTGGGCGCGCGGCGCGTGCTGGCGCTGATCAACCGGCGCAGCTATGCCGATCTGATGCACGGCACGCAGATCGACATTGCGCTGTCGCCCGCGCAGACCATGCTCGGCGAACTGCTGGCCTATGTGCGGCAGGGCGATGTGCAGGCGGTCCACAGCCTGCGCCGAGGCGTGGCCGAAGCGCTGGAGATCGTGGCGCGCGGCGACCGCAAGACCTCGCGCGTGGTCGGACGCAAGATCTCGGACATCCAGCTGCCCAAGGGCGCGGAATTCGGGCTGGTCATGCGCGGGTTGCCGGAAATCGGCGAAGGTGCGGTCCCGGCCGGCAGCGAGCCGCCGACGCCGGCGCAAGTGATCATCGCGCGCGGCGACACCGTGATCGAGAGCAACGACCACGTCGTGATCTTCGTGCCCCGCAAGCGCCAGGTGCGCGACGTGGAAAAGCTGTTCCGCGTCAGCGCCACCTTCTTCTGACACCGCCGTCCCTGTCCCATGAGAGACTTCTTTCCGGTGTTGCGCGTGCTCGGCGCGCTCCTGACCTTCTTCTCGCTCGGCATGTTCGTGCCGTGGATCGTCTCGTGGACGCATGCCGACGGCCTGCGCCATGTGTGGGCCGGCTCCGCGGCGATCTCATTCATCTGCGGCGCCGCATTGTGGGGCGGCCTGCGCCGCCACAAGCGCGAGCTGCAACCGCGCCACGGCATCTTCCTGGTGTCCTTCACCTGGGTGCTGCTGCCGCTTGTCTCCACGATGCCGCTGATGTGGGCGCTCGACGCCATCGGGCGGCCGGTCAACTTCACGCATGCGTATTTCGAGTCGGTGTCGGGCCTCACGACCACGGGCGCGACGGTGCTGGCCAAGCTGGACGAGCTGCCGGTGTCGATCAACGTGTGGCGCACCTTCCTGCAATGGCTCGGCGGCATGGGGATCCTGGTGCTGGCGGTGGCCATCCTGCCGCTGCTCGGCGTGGGCGGCAGCCAGCTCTTCAAGGCCGAGGTGGCCGGCCCGATCAAGGACAGCAAGCTGACGCCGCGCGTGAAGGAAACCGCCAAGGGGCTCTGGGGCATCTACGCGACGTTCTCGGCGGCCTGCTTCCTCGCGTACTGGGCCGGCGGCATGACCGCCATCGACGCGATGATGCACATGTTCACCACCGTGAGCCTGGGCGGGCTCTCGTCGCACGACGCGAGCTTTGCGTACTTCGCGTCGCCGCTGCTCGAAGGGGTGGCCGTGCTTTTCATGCTCGCGGCCAGCTGCAACTTCGCGCTCTATTTCGTCGCGATGCGAAAGGGCCACTGGCGCGGCTTCTGGCGTGACCCGGAGTTGCGCGGCACGCTCATCGCGCTGATCGGCGGCGGCCTGCTGGTGGCGGTGGTGCTGTGGGTGAAGGGCGTCTACGGGCCGTTGGATGCGCTGCGCTATGGCGTGTTCCACGCCATCTCCGTCGGCAGCACGACCGGATTCGCGACCGTCGACTACCTGGCCTGGCCCGTGTTCGCGCCGCTTTTCATGCTGCTGCTTTCGAGCGTGGCGACCAGCGCAGGCTCGGCCGGCTGCGGGATCAAGATGGTGCGGGTGCTGATCCTCGTGAAGCAGGCGCGGCGCGAGATGACGCGCCTCGTGCATCCGCGCGCGGTTCAGCCGGTGACGCTCGGCAGCATGGTGGTCGACCACCGCGTGATCTTCTCGGTGCTGGCCTTCATGCTGGTCTACGGCGTGACCACGATCTCGCTGAGCATGCTGCTGGTGCTGACAGACCTCGACCCGGTCACGGCCTTCAGCGCCGTGCTGGCCAGCGTGAACTGCACCGGTCCGGGGCTGGGCACCGTCGGGCCGGCAGGCAATTTCAGCGGCCTGACGGATTTCCAGGTATGGGTCTGCACCTTTGCGATGGTGCTCGGCCGGCTTGAAATGCTGAGCTTCATCGCGCTGCTGACGCCCTCGTTCTGGCGCAAGTGAGCCTACGAGAGCCGTCGTGCGCTCGTACGCAGCCGGTCCCTGAGCGGACCGAGTTCCATGGCGTCGGCCAAGGTCGCGTGGAAGTCCCGAACGTTCAGGGTCAGCAGCTCGCGAATGCACTCGGCCTGGGCCGCGCTGAAGCGCGTGGGCGTCATTGCGTTCAACAGCTGTGCGGCGCCGGCCTTGGCGTCGTCGATCTTTTCGTTCAAGGCGAGGATCGTTTCGACCTGCGCTGCAGTGAACGTGGCGGGGATGTCGGTGGCGTGGACGGAGAGATCTCGAGTTGCATTCATGACCCCAAGATTAGTTTTCGCCGTCGATGCGAGCCATCAGAAATATCCGAAAAATGCCTCCGGCAGCCGATCGCACCCCTTGGCCCCGGCTCAGTTCGGCGTACCGCCGGCGTCGCCCTCGACCAGCGCCAGCACCCGCAACGGGCTGCCCGAGCCTTCGCGTATCTTCAACGGTGCCGACACGATCAACGCGCCCGTCGGCGGCAACTGGTCAAGGTTCTTCAGACACTGCAGCCCATAGCGGTTGGCGCCATGCATCAGCGTGTGGCACGGATAGGCCAGCGGCCAGCCATGGGATTGACCCGCATCGGTGTTGATCGTCTCGACGCCGAAGCCGTGCACGTTGCGCTCGCGGATCAGCCACTCGACCGCCTCCTGCGTCGGTCCCGGTGTGTGCGCGCCGTCGTCGCGCATGTTGACGAAGGCGGCCGGGTCGGCGATCCGCTTCGACCAGTCGGTGCGAAGCAGCACCCAGGCGCCTTCGGGAATGCGGCCGTGGCGCACTTCCCAGGCCTGCAGGAAATCCACCGTCAGCAGCCAGTCGGCATCCTCGGCGACCTCGGCGCTGGCATCGACCACCACCGCCGGCGCAATGAAGTTGCCGGTGTCGATGGTGTCGACCGTGTTGCGCGGATGGTCCTTGCCCGTCACCCAGTGCGCGGGTGCGTCGAAGTGCGTGCCGGTGTGCTCGCCGCAGGTGAAGTTGTTCCAGTACCAGCCAGGGCCGGCCTCGTCGTAGCGCGAGATGCGCTCCATCTTGAAGGCGGCGACCTGGCCGAACTGCGGCGGCAGCTGCAGCGGCGGGAAGTCCTCGCTCAGGGTGTGGGTGAGATCGATCGTGCGGACCGACCGGTCGCGCATGGCCGTGGCCAGCTGGGTCAGGAGGTTCATCGTGGCTTTCAATCAGACAAGGAAAAGGAGACTCAGGTGCGGCGCCGGGCGGTGACTTCGAGTTCGACCTTGGCGCCCTCGACCGCCAATGCGCTGCACAGCGTGGTGTTGGCCGGGCGGTTGGCGCCGAAGCGGCGCTTGAGCACACCGCTGACCGCGATCACATCGCCGCGATCGGGCACATGGACCCGCACCCGCACCACGTCCGCCAGGCTGGCCCGTGCCTGCGCCAGCGCGCTTTCGATGGTGTCGAGCGCGACATCGCACTGCTGCTCGACGGTGGCCGGAAACTCGCCGGTGGCGAAAACCTGGCCCAGCGTGCCCGAGACGAAGATCCAGTCGCCGTCGACCACGGCGCGCGAGTAGCCGGCCAGCTCCTCCCAGCGGGAGCCGCTCTGGATGAACGTGCGTGGCGTGTCGGAGTCGGTGCTCATTGCGCCTTGAACCCCGAGTCGCGGATCACCTTGCCCCAGCCGCGCGAGGCATCGACCACCCACTGCTCGACCTCCTTGGCCGGCGCCGGCGTCACCTCGTTGCCCATCTTGGCCAGCCGTTCCTGCAGGTCGGGCTGAGCCAGGGCGATCTTCATCGCGCGGTCGAACTGATCGACGAATTCGACCGGCATGCCCTTCGGCCCGAAGAAGGCCAGCCACGGGTTCTTGTCGATGCCGCTGTAGCCCAGTTCGAGGAAAGTCGGGATCTCGGGCGCGGTCTTGCTGCGCACCTGGCCCGAACTCGCGAGGATGCGCACCTTGCCGGCGCGGTGGTACTCGATCAATTCGGTCATCGAGGCAATGCCGATCGGGATCTGGCCCGCGAGCAGGTCCTGCACCATCGGGGCTCCACCCTTGTAGGGCACCGAGTTCATCGTGACGCCGAAGGACTTTCCGACAATGTGGCCGATGAACTGCGGCACGCTGGCGGCCGCCGGGATGCCGTAGTTGGCCTCGTTCGGATGGGCCTTCACCCAGGCGCCGAGCTCGGCCATGGTCTTGACGTCGGTGGCGGCGCTGACCGCGAGCACGTTGTAGTAGGAGGCCACGCCGGCCAGCGCCGTGAAGTCGGCCACCGGGTCGTAGCCTGCGGCAGCGATGGTCAGCGGAATGATCACTTGCGTGTGGTCGATCGACAGCATGATGGTCGAGCCGTCGGCCGGCGCGGCCTTGAGCAACTGGGCGGCGATCTGCCCGCCGGCCCCGGGCTTGTTGTCGACCACGAACACCTGGCCGTTCATGGCCTTGCCGAGCTTGTCGATCACCGCGCGCGCCACCACGTCGGTGGCGCCGCCCGGCGGGAAGCCCACCAGCACGCGGATGGGCCCCGCGTAGGCCTTGGTGCTCGCGTGGGCGCTCCAGGGAGACGAGAGCGCGGGGGTGAGCAGCGCCGCCGTGAAGGCCTGGCCGAAATGACGTCGGTTCATGATCTCTTCCTCATCGTGGTGTCAAAGAACTTGCGGAGCGGGTGGCGCGGCGTGGAGCTCCAGGCGTGCCTGGATCAGGAGCACTTCGAGCTCGTGGCAGCGCACCAGGCGCAGCCAGCGGGCGTCGTCCATGTCGGGCGTGCGTGACCCATGCAGGCTGATCCGGCAGCCGCCTGGATCGGCTGCCACCACGGCGTGGATGCGGGGGCTCAGCCCATCGGGCGCGCCGCCCACGTGGTAGACCACTGTCATGTGCGCTTCGTCCACGACCGGGCGCACCCAGCTCGGCGTGTCGTCGAATAGCGAGCGGCCGCGCACCACGCCGCCGCCGACCGCTTCGGTCTGCCAGCAGCCGAGCGCCCATTGCCCGAGCTGCAGGCCGTCGGCAAGAAAGGCCAGGGCCTGTGGCGCGGACACCCGGCAGACGACCGAGGCGCAGTGCGAGCGAAGAAGAGGGGTGTCGATCTGCATGGCCATCAGCGCGTGAGGCGGGCCAATTCGCGCAGGGCGCCGACGACGTCGTCGGCGTTGTTGTAGAAGTGCGGCGCGATCCGGATCACGTCGTTGCGTGCCGAGACCACGTAGCCCGACTGCAGCATCCGTGCTTCGACCTGGGCCGCATTCGCGATGCGGATCGCCGTGTTCGCGCCCTTGGCGGAAGGCTCCAAAGGGCTCGCGACCTCGAGGTCCAGGCGCGTCGCTTCTTCGATGGCGAGCGCCGACAGTTGCCCCAGGTAGGCCTCGATCGCGGGGATGCCGATCTCGTTGAGCAGGCCCATGCTGGCGCGCGCGACGCTGGCGCACATCATCGGCGGCGTTCCGGTGCTGAATCGCGTCGCGCTGTCGGCGAAATCGAGCCGGGCGGGGTCGAACGCGAAAGGATCCACGCGGCCGAACCAGCCGGTGACCGTGGGCACGAGCCGACGCGCGAGCTCGGGGCGCACGTAGAGGAAGGCGATGCCCGGGATCCCGAGCAGGTATTTCTGCGCGCCGCTGGCCAGGACGTCGACCTCCTGCGCGCGCACGTCGATCGCGACCGAGCCGGCGGACTGGTAGGCATCGACGAACTGGACCGCGCCATGCCGGCGCGCGGCCCGGCCGGTGGCGGCGATGTCCACGAGCTGGCCGTCATAGAAGCAGGCCTGCGACACCGACACCAATGCGGTGCGGCCGTCGATCGCCGCGACCACGCGGTCGGTGGTGTCCGTGCCGCCGGCCTCGACGGGCACGAAGCGGGTCTGCGCGCCGCGCGGCTGCTGCGCCAGCCAGACGTGGCAGATCGACGGGAAGTCGAGCGTGGTGGTGACGATCTCCGGCCGATCGGCTTCGAAGCGCAGCGCCGAGGCGAAGGCGGACGCCGCATCCGACACGCTGCCCAGCACGGCGATGTCGTCGACGTCGGCGTGGATCATGCGGGCGAATTCGGCGCGGGCCAGTGCCACTTGCTCCATCCAGTAGCCCCAGTCGGCGCCGCGCCGCACCCAGACGTCGAGGTAGTCGTCGATCGCCTGCCGCACCGGCAGGCTGAGCGCACTCTGGGAGCAGCTGGACAGCTGGATCGCGTTGTCCAGGATGGGAAAGAGCTTTCGGTACGAAGAGAATGGATGTTTCATGAAACGGCTCGGTGCAATGACGGGGCTTTGAGGCGATGAACAAGAATGGAGACACGACAGCGACCCCTTCGGCTTGGATCGAGGTGCCGCATTTCGACTGGGGGACGCTGACAGCGCAGGGCGCACCGACGGTTCGTTTCCACAAGGGCCAGACCCTGTTTTCGCAAGGCGACGCGGTGACCCACGTCCATGTCGTGGAACAGGGGCGGGTGCGGCTGGTGCTGCTCTCGGCGGCGGGCCACGAGAAGCACATGGCGATAGTCGGCACTCACGGGATGGTCGGCGAGTGCAGCGCCTTCCTGGACGGCAGGCACTCGGTGAGCGCGGTCGCTTCGTCGGATGTCGTTGCGCGGCAGGTCGAGCGGCAGCACCTGCTGCTGTGCATGGAGCGCGATCCGGCCTGCCTGCGCCAGGTGCTCTGGCTCATGAGCGTCAAGCTGCGCGTGCTGGCGCACCAGAACCTGTTGCTGAGCCAGGCCACGGCCGCGCAGCGGGTGGTCCACCACCTGGTGCAACTGGCCGGCACCTACGGCGAGGCGCAGGCGCAGGGTGTCGCGATACGGATTTCGTTCACGCACCAGGAGATGGCCAACATCGCCGGCCTGAGCCGGGTCATGACTTCGAACGTGCTCCTGCAGCTGCAGGAGCAGGGACTGATCGAGATGGTCAAGTCGCATTGCGTGATTCGCGAGATGCAGGGGTTGAGGCGGCTTGCCTTGGGCCTGTGAGGTGGAGGGGTTGGCTGCGGTCCAGTTTAGGAACGCGTTGCGGCGCCGTATGTCAACGGCTTTACAAGCACGATGGTTTTTCTTGCAGCGCGCCCCGGAGGCGGCGCCTGACCCTTCGACCGTCCATCCCGTCGTTCCGTCGGGGCGCCGCGTTTCCTCGACGCAATGGCGGCTTCTCCATGCCAGCGCGGCCTCCTACAGTTCCTGAGGCTCGATCGCTGGAAGGAGGTGCCCGATGAACCCGATCCTGATTCGCAACATCCTCGTGCTGGGCGCGGGCAAGGTGGGCGGCACGGTGGCCGACATGCTGGCCGAATACCACCGCATTGCGGTCACGCTGGCCGACCGCGAGCCCCCGCGGCGCGAACTCGGCGACCGGCTGGTGCGGCGCGCCGTCGTCGATGCCGAGGACGACACGGGGCTCGCGGCCGCGCTGGAGGGGCACGAGATGGTCATCAACGCGCTGCCTTTCCACCTGGCCGCACGCGTCGCCGCGGCGGCCCGCGCGCGCGGCGTGCACTACCTCGACCTCACCGAGGATGTCTCGGCCACCCGCGCCATCCGCGCCCTGGCCGACGGCGCCGACGCGGTGCTGATGCCGCAGTGCGGGCTCGCGCCCGGCGTGATCGGCATGCTGGGCGGGCACCTGGCAGGGCGCTTCGACGACTTGCAGTCGCTGCACCTGCGCGTCGGCGCGCTGTCGCGCCACGCCACCAACCGCCTGCGCTACGACTTCACCTGGAGCATCGACGGCGTCATCAACCAGTACTGCCATCCGTGCGCGGCCATCGTGCAGGGGCGGCCGGTCACGGTGCAGCCGCTCGAGGGGCTCGAGACGCTGGTGCTCGACGGCGAGTGCTTCGAGGCCTTCAACACCTCGGGAGGGCTCGGCACGCTGTGCGAAACGCTCGCCGGACAGGTGCGCGATCTCGACTACAAGACCCTGCGCTACCCCGGCCACCGCGATGCCATGGACCTGCTGCTGAACGGCCTGCGGCTGGGCGAGCGCCGCGATCTGCTGCGGCAGGTGCTCGACCACGCCGTACCCCACAGCCGGGAGGACCGGGTGGTCGTGTTCGCGTCGGCCTCGGGCCTGCGCGAGGGCCGGCTCGAGCAGGAGACCCGCATCGCCCGCATCCACGGCGGCCGGCTGCGTGGCGTCGACCGCACCGCGATCGAACTGGCGACGGCCGCGGGCGTGGTCGGCGTGTTCGAGCTGCTGCGCACCGGCCGCCTGCCGGCGCGAGGTTTCGTGCGACAGGAGCAGGTGGCGTTCGACGCCTTCCTTGCCACGCGCGTGGGCCGTTGCTACGCTGGCCTGGATGATTCGAGCCCGGGTGACGACCGTGCAGGCCCGACTCTCGCGCATGCCTGGCCGCCTCAGGCCGACGCCGGCCAGCCCCAACGCGGCCTGCGGCCCCCTCGGGGGCAGCGATCACGCGAAGCGAGGGAACCCGGGGGCTTCAGGCGCGGTGCCGCATAGGGAAAGAGCCGAGACCATGAACGATCCATCGACGATTCTGGCGCGCTGCGGCATCGACGCGGCGGACCTGTCCGGCGGCACGCTGGGCGTGCGCTCGGCCATCGACGGCGCGGAACTGGCGCGTCTGCATGAAACCCCGGCGGCATCGATGCCCGCGCTGATCGCCCGCGCGCAGGCCGCATTCCGCCCCTGGCGCGAGCTGCCGGCGCCCGCGCGCGGCGAGCTGGTGCGGCTGTGGGGCGACGAGCTCCGCAGTGCCAAGGCCGACATCGGCCATGTGATCTCGATCGAGGTCGGCAAGATCGCCCAGGAAGGCCTGGGCGAAGTGCAGGAAGGCGTGGACATCTGCGAGTTCGCGCTCGGCCTGTCGCGCCAGCTCTATGGCCGGACCATCGTGTCCGAGCGCCCGGGCCACCGGATCATGGAGCAGTACCACCCGCTGGGCCCGGTCGCCGTGATCACGGCCTTCAATTTCCCGAGCGCGGTGTTCGCCTGGAACGCGGCCATCGCGCTGGTGTGCGGCGACCCGGTGATCTTCAAGCCGTCCGAGAAGGCGCCCCTGTCGGGACTCGCCACCTTCAGGGCGCTGGAACGCGCGATCGCGCGCTTCGGCGAGCGCGCGCCGGCGGGCCTGGCCCAGATCGCGATCGGCGGCCGTGCGCAGGCGCAGGCGCTGGTCGACAGCCCGGACATCGCGCTGGTGTCGGCGACTGGCTCCACGCGCATGGGCCGCGAGGTCGGCCCGCGGGTGGCGGCGCGCTTCGGCCGCCGCATTCTCGAGCTCGGCGGCAACAACGCGATGATCGTGACGCCGGCGGCCGATCTCGACATGGCGCTGCGCGCCATCCTGTTCAGCGCCGTGGGCACCGCGGGCCAGCGCTGCACCTCGCTGCGCCGGCTGATCGTCGATCGTCGGGTCAAGGACGCGCTGATCGCCAAGCTGCTGCCGGCCTACGAGAGCCTGCGCATCGGCCATCCGCTGCAGGAGGGCGTCCTGGTGGGCCCGCTGATCGACGAAGCGGCCCACGACGCCCTGCAGCGCGCCATCGCCGAGGCGTGGCAGCAGGGCGGACGGATCCTGGTCGGGGGCGGGCGTGTCCTGGCCGAGCGCTTCCCGAACGCCTTCTACGTGCAACCGGCCATTGCCGACATGCCGGCGCAGACCGAGCTGGTGCGCCGCGAGACCTTCGGTCCGCTGCTCTACGTGCTGGGCTGCGAGGGCCTGGAAGAAGCCATCGCCTTGCACAACGACGTGCCGCAGGGACTGTCTTCGTGCATCTTCTCGAACGACCTGCGCGAGGTCGAGCGCTTCCTCTCGGCGGCGGGTTCCGACTGCGGCATGGCCAACGTCAACATCGGCCCGAGCGGCGCGGAGATCGGAGGCGCCTTCGGCGGCGAGAAGGACACCGGCGGCGATCGCGAGAGCGGCTCCGACGCCTGGAAGCAGTACATGCGCCGCGCCACCAACACCATCAACTATTCGACCGGCCTGCCGCTGGCGCAGGGGGTGCAGTTCGACTGAGCCGGCGCACCGGGCTCAGTCTGGTGCAGGAGGGACTGCGCTGCGCCGGTCGACCTTGCGGCTCAGCACCACCGCCGTGTGCGTCTGCCGGATGCCTTCGATCTGGCCGATCTGGTCGAGCAGGGCGTCGAGCTGCTCGTTGCTTTCGCAGCGCAGGAACACCATGTAGTCGTACTGGCCGCTGACCGCCGACAGCTCCTCGACCTCGGGCAGGCGCTCGAGCGCGCGGACCACCGCCGTGCCCATGCGCGGCGCGACGCTCAGGCCGCAGTAGGCCCGTACCGCGGCCTGTTCGAGCCGCTGGCCGAGCCGCACGCCGTAGCCGGCGATCACACCGTCGCGTTCCAGCCGCGCGACGCGGGCCACGACCGTGGTGCGCGCCACGCCGAGCTTGCGGGCGAGCAGCGCCGCTGGCTCCCTGGCGTTGGCCTGGAGCAGGCTCAGCAGGTGGCGATCGGTGCCGTCCATCGAGGGCGGTCTCAGGCCGGCGCCGGGCCGACCCAAGTCGGCCTGCGGCCCCCTCGGGGGGCAGCGACACACGAAGTGAGGAGCGTGGGGGTCAACTTATTCCACTTCGGCGATCAGCTCGATCTCCACGCAGGCACCCATCGGGATCTGCGCGACGCCGAAGGCGCTGCGCGCGTGGGCGCCTTTCTCGCTGCCGAAGACCTCGGCCATGAGCTCGCTCGCGCCGTTGGTCACCAGGTGCTGTTCGGTGAAGGTGCTGGTCGAATTGACCAGGCTCATGAGCTTGACGATGCGCTTGACCTTGTTCAGGTCGCCGACCGCCGCGTGCAGGGTGCCGAGCAGGTCGATCGCGATCGCGCGCGCGGCCTGCTTGCCCTCGTCCGTGCCGAGCGCGGCACCGAGCTGGCCGACCCAGGGCTTGCCGTCCTTGCGGGCGATGTGGCCCGAGAGGAAGACCAGGTTGCCGGTGCGCGCGAAGGGCACGTAGGCCGCGGCCGGGGTGGCGACGGGCGGCAGGGTGATGCCGAGGCGGGACAGCGTGTCGTAGATGTTCATGAGGACTCCTTGTTCTGGGATTGAGATTGGGATTGGGATTGGGTTTGCGACAGGGCCTGTGCGATGCGGGCGGCTTCGTCCTTCAGCTCCTCGAGCGGCCGCACGGTGACCCTGACATCGAGCGTGTGCCGGGCCCCGCCATGCAGCACGCCGCGCATCGGCGAGACGTCGGAATAGTCGCGGCCGACGGCCAGTGTCACGTAGTCCTCGCCGGGCTGGCGGCCGTTGGTCGGGTCGAAGTCGGCCCAGTCGCCGGGGCCGTCGGCGCCTGGCAGGTAGAGCGACACCCAGGCGTGCGAGGCATCGGCGCCGACCAGGCGCGGGCGGCCGGGCGGGGGCTGGGTCAGCAGGTAGCCGCTCACGTAGCGCGCCGGCAGGCCCAGGGTGCGCAGGCAGGCGATCATGATGTGGGCGAAGTCCTGGCAGACGCCCTTGCGCTGCGCCAGGGCCTCGATCGCCGGCGTGCTGATTTCGGTGCTCTCGGCGTCGTATTCGAAGTCGCGGTACATGCGCAGCGTGAGGTCCAGCGCGGCGTCGAAGGCCGGCCGGCCCGGTGCGAAGCTGGGCCGCGCGTAGGCGGCGAAGTCGTCATGGCGCGGCACGTAGCGCGACGGGAAGACGAACTCGGAGGCCGGGTCGTAGCTCGAGTCCTTGACGTAACGGAAGCGCTCCCGCACCTCTTCCCACGGCAGCTTGGGCGCCGCCGCCGGCGACAGCACGGGCTGCGCGGTCTCGACCACGCTCTCGGCGGTCACCACCAGCTCGTCGTGCGTCGCCTCGAGCGCGAAGAAGGCGCGCGCATTGCCGTAGACGTCCGGCGACTCCTCGTGCAGGGCGGGTGTCGGGCTGATCGTCAGCGCATGGCTCACGAGGCGCTGCGAGGCGGTGTTCATCGGCTTCAGGTGCGCCAGGTGCTGCGCCGTCTCGACCGGCGGCGCGTAGTCGTAGCGGGTTGCATGGGTGACGTGAAGCAGCATAGGGCAGAGCTTACAGCTGCCCGCCCAGGGCGGGTGCGAGGGGCAGGAATTGGGCTCGGGGATTGTCTCCAAGCGGAGCGCCAGTTGGTTGTACCCCGGGCTTGTTTCCCATGGAAGCGCGCCCGGCATGCGGTGCGGGCCCGTCGACCCCACTGCGCCGGCCCTTCGGGCTGCCTTGCGGTGCTCGCTTCAGGCGGGGTCCGCGCAAACTCGCTTCGCTCAAACACGCGCGGCCCTTCTTCCGCCTGAA